>CAYGWQ010000068.1:4881-20409 GCA_964353465.1 uncultured Acidobacteriota bacterium | reverse complement strand
TGAAGAAGGAAATCAGCTTTGGACTGCTATCAATAAAGGCGGATTGGCCGGTTAACAGCGTCCCCATTTTAGGTGTATTTGCGCTGCACCCTTAGAGGATCGAGACCTTCCCCCACGCGCGAATGCGCTTATCGGCCGTCATCAGCTGGAGTCCATGAAGACGAGCCGTGGCGACGATAATCTGATCGGCGGGATCGTTGTGGAAATCAGGGCCGAGGCGTACGCTCTCCGCCGCAATACGGGCCGTCAAGGGCAGCACTTCGATCAGAGGGTGCCCTTCGAGCTCTTCGAGCCAGATATCCGGCGGCTCGGCGAAGTCGATCCGGCCGCGTGCCGCCAGCATCGCGATCTCCCACAGTGTGATGGCACTTATGGCGATCGGCTTCTGCCGGTTCTCCAGATCCTGCAGCCGTCGAGCCTGGCTCCGGTCCAGCCGCTGCGAATCCATTCGCCACCAGATTAAAATGTGCGTGTCCAGCAAGATCCCAGGCATCTAGCGACTGCTCTCCCAATCCCGACTGGTGTCGAAATGAACGATGTCGCCCTTGATTTTGACCTGGCCCTTCCAGCTGCCCCGAAGAGAGCGCTTCGGGGGGGATACCGGCACTACCTTGGCAACCGGGCGTCCTCGTTTTGTGATCACCAGAGTTTCACCCTCTGCTTCGACACGGTCGAGAAGGCGGAGGCATTTGGCTTTGAATTCACTGGCGGCGAGAGTCATCGGTTTCATGCTGCCATTGTAATATGACCTGATTGACCAGTCAAGTAGTCATGAATTCAATTTGGACGTTGCGTGCCGACCGTTCGGATTATGATTGAACCACAAGCACCACAAAAACCTCAAAGAAAACCATCTACGCAGCTCGGGAAGGTTGGATGGTCCATCGGGGTAAATGGGGCCAAAAGGGGAGGCAATCCTATCGATCCTGACCGCGGGCATTGTGCTGGTACCATGGCACAGGTGAATGAGATTGCGTCCCCATTCTAAGCGTAGGGGTAGAAGATATAGAAAAGCAGGGAAAGTGCGCAAAGCACCCAGAGGCCCGGACTGACTTCCCGCTGCCTGCCGGCTGTCAGCTTGAAAAAGGGGTAGAGGACAAATCCGGCTGTAATGCCGATGCCAATGTTGAAGGTGAAGCTCATCAGGATCACCACCGCGAAGGCCGGGAAGAGTTCGGTGTAGTCATCGAGGTTGATCCTGGTGATCGGCTTGACCATCAGATAGCCGACCGCTATAAGCGCCGGTCCATAAGCTTGAGGGGGGACCGAGGTCAGGAACGGAGCGAAAAAGAGCGAGAGCAGGAAGAGGAATGAGGTCACGACCGTGCTGAATCCCGTCCTACCCCCCGCCTCGATGCCGGCCGCCGACTCAATGTAGGCTCCTGCCGTCGTGGTTCCCATCAAGGCCGCGAAGCTCGTAGCCAGGGCGTCCGCCATCATGGGCTTCTCGATCTCTGGGAGCCGCCCCTTCTCGTCGAGGTACCCCGCTCGCGATGAGACGCCAATTAGTGTGCCCATGGTATCGACGAATGCCATCACGAATACGGTGAGGACAATCGCGAAGAAATCCCAGCGCAGAGCCCCCCGGATGTCAAGTTTCAGCAGTGTCGGTTCCAGGCTGGGAGGGAGGCTGATCCAACTTTGCGGCGGGGTTGCCACCCGGAAGATAAAAGCCAGCATCGTCGTTGCCAATATCCCCAGCAGGATCGCTCCCGGAATCCTGTGCAGCATAAGCACGGCAATGATCAGGAATCCCAGGACCGCCAGCAAGACCGGGGCACTGGTGACGACACCGATCTTGACCGGGGCGCCGGGCGTCCCGAGCACGATGATCCCGGTCACATTCAAGCCGATGAATGTCATAAACAGGCCGATGCCGACCGCAAAACTGTATCGCAGGCCTTCGGGAATCGCTTCGACCAGCCACTGCCTCAGCCTGAAGATCGTCAGCAGTATGAAGAGGACCCCGCCGATAAAGACCGCGCCCAGAGCTGCCTGCCAGCTGTATCCCAGAGCCACAACCACCGTGTAGGCAATGAAGGCGTTCTCTCCCATGTAGGGAGCGATGGCAAAAGGGCGGCGGGCGTAAACGCCCATGACGAGCGATCCGAAGGCGGCCGTGAGAATGGTCGCCACCATCGAGGCGCCGACCGGGATCCCCGCTACCTCGAGGACCTTGGGGTTCACCACGATGATATACGACATCGTCATGAATGTGGTGACGCCGGCGACAATTTCAGTACGGAAGGATGTGGCGTACCGGTCAAAGCCGAAGTATCTGCGAATTCCCTGAAGCATAGAAAACCTGCGCCGGCATTACTATATCGCAATTCCGGCGCAGGATGCTCCGGGAAAAATCAGTCGTCAGGGGTCTGATTATCGACCGATCATGGCCGGCCACTCGGATGGCTGCCGTAGATCAAAGGCCGCCGACAGAAGTTGTGATTCCAGGGCTTCCGCAACAACATTCCGGGCCAGGCCAAGCGCTTCGGGGATGGCGCGCCGCACGGGTTGGGATAGCCCGATGCCGCTTTGCAGACACGCCGGCTCGATGCCGACCAGAAAGATCCGCTCGGGCAGTTCCCCAAGCAGCAGCGCCGAGGCAAGCAATTCGCCAGCATTCCCTTCATGCGCTGACGTCGAGTGTTGGCTCAGAGCCAGCACTTCTCCGTCCTGAAGCAGATGGACCATGCCGGGAGGGGCGCCCAGCGCGACCGCATCCAGGATCACCAGAGCATAGCGACCGGCTATGGAACCCAGCAGTGCAATCCCCTGGGTTCCCCCCTCCAGATACTCGACCGCGCCATACCAGTTGCGGCTCCAGCGCGATAGACGGCGGACAATGTCTATGCCAACTCCATCATCCCCCTTCACCGTGTTCCCGATGCCCAACACCAGGATGGGTGCAGCACGTTTTCGAAACATCTTTCACCTCCGCATCCACTCGCGTCATGTGGTAACGAATCGTTTGGTTGCTCCAAGTTCAACGCCGTCGTGCATAAGACCTGCGGTTGACAGGCTGCCGATTCCAATCCGCGACCCGATCGCGGATTGCGGGGGGGAGGGTATAGACAAAGTCTACCCGCCGGGAGGCGCGAATTCTTGTGTCCCAAGTCACGATTGTGCGAATTGAGGTACGCAACTCGTGTGTCGCCTGTCAAGAGCTTTGAACCGCTGAGATGCGAAACAGCTGTGAATGAAGTGCCGGAGGCGAGGAGGAGACAGAAGACAGGAGCCAGCGGTCGGAAGACGGGAGTCGGAAGACGGAAGACGGGAGTCGGAGAAGATCCGTCGGGCCGATTGGCGCCGCGGCACCCAAGTACCCGCTCCACGCCATCCGGCGGCCCATAATTCTACGGTGACAATCCACGCACAATTCTGTTCCCATCCCGTCTCCTGTGTCCTGACTCCTGTCTTCTTCATGCTTGGCCAATCTATTCCCAACATCGAAGGCGCCAAGAAGCTGTGAAAAAATTGGGGACTGTCCCAAGCGCCCCGCTTCAGAAACCCAATTACCAACACTTTGGCCGGGCGCGGGTGGACTGTCCCCGATTTTTTTACAGCGTCCAAGACTCAAAGTCGACGTATTGGATGACCGCGTGCTTCGCGACTTGGAGTCTTTGCGTCTTTGCGTTGTGATTCTCTGGCGGCGGCTATGTTGCGCTGTGCAATTCCGGGAAGTCGGCTGGAGATTTGGGGGCGGGATTGTGCAGGATTGCGGCAGGATGGCATGGGCGCCTGCCGCCAACGGCAGGCGCCCGCGCGATCGAGGGGCCGCTTTACAGTTTGATACCCAGTCGATCCCAAACGGATTCGCCTTCCTTGATCTCCTGTGACTTGAGATGCGGGAAAGTCTTGAAGAGGAAGTAAACGAGAGGCAGCACACCGAACACGATGATGATGGTGTCGGGAACAATGCGGAATTGCCCGAGGAACGAAACGAGCGGGCGCTCGAAGAAGCTTACATCCCGGGCCATCCAGAGACCTTCCTTATAGCTGGTCCAGGCCTGAGCGATGCCGACCGGGAACAGCGTCGTCAAGGTCATAAGCATCAGCCCGCCGTTCAGTCCCCAGAAAGAGATCGCAAGCAGGCGATCATTCCACCGGCCGCGCTGCACCAAGCCGCGCCAGGAGAAGAGCAGCAAGGCGATCGAGAGCATGCCATAGACTCCAAAGAGCGCGCCATGCGCGTGGTTTACGGTGAGGTAGGTCCCGTGTTCGAAGTAGTTGATCACGGGGAGATTGATCAGGAATCCGAAGACCCCCGCGCCGAGGAAGTTCCAGAAGGAGCTGGCAACCAGGAAATACAGGGGCCAGCGATAGGGGAACTCGCGCCCTTCTGCGCGGACCGACTTATACTCCAGAAGACCGCGGACGACAAGGCCGAACAGGGGCACCGGTTCGATCGAAGAGAATACCGAGCCGATTGCCAGCCACAGCGAGGGTCCGCCGTACCAGAAGTAGTGGTGGGCCGTGCCGAGGATGCCGCTAAGAAACACCAGGGCAGCCGTGAAGTAGGCAACGCGGAGGGCCGCTTTCGCGGATGCGAGACCCATGGCGACGAGCAGTACCGAGATCACCGCAACGCCGAAGAACTCGAAGATGCTTTCGACCCAGATGTGCACCACGAACCAGCGCCAGTAGTCGGCCACCGTGAGGTGGGAACCGCGGCTGAAAAAGAAGCCGAATGCGAAGAAAAGCACCACGAGGATGGCGCTGAAGACATAGAAATTGACCAGCGACCGGAAATCGCGATCGCGGATTTCCGAGGACTTGTTGTGCACGGCACGGTAAACGATCACCAGCCACGCGAGCAGTCCAACAAACAGGAGGATCTGCCAGAGCCGGCCCAGTTCGAGGTACTCCCAACCCTGGTGCCCCAGCCAGAACCATGCATCGCCAAACATCCCGTTGATCCCCGCAACTTCACCGGCGAGACTACCCACCGCTACCAGCAGGATCGCAGCAAAGAGGATCTGAACCAGAATGCCCTGCCCGCGCGGTTCACGCCCGCCAACGATTGGCGCCAGGTAAATCGCCGATGCCACCCAGGTAGTGGCGACCCAGAATATTGCGAGCTGCAGGTGCCAGGACTTGGCCCAGCTGTAGGGAATCAGCTGCCCGACGACCGGGATGTAGAAAGTGCCGGGATGGACCGTGTAGTGCGCGAGGAGGCCACCGAACGCCGTCTGCAGAAGGAAGAGCAGGATGACCACCAGGAAATATTTTGCCGCTTTCAGCTGGCTCGAGGTCAAGGGCATATCCACCAGCTTTTCCGCAAGCGGAATACCCTTGGCCTCGCCGTACCAGAGCTGATCCCGGTGCACCCAGAAGATGAACAGGCCCAGAGTCACAAACAAGGAGATGATCCCGCCGATCGACCATATGTAGGTTTCCGTGGTAGGCACGTTCCCTACGCTGCGGTCGGCAGGCCAATTGTTGGTGTAGCTGTAATATACGCCCGGACGCGCGGCGGACGCAACCCAGGCTGTCCAGTAGAAGAAGCGGCCGATCTGCTTCCTTTCCTCGATGGTGGAAACGGTTTCGGGAAGGAATCCGTATGCTGTGTCGCCGTCGCGAAACGTGCGCTCCCAGAACTGCTCATTTGCTGCCAGGGCCTCCACCTGGCCCGCGCTCAGCCGCAAAATGCCGGTTGCGGGATCATAGGCGTTCGCTTTCATATCGCGCCGAGTGCGCAGGTCGATCAGGTCACGCTCCTCGCCGGCCAGTTCGGCATAGACCCGCCCGAAAGACGACCGCGAGAGTTGCTCACGGACCGCTTCGCCCACCCGATGAAGCGTCACGGCGGAAAACTCCATCCCGCGCTGGGATCCGTGCCCCCACACACTGCCATGATCCATAAGTCCATATCGCTGGTACACATCCTGTCCTGCCAGGATATCCGCCCGCGTAAAAAGCAGATTACCATCAGGTCCGGTAACCCGGTCCGGATACGGTGGCACCTCGCGATTGGCAAAAAAGCCCCCAATGAGCAGCCCACCCATCGCAACCAGAAAACAGACAATCGCTGCTCGCTTCAATGTGGCAGTCGACATTGTTTCCTCCTCCTCATTAATAGTGAATTCCCATTCGCATGATTGACAAAAATAATCAGTCGGCCGTGATGGCAGACAGAAAAATCGGCCAGGCCTTTTCCACCTGCTTGGTCACGTCGAAATCGCCGCCACTCAAGTGCCATAAAATTGCGGCCGGTTGAATCAGGCCCAGGAACATCACCGCGGCAGTTGCCGGATCAAGGTCTGCCCGAATGATTCCTTCGTGCTGACCCTGGGAGATGATGGCGGCGACCTTTTTCAGGTAGCTGCCGACCACTTCATAGACCCGGGCCTTTCTTTCGGGCTGGCCGCGGTGCAGTTCATCGGAGAACACCAGGCGCAGAATGCCTTTATTCTCGCGAATCACACGGACGTGAGCCAGCAGGAGACGCCGCAGTTGATCGAGGGCGTCCGGCGCTTGTTCCATTACTGCATCAACATTTCGATGCAGCCGGTCCCGAATCAGGGCGATCACTGCATCAAGCAGAGCGTCCTTCCCGGCAAAATGACGGTAGATCGCGGACGGCACCAGTCCTACTCTGCGAGCCACGCGCGCCATGCTGAGACGGTTCAGCCCGTGAGCAGCAATCAACGCCAGCGCTGCCTGGGCCAACTGTTCCCGCCTGACTTCGGTATCCAGCTTTTCCACGACTGCCCGCGGATCAAATGTGAATTGATATTCACAATCTAGGCAAAAAAGTCGCACCTGTCAATAAAGTTCCCCAACAGGCGCAAATGGCTTGGCGTGGCAAGCCGCAAACATAAGTAATTCAGGTATAATTGACACTGCTTGTTTCAAAGGAAGAATCTTTTAGCGCCGCTGTGGGCGTCACCAATCGGTGGAAGCAACCGGCGCAGGATTGAAATCTCCCGGACCGTGAAATGGGATGCGTTGCCCTTTAAGAGGAGTAGCCCGATGAAAACAGTCTGGACGATCGCATTGGCACTCGTGGCCCTGGCCAGTCCGGTGGACGCGCAGCAGGGCTGGCGCTCGCTGTTCAACGGAAGGAATCTCGACGGGTGGTCCGCTTGCAACGGCACCGCTTCATTCACTGTGGAGGACGGAGCTATTGTCGGCCGGACCGTCCTCGACTCGCCCAACAGCTTCTTGTGTGCGAAGGAGACATTCGGCGATTTCATCTTCGAGTTCGAGGTGAAGGTCGAATCCGAGATGAACAGCGGGGTTCAGGTCCGCAGCATCGCCGATCCGGCCGTCAAGAAGGGGCGCGTCCATGGCTATCAGGTGGAGATCGATCCATCGGCGCGCGCCTGGAGCGGAGGCATTTACGACGAGGCCCGGCGCGGCTGGCTCCACACGCTGATTGACCAGGAGGCAGCCCGGAAGGCACTCCGCATGGGCGAGTGGAACCGGTTCCGCGTCGAGGCGATCGGCCCCTCGATCCGAACCTGGCTGAACGGCATCGAATGTGCCAACATCCTCGACGACCTCACGCCTCGCGGCCTCATCGCTTTGCAGGTTCACTCGATCGGCTCCGACAAGACAAAGGTGGGGCAGACCATCCGGTGGAGAAACCTGCGGATCCTCACCGAGGGTCTCAAGGCGCAAAGCACTCCCGATCGGGGCGAAACGCCGCAGATCAACCACATCCCGAACACCGTGTCGCCGCGGGAGGCGCGCGACGGGTGGAGGCTGCTGTGGGACGGTAAGTCAACCGCCGGGTGGCGAGGCGCGAAGCTTGATCGCTTCCCCCCGGGCGGATGGGAGATTCGCGATGGAGTGCTGACGGTCATTGAATCGGGCGGCCGCGAATCCACGGCCGGGGGCGACATCGTCACCGTGAACGAGTACGGCGATTTCGAACTCATCGTCGAGTTCAACATCACCGAGGGGGCTAACAGCGGCATCAAGTATTTCGTAGACACCGCGCTCAACAAGGGTGAGGGTTCGGCCATCGGCTGCGAGTTCCAAATCCTGGACGATGCCCGCCACCCGGACGCAAAGGCGGGAGTAAACGGCAATCGAAAGCTGGCGGGCCTCTATGACCTGATTCCGCCCGAGAACGTCCGCTTCAACGGCATCGGCGAATGGAACCGCGCACGGATCGTGGTGAAAGGCAGGCACGTGGAGCACTGGCTGAACGGCTTCAAGACCGTGGAATACGAGCGCAACACCCAGATGTGGCGCGCCCTGGTGGACCACAGCAAGTACGAGATATGGCCCTCCTTCGGCGAGGCGCCGAAGGGGCTCATCCTCCTGCAGGACCACGGGAACCGAGTGTCGTTCCGTTCCATCAAAATCCGAGAACTGAAGTAAGGAGACCCTATGACCAATCCAACGCATTCAGAGCGCATATCCTCGCGCCGCCGCTTTATCAAGACATCGCTGGCCGGCTCTGCCGGTCTCATGCTGCCGGGCTTCATCCCTCGCACGTACCTTTTCGGCGCTCAGACGCCGCCCAGCCGGCTCATCCGTGTGGCGCAGATCGGGTGCGGCCGCATGGGGACCGAGGACATGCAGAGCACCATGAAGCACGACCTCTGCCGGATGGTGGCGGTGTGCGACCTCGATTCGAAGAGACTCGAGAGCGCCAGGAGCAAGGCCGAGCAGTACTACAAGGGCAAAGGCGAGAACCGGGTCGAAGTGACGGCCTACCGCGACTACCACGAGGTGCTGGCCCGGTCCGACATCGACGCGGTGATTGTGACGCCGCCGGATCACTGGCACGCGCTGGTCGCCGTGGAGGCGGTATTGGCCGGCAAGGATGCCTACGTCCAGAAGCCGATTACGTACGACATCGCCGAAGCGATCGCGCTGCGCACGGCGGTGCGCGCTAAAGGCCGCATCCTCCAGACCGGCAGCCAGCAGCGGTCGGCCAACCCGTGGAACACCTTCCGTATCGCCACCGAGGCGGTGAGAAACGGGAGGATCGGCCGGGTCAAGGTGGTGCGCATCGGGATCGGCCAAGATCAGCCGAAGGGCAAGGCGCCCCAATCGCAGCCCGTACCGCCGAACCTCGATTACGATACATGGCTCGGGCCCGCGCCTCAGCAGCCCTACATGGAAGACCGCGTGCACCCGCAGGACGGCCTGGGGCGCCCGGGCTGGATCACAACCGAGGACTTCGGCCTCGGTATGATCACCAACTGGGGCGCGCACCACGTGGACATCGCCCAATGGGGGATGGGCATGGAACTGGACGGTCCGACGAGCATCGAGGCCACCGCCCAGTTCATGACCGGCGACGTGTGGACCGTACACCACACCTACCACGTCGATATGACTTATCCCAACGGCGTGCTGGTCGTGATGGACCATACCTACCCGAACGGCGTCCGCTTCGAAGGAACCGACGGCTGGGTCTTCTGCGCCCGCGGCTCCGCGCAAGTCACCGCCAGCGATCCCGGGGCTGCTGCGCAGCAGAGCCAGCAGCGCAAGTCACTCGATGCGAGCGACGCGGCGATCCTGCGCGCCCCGTATGGTCCAGGCGCCACGCGCTGGCCAGCAAGCGAGGATCATTATCTCAACTGGCTCGAGGCCATGGTGCGCCGGAAGGACCCGATTGCACCGGTCGACCAGGCTGCGTCCAGCCTCATAGCCTGCGCTGCGGCCTGGATCGGGATGAAGCTCAAGCGCAAGCTGAGGTGGGATCCGAAGCGGGAGCAGTTTGTCGGCGACGCCGAGGCCAACGCCTTGTGTGCGCGCAAACCGCGCTCCGCAGCTTACGACATCTCGCGAGTGATGAAGAACGCGGGGCTGTCGCCGCGGCCGGGCAGCAAGTAGTTTCTGCTTCGACAATAGGCCGATTAGGGACTGCGCGGGGGATTGGGTCTCGTGCCTGCTTCGAACATAGCGAAATCGAGGGGCTCGATACACCATTCCTTGACCATGAGCAGCGCCGGCGAAGCCGATTTTCATGCGTTGCAGGGTGTGCTGCGGAAGGAAGTGGCCGTGCGGGCGGCCCGCAGCGCTATTTTTTCGGCGCCTGTGAGAGGATCCGGGCGATCACTTTCGGATCATCCGGAAGTTGGCCAACCTTGGGCAGCCTTTCCGTCATCAGCACCCAATTTTTATCTGCTGCAAAAACCTGACGGAAAATGGGCAATGCATCCTCGATGCGATTCATATTGGTGAGCGCAACGGCATGCCAGTAGCGCATCTCGTTCAGCCGGCTGGGCAGGATACCTGGAGTCGCGGAAGCGATCTTTTCCGCCGCCCCGTACTCCCGGAGCGCGCCCTCCCGATCGCCGTGCTCCGTTGCGAGATCGCCTGCATTCATGTGGTTATAGGAGCGCTGCAACGCAACCAACCGGCGCAATTCCTGAAGCGGGTAATCCGCATCGTCCACTCGCAGGTCAAAGATGCGGTCCTGCCATGGCTTGCCGCTCGATTTGGCTTTTACGATGATCAGTGCTGCCGACTGACGGCCGCGGGCATCTCCCCCCACAGCCTGCGCTGCATCCAGAGCCGCCATCATCCGGTCCACAAGCTCGCCTTTCGCCTCTCGGAACGCCTTTGCCATCGCCGGCCAGACCTTATCATTCAACATCATGTTGGCCTGGACCGAAAAATGCTCGCCGATGTGAATTACGCCGTCGGCGGGGGCTCCGTCGATTCTCTGCTCTCCGATGCGACCATTCGCCGGCATGCCCACGAGGTCTCCCGCCGCGGCTATATCCTTCGCGCCGGTCCAAGCGGCTGTTCGCCCCTGACTGTCGATGAAGGCTACCTGCCGGACATTGCGAGCCTTGTCAGCCTTCAGTAATTGGGCCAGCGCTTGCGGAGCAGACACCCCCCTGCGCAGCAGTTCCAAGCCATCCCGGCCAAATGCAGGTTCCACAAACGACTGAGTTGCGATCGCTCCAACACCGGCTTCGGCCCAGGTAACGATGCATCCGACGCAAAACCAATGAGACTGGACGGCAACACCCATCTCACCCGTCAGCGTATCTCGCGCGACAACGGAAAAGGTATGGACCGGCGAGCCGGGGCGGGTGGCCGCAAACTCCCGTGCAGGCGCGGCAAGGGATACAAGCAGTGCAAGTGCCGGAAAATCCAAGATGTGTCTCATTGTGACTCCGATCGGTGGACAAAATTGCAGCACCTCCGCAAGGCCAAACGGCCGGTCCTATGTCTGGTAGCGCTATTATAAAAGGGGACGTGCCCGTTTTCCACAGTCTCCACGCTGGTGGAGTTTCGCTCGTATGGTGCGGAATGGATCGAGACTGCTGAACTCAAGATCCAACCCGTTGAAACCTTGAGCCATCGCCCATCCCTGCGATTCAGACATTGGCGCGCGCTGAAGCACCCAGCCCCGCAGGGGCGGCGCAGCACAGCCCAGGGCGTGAGCCCTGGAGGGGCGGTGCAGGCTGTGTCGCCCCTTCAGGGCTGCCTCCAAATCCTAATCTAATTCCCAGGGCTTGCGCCCTGGGCTGTGCTGCCCCGCCCCTTCGGGGCTGGATTTCCCAGTTGCCGGCCTGTTCCAATATTCGTGCCGCCCCTGCGGCGATTCCCACTGTCTGAATCGCAAGCCCATCCGGACATCGTGGGCAGGCAACCCCGGGATTGCTATAATGGCGGTTCCGGGGACGGGGTTCGAGGTAGAGTAGCCGAAATCCCCAGGGAGGAGAGCACAATGAAATCCGCGATCATCACCACGAAGCTGGCTTTGGGCAGCATCTTCGCCCTCGGTTTAGCGGTTCTTGTAGGATGTCAGCCGGGACAGGACACGTCGGGGGCGCGCCTGCGCTTCAGCATTTCGTTCCCCCAAGAACGGAGCCGTACGCCCCTCGATGGGCGCATGCTCCTGATGGTTTCGAAGGACGGGACCGCCGAACCGCGATTTCAGATCAGCGATGATGCCGACACGCAGCAGATCTTCGGCATCGATGTAGATGGACTCAAGGCGGGGGGAGCGGCTGTCATCGATGGACAGGTGTTCGGCTACCCGCGCGCAAGCATTGCCGAGATACCGCCGGGCGAGTACCATGTCCAGGCATTGTTGCATTGCTATGAGACGTTCCGGCGCTCCGACGGCCACACCGTCAAGCTTCCCATGGATCGCGGCGAAGGGCAACACTGGAACCTGGCGCCGGGCAACCTTTACAGCACCCCTAAAAAAGTCTGGATTGATCCCTCCCGGAGGGAGGTCATTCCCATTGTGCTCGATCAGGTCATTCCCCCGATTGAAGCGCCCAAAGACACGAAATACATCAAGCACATCAAGATTCAAAGCGATCTGCTGAGCAGGTTCTGGGGCCGGCCCATGCACCTCGGCGCGGTGGTGTTGGTCCCGGAGGGTTTTGCGGAACATCCTAATGCCCGCTATCCCCTGATGGTGTATCACGGCCACTATCCACACACATTCGACGGCTTCCGGGAGACGCCGCCGGATCCCGACCTTAAACCCGAATACAGTAAGCGATTCGGCATCGAAGGGTACAACAAGATCGTCCAGGAATATGCCTATCAGTTCTACAAGGAGTGGACCGGACCCTCGTTTCCCCGATTCCTGGTGGTGCAGATCCAGCACGCCAATCCCTACTATGACGACTCCTATGCCGTGAACTCGGCCAACCTCGGTCCCTATGGTGACGCCATCAATCGGGAGTTGATCCCAACCATTGAAAAGCAATTCCGTGGCATCGGGGAGGGCTGGGCACGATTCACCTATGGAGGATCCACGGGAGGCTGGGAAGCGCTGGCCACGCAAATCTTTTACCCGGACGACTACAACGGGTGCTTCGCGGCTTGCCCGGATCCCATCGATTTCCGGGCCTACACGGTCGTGGATATCTACAAAGATAAAAACGCCTACTATCAGGATGAGGCTTGGAAACGAACGCCGCGTCCCGGCATGCGCAACTACCTGGGGCACATAAGCACCACGCTGGAGCAGGCAAATAACCGCGAACTGGTGCTCGGCTCCAACTCGCGCTCCGGCGACCAATGGGACATCTGGGAAGCAGTCTTCAGCCCGATCGGAAAGGAGGGCTATCCGCAGAGGATATGGGACAAAAGGACGGGGGAGATCGACCCCACAGTGGCAGCGTACTGGCAAGAAAACTACGATCTCGGCTACATTCTCCAGCGGGATTGGAAGAAGCTTGGCCCCAAGCTCGCGGGGAAAATTCACATCTATTGCGGCGACATGGATAACTACTATCTGAACAACGCCGTCTACCTTGTGGAAGAGTTTCTCAAGAATACGAAAGATCCCTATTACGATGGCGAGGTCGCCTACGGGGATCGGGCAGAACATTGCTGGAACGGAGATCCCACGCGCCCGAACGCCACATCGCGCCTGCGCTATAATCAGATGTACGTGCCGAAAATCATGGCCAGGATCCTCAAGACTGCCCCGCCGGGCGCCGACCTCAAAAGCTGGCGCTACTGAGCCGAAGCCATAAAGAAGGCACGCTGAGTATCCTGATTTGCCTTGCCCGGCCGATGCTCTCGCGATAGAAATACCCTGCGCACCCTTGGAGGCATCGCCGGTGCATTCAGCGTGATAGGCGGACCCGCAAGGGGATCCAGGATTCCCCGGAGGCGGTGGCGGCGGGCACTACAGGTTCCGTGCCTGCCAATCTTCGCATTTGGACTCACCAGGCGCGATTGGTTCCCGAGGGGATCGAGACATGATCAGGCAGACAGTAGCGCAACTCGAGGAAACCGCCCGCCTGCTTCGACGGGATGTCGTCACCATGATCCATCTCGCCGGAGACGGCCATCCAGGCCCTGCTCTATCCATTGCCGATCTCGTTGCGGCGCTCTATTTCAACATCTTGCGCGTTGATCCGGCGAACCCCCGTTGGCCCGAAAGGGATCGCTTCCTGTTGTCGAAAGGGCATTCATGCCCTGTGCTCTATGCCGCCCTTGCCAGGCGCGGCTTTTTCCCGCCCAGTCTTCTGCCGACATTCCGCAGCCTGGGCACGATACTCCAGGGGCATCCGGAGATGAAAAACACTCCGGGCATCGACATGACGACGGGATCGTTGGGGCACGGCATATCGATCGGCCTGGGCATGGCGGTTGCAGGGCGATTCCTAGGGATGGGCTACCGGGTTTATGTCATTGTCGGCGACGGCGAACTCAATGAAGGCATCTGCTGGGAGGGAATCATTGCCGCGGCTCATCTCGGCCAAGACCGGTTGACCGTATTCGTCGACAACAACGGTTTCCAGAGCAGTGGGTCCGTGCGCGAGGTCAGCGGTCTCGACGGGATCAGATCCCGGTTTGAGGCTTTCGGCTGGCACTGCCAGGAAATCGACGGCCACGATTTCAAACAGATCCTGGAAGCCGAACTGCGAACACGGGAGGAAATCAGGAGGCCCTCGGCCATCGTGGCGGCGACGGTGAAGGGCAAGGGAGTCCCCTTTATGGAAGGGGACAACAGCTGGCACAAGCGCGTCCCCACCGCTGAGGAGCTGCAAGCCGCTCTCCACGCCCTGGGAGGTGAGTCATGAAGCTGCCCGAGACGGCCAGCACCCGGGAAGCATTCATCCGGGGACTCATGGAGGTGGCCGCGGCAGATCCCCGGGCGGTGCTGATCAGTGTGGATTCGCTCAAGGCGCTCCGTGCGACGCCTTTCGCCGAAAAGTACCCCGACAGGCTGTTCGATCTGGGAATAGCCGAGCAGAGTGCCGTTGCGTTCGCCGCCGGCATGGCCGCTTCAGGATTACACCCGTTTGTCGGAGGCTATGCGGGCTTTATCACCATGAGGGCCTTCGAACAGGTACGCACCTTTGTTGCCTATCCCAAACTAAACGTAAAACTCGTCGGTATGAACGGCGGGGTTCATGGCGGTGAACGCGAAGGCGCCACCCACCAGGCTTTTGAGGATCTGGCCATTCTCCGCAGCATTCCGGGCATGGCAATCGTGGTGCCTGCAGATGCCGGGCAGGTACAAAAGGCAATTCGTGAGGTTGCCTCGCAGGAAGGCCCGGCATACATTCGCATCGGCAGCGGATGCGAGCCCGTGATCTTTGATGATTCCCGGGCCTTCGAGTTTGGCCGTTCGCGGATTTTGGAAGACTACGGGATCGATGCCGCCCTGTTTTGTTGTGGGCCGATCGTCAAGAGGGTCCTGCAGGCTGCAAAAATCCTGGCGGTTGACGGCATCGGCACCCTGGTTGTCGAGGTCCACACCCTAAAGCCTCTCGATGTCGGGAACATTGCCGCAATTCTTGAGCGCACCGGGGCCGCAGTTACTATCGAGGACCACAGCATTATAGGCGGCCTGGGGAGTGCCATTGCGGAGGTCATTGCGGAAAACGTGCCCGCAGCGACCTTGGTGCGCGTCGGACTCCGCGATATCTTTCCATCCTCAGGGGATGGCGAAAGCCTCCTCGATTACTACGGCATGAGCGTTCCCGACATCGTGGAGGCGGCGAGAAGAGTGATCCGAAAAAGGGCCGCGCCCATGACATCCCGCGCAATATCCGCGGGATTGGGGAAGCCAGAAGTCAGGAGTCAGGAGACAGAAGTCAGGAGTCAGGAGACAGAAGTCAGGAG
>CAYGWQ010000068.1:0-4781 GCA_964353465.1 uncultured Acidobacteriota bacterium | reverse complement strand
GGAGACAGAAGTCAGGAGTCAGGAGACAGAAGTCAGGAGTCAGGAGACAGAAGTCCGAAGATCGAGCAGACGATTCACGGATTTCTCGATCCAATCTGCCGCGGAAGGATTGAACCATAATTGGTTTCTGCCGCGAAATGCCGTTCGAGCCCTTGAGGCACAGCCCCGGAGGGGCCGAGAGATAATATCCGGGGGCGCAAGCCCCCGGATAGGATGTTGCAATTAGCAAGCCCTGGTAGGGGCGAAAGATCTTCGTCCGCAACCATTTTCTGCCGCCCCTCCGGGGCTCCACGCCGATTTCCGTCCCAACCCCGGGCGCAAGCCCGGGCTTGGATCGGAAAGCGGTATGGAGCCCTGGGAGGGTGACAGAATTGCGGTGCAAAAAAAGGGGGGATGCCTTCGGGCATCCCCCATTCTTACGCGAGCCGTCCGGCCGGTCAGGCCTTGGGTGCAGCTGCCGCTTTGGCAGCATCTTCCAGCATTGCAGTCGTGACTGATTTGGGACGCTCGATCGGGTAGCCGAGCGCGCGATCCCAAATGATGTTGCAAACCACACCCAGTGCACGGCCGACCGCAAACAATACGGTATAGTAATCATATTCCTTGATACCGTAGTACCACTGGATGACGCCGGATTGAGCATCGACGTTGGGCCAGGGATCTTTAGCCTTGCCCTGTTCCAGCAGAACCGGGGGCACCACGCGGAACAGCATGTCCACATACTTGAAGAGCGGATCCTCCGGCATGTGCTTCAGGCAGAACTCACGCTGAGCCATGTATCTGGGATCGGTCTTGCGCAGCACGGCATGTCCATACCCGGGAACCACCTGTCCTGATTTAAGCGTATCCCAGACAAACTGCCGAAGTTCTGCCTCGCTCGGTACCTTGCCGCCCATTTTGGCCATTACGCCCTGGATCCAGCGCAGCACCTCCTGGTTGGCCAGACCGTGCAGCGGGCCGGCCAGGCCGTTGATCATGCCAGAGATCGAATAGTAGATGTCTGAGAGGGCGCTCGAGATGAGGTGGCCGGTGTGCGCACTCACGTTGCCGCTCTCATGATCGCTGTGCAGAATGAAATAGAGCCGCGAAACGTCGTCGTACGGTTTGGCGATCCCCATCATGTGGGCAAAGTTGCCGCCCATGTCGAGATCGGGATTGGGCGGGATGATCGTATCGCTGCGATACTTAATGCGGAAGATGTAGGCAGCGATCTCCGGCAGCTGGGCCAGTAGATTCATGCCGTCTTCATAGGTGGGATCCCAATGATCGTTTTTGCTGAGGCCGGCGTTGTAAGCCTGCACGAAGACGGATTCCCGCTGCATAGCCACGACCGCGGCCGACAGCATGGTCATCGGGTGGGTGTCACGCGGCATGGCCCGGAGGACGTCGAATACATACTGGGGGACGCACGCGCGCTTCTTGAACTCTTCGGCGACCTCGGCCACTTCTTTGTTGGTGGGAATGTCCCCGGTGAGCATTAAGTAGACATGTCCCTCCACATAGGGCATCTCGCAGCCCGGGACTTTGGGTAATTTTTCCAGAACCTCCGGTATCGTCATCCCGCGGAAGCGAATCCCCTCGACCGGGTCGAGGTACGAGATATCCGTCACCAGGCATTTCACATCCCGGGCGCCGCCGATGGCCTGGCCGATGTTGACTTCGCCCACCTTCACGCTTCCATGTTCCTTAACCAGCTTGGCAGTGCGCGGCCGCCATGCCTGGATCTTCTCGAAGAGCTTAGCTTTAAGTTTGGACACGGTTCCCTCCTTAGCTTATGAGTATGTGCAGTTATTTGATGTGATACCTGATTGATCCCGCTGCAGCTTTTTCAGTATCTTGATCTTGAAAACGCCGCCGCGTTGTCCGCTTCGATGCTTATTTGAATGCCGTGGTTGCCGAACGATGCTCATGCCTTGCCTTCGCCATGCGGAAAGCTGCGTCGGCGAGCCCTTTGGCTCATCTGCTCGACTTGAACATAGCGTCGCACTGTGACAAACACAGCCGCGAGCGATGTGAAGTGGAGTACCGCCGAGGCTTGAGCTCGTTTGTTACCCGCATGAGTCAACTCTCGCCTCTGATGGTGCAGTATACACGCGGACAGGCATAAGCGGTAACGCAAATTGTCGGTTCCGTGCACGAAATTGGTTCTTCGGCTTCGCTCGCGGACAGGAACCAAGGGGCAAAGAGCAGAGGGTCAAGGGAAAAGTCATGGTGCCTCCTTGATCCCATCCCCTTTGCGCCTTTGCGCAGGCTGAAAATACGCATCTGGAAACAATGCATTTTCAACTAGTTGTGTAATTTCCCAAATGTTATATTTACGCCTCCGCCACCCTCGCGGTGTAAAGGAGATCGCGTGCCAGTCAATCATCCAGTGCCCAAACTCAACTACGAAAAATACCGACTCGCCAACGGTCTTGATGTGATTCTGCTCGAGGACCACCGTTTGCCGCTCGTGGCGGTGAATATCTGGTATCACGTCGGCCCGGCTAATGAGCGCCCTGGCCTCACCGGCTTTGCCCACCTGTTCGAACACATGATGTTCGAGGGATCCAGGCACATCGGCGAAGAGGGCCACTTCCGGCACCTCGAGGCGGCGGGAGCCAGCGAGATCAACGGCACTACAGACTTTGACCGCACGAACTATTTTGAAACGCTTCCTTCGAACCAGTTGGAGCTGGCCCTCTGGCTCGAAAGCGACCGCATGGGATTTCTCCTGGAAAAACTCGACGCCCGGAAGCTTGAAAACCAGCGCGATGTCGTGCGCAACGAGCGACGTCAAAGTGTGGAGGGCCAGCCTTACGGCCTGGTGCAGGAAGAGCTTTTTCATCAGCTCTTCCCCAAGGACCATCCGTACCACGCCTCCGTGATCGGCTCGCATGCCGATATTGAAGCCGCCCGTCTCGAGAACGTGCGGGAGTTCTTCCGGCTCCACTATGCTCCCAACAACGCAAGCCTCGCCATCGTGGGAGATATCCGCCCGGATCGGGCCAGGTCCCTCGTAGACAAATACTTCGGCCCGATCCCCGCCGGGGTTCCCGTTCCCAAGGTAGTGGTCGACACGCCGCGGATTGTAACTGAGAGGCGGGTGGTAGTCACAGACCAGGTCGAACTGCCGAGGGTATACATGGCCTGGATCACCGATCGGATCTACACCCAGGAAGACGCCGTATGCGATATGGTGGCCAAGATACTCGGCGGCGGCAAACCAAGCCGTCTTTATAAAGACCTGGTATATGAGCGGCGTATCGCCCAGGATGTTGCCGCCCAGCAATATTCCCTCTCTCTGGGTTCGATCTTCACGATCGAGGCTACCGCCAAACCCGGTGTCTCGGCTGAGCATCTCGAGAAAGCCATAGATGAGAATCTCGAAACCTTCCGATGCGACGGTCCGGATGACGCCGAAGTGGAGCGAGCCTGCAACGTCTTCGAAAGTGCGATCATTCGCGGACTCGAAAGCCTCGGCGGTTTCGGCGGGGTCGCTGACCGTCTCAACCAGTACAACCATTTTCTCGATGATCCCGGGTATCTGGCGCGAGACCTGGAACGTTATCACAACACCACGGGCACCACGCTGCAAGCCATTGCGCAACAGCGGTTACCCCACAATGCGCGGGTCGTTGTCCATGGCATCCCCGGACCAAAGGTTGTGGTGGATGTTCCTCGCTCAACCCTGACCGAGGAGAGCACGCCGGCACCCGCAACGCCAGAAGAGGTGCAGGGGCAGGATTGGCGGCGGCAAGTCCCCGAGCCGGGGCCTTCTTCGCCTCTCCAGCTCCCCATCCCCGTTTCCTTCAACCTCGAGAACGGATTGACGGTATACCTGCTCGAGCAGCACAGCCTCCCCATCGTTTCGGCCAACCTGGTTGTGCTGAGTGGCAGCGATCGAAATTCTCCTGACTTGCCGGGCCTGGCATCCTTTACCGCGGAGATGCTGGACGAGGGCACCAGCAAGCGCTCCGCACTCCAGATTGCATGCGACGCCGATCAATTGGGGGCTTCACTTTCGACCGGATCGAACATGGATGCATCGGTGGTTGCTTTCCGCTCGCTAAAGCGGAATATCGCCGCAGTCTTCGAATTGGCAGCGGACGTGCTGCTGAATCCTGAATTTCCGGAAAGTGAGGTCGAGCGGCTCAGGCACGATCGCCTTACTCAGATCCTCCAACAACGGGATAATCCGCACACCCTGGCCGCCAAGGCCTTTTTCGCCGCCCTCTACGGAACCCGTCATCCCTATGGGTATATCGAGCTGGGCACAGATGCGTCAAACCGAGCGATCCGCAGACAGGAACTCGCCCGGTTCTGGCAAGACGGCTACTCTCCAACGGTTGCAGCCCTGATCGTCGCCGGTGATCTCACGGAAGGGGAGCTGCGCAGTCTGGCGGCCGAGCATCTCGGATCATGGCGAGGCACAGCGAGCACAGCTGCGCCCCCGGAAGTCGGCTCGAGCGGGGAACGCCGCATCGTGATCGTCGACAAGCCGGCTTCCCCGCAGACCGCACTGCGCGTCGGGCACATCGGCATAGCGCGCGCCAATGCCGACTACGTCCCCGTCACCGTCATGAACGCCACACTGGGCGGGCTGTTTTCCAGCCGCATTAACATGAACCTGCGCGAGAAGCACGGCTACACCTATGGCGCATCCTCGACATTTCTCTACCGCCGGGGCCCCGGGCCCTTCCTCGTCGGCACCAGCGTGCGCACCGACGTGACGGCGCCGGCAGTGAGTGAAATCCTCAATGAAATCGAACAGATGCGCAGCCGGGATGTCATGCCCGAAG
>CAYGWQ010000067.1:0-20439 GCA_964353465.1 uncultured Acidobacteriota bacterium | reverse complement strand
GAGAATCGCGTGCAGAATCATGCGTCAGCCTCCGGATCGCGCCGCCGCCGGCAGGCACCGTGCACACGTCGTCATTGTCGTCGTAACGGCATTCGAAGGCGATCTGTTTCCCATCCTTCGACCAGCGTGCCGGTCCCGGCCGCGCTACGCTGATCGGAGCCAGGTCGATCGGATTGGCGCCATCCAAGTCGGAGACCCAGACTCGGCGTCCCTGCTCGCGGTCGGACACATATGCAATCCTCGTGCCATCCGGCGAGACCTGGGGATTGACGTCCAACTTGCTTGATGAAATGGCGCGGCTCACGCCTTTTTCGCCGGCGAGGTCCGTCCGCCAGATATGCGGACTAAGCATATTGTCCGCATAAGCCAGCCGATCCCCGCGAGGAGAGATCGTGTACCAAAAGCCGATCGGACCGAGCTCAATGGGTGATGCCGCTAGGGAACCGTCGTATGGAACTCGCCACAAGGTTCGCACCTCTTCGCGAACGGTCATGTAAAGCACTTCCCGGCTGTCCTTGGTCCACATCGGATACCAGGCGCCCAGATCCACAGTGTTGAGCTCGGTGGGCTTGCCTACGGGCTGGTAATCCGGGCCCAGCGACAGAATGTAAATTTGCCAGATTCGTCCCGAGGAGGCACGCCGGAAGGCAAGCCTGCGGCCATCCGGCGAAATGGCCGGGCAGCAATCCCCTGCCGAGCCTGCCACAGGCTCCACCGGGCGCCGAGATTCCAGGGTCTGGACAGAGATCCATTCCAGCGCATTGGTTCCGCTGATGATCCATTTGCCGTCCGGTGTCCAGCAAAGGCCGGGCCAGATGGCTGCGTAGTGGAGAGGAATAGCTACTTCGCGTATCTTACGTTCCGCACCTGTCAAGGCGGGGACGGTCAGAAGCTCAGCAGTCGGCGACCCTGGCACATAGCGCACGAACGCAATCAGGCGACCGTCCGGAGACCATGCGGGATAAACGTCCATCCCTGGATGCGTCGTCAGCCGCAGCGGCTCTCCGCCACCCAGAGATTTGATGTAAAGATCAAAATTGTCCTGCTTTGGACCGTTCCAGGAAAAAACCACCTGCTTGCCGTCTGGAGAAAAGGCTGGAAATTGTTCCACGCCGGAATAAGTCGTCAATGGCACAACCCGGAGCGGCGGAAGCGAAGGTTGCCGGTATAGAACGCGCCAGGTCACCGCGCCTGCGGCCACGAGGATGGCGAGCGAGACGGCGGCCCAGAGGACGCGCCTGGTTCTCCAGCCCGCCTGTGTCGCCGGTCCCGGCTCAGGTTCTTTTTCCGCAGGGGATGGTGGATTCTTGCGCAGCCAGGCGTCGATTTCAGCTGGATAGGCGTAGACCGGACTTCTTTTCTTTTGCGCTTGGCCATGCCGGTAGACAGGCAGCCCGTCCGTTTCCTCCCAGCGCTGGACGGTCCGCACATCCCGATTCAAGTAACGGGCAATCTCCTTCCACGAATCGAGGCGTGCGCCGGCGGCCGGCCGGACTGGTGGAGCTTCCTGCAGGCGCGGTATGGGCCTGTCCATAGCCAGATTCTCCACAGGATGAGATTCCTCGATTCTAGGCTAGAAAGCGGACTGCGTCAATCAATTGCGGCTGCATGCGGCACGAAGCGGCGGGAGACGTCATTCGGTCCAGTGCCGTCTCCCGCCGCTTTACGCGCGCCGCCGCCCGGTTCATATTCCGGCCAGCAGGAACACAGCCTCCTGCATCGAGGAAGGTAACCAGGAAGCCAATTCGCAGGGTAGGTAAAGTATTACCACACACATATAGAAAGGAGCACATTATGCTCTTCAGCAGAAAGAAAGTCATCATGGCTGCGACCGTGGCATTCGCGGCGGTATTTGTGCTGATTACGCAGATCGGCGCGTCCAGTCTTGGTCAGGGAGCATTTATGCTGGCAGGTCATGGGCCCGCAACCGAAGCGCTCTTCGGTCTGGATTCGCCGGCGGCCGGCCCATTCCCGAGTGATTGGTTCACGGTACCCGACCACACCAATATTACACGCCGGCGCGTCTCCCTGCCGCTGCCCGACTGCCAGGTGTACGTCTCCGATTGTGAGGATATCGCCGTCCTCAACGAGTTGGATGGGTTCAACCTCCAGCCGCGGTTGTCGGTGCCGTTCAGCGGCCCCATCGATGCGAACACTGTCACCAGCGACACGCTGTTCCTGGTAAGCCTCGGGAGTACGGGACCAGGCCCGGACTACATGCCGTGGGGCACCGTGGTCGGTCGGGGTCGCGGCGAATATCGCAGGCCATTATCGGAAGGCGAGGACGACATGCCGTGGGGCACCGTGGTCGGGATTGACCAGGTCGTCTGGGATGCCCTCACCAACACTCTGCACGTCGAGTCGGGCGCGCTGCTGGCCCAACACACGCGCTTCGCCCTGATCGTGACCCGCGGGATCCGTGATGACGGTGGCGCCCCGGTAGAGGCGAGCGACGCGTTCCGCCGATTCCGAGCCAACGTGCGCACAGAATATAAGCAGGCATTGCTCGACGCGATTCAGGCGGCCCGCCATGTCGGGGTACGCGAGGAAGACATCGGGGTCGCCAGCGTGTTCACCACCCAGAGCGCGACCGCGGTTCTGGAAAAGATCCGTGACCAGATCCACGCGGCGACGCCCGATCCGGCCGACTTCCTCCTGGGACCGAACGGCACGCGGACCGTGTTCAACCCGAATGACGTGACGGGCATTACCTTGCGCCAACAGACGCAGGTCAATCCTCCGGCCTTCACCTCGGGACCCCTCGACCTCTCGTTGGTCAAAAACACCTTCCCGGGGTCCGTCGGGAGCGTCGCGTTCGGCAAGTACCTGTCGCCGGATTACCAGGTCCACCCGGGCGAGTACATCCCACCGGTCGGCACGCGCAAAGGAATGCCCGCTGTGCAAGGGACGAACGACATCTATTTCAATCTGTTCCTGCCGTCTGGCCTCAAACCGGCTAACGGCTGGCCGGTCGCGATTTTCGGCCACGGCGTCGGCGGGAACAAGAACGGCGCGCCGCTCAATGTCGCCAGTTCGATGGCGAAGTACGGCATCGCTACCATCGCCATAAATACGGTCGGGCATGGCTTTGGCCCGCAGAGCACGCTGACCGTCAACCGGACGGTCAGCGGGCCCGTCACGTTCATCGCAGGGGGTCGCGGTATCGATCAGAACGGCGACAACAAGATCGAGGGTAGCGAGGGTCTCAACGCCGCCCGGCCCCAGAACATTGTGTTTGCCTCCGACGGATTTCGGCAAATGGCCGCTGACCTGATGCAACTGGCACGGGTCATCGACGTCGGAGTGGACGTGGACGGTGACGGGCAGCGCGATCTGGACTCCTCGCGCATTTACTACTTCGGAATCTCTTACGGTGGCGCTTTCGGGACTGTCTTCCTGGCCGTGGAGCCGACTGTACGAGCCGGAGTGCTGGCGGTACCAGCCGACCCGGTTCCGATTGGTAACTTGGGGTTGGCGAACAGGACCGCCCTGGGTACGATGCTCGCTTCCCGACAGCCGTCCCTTCTCAATTCTCCAGGGATCAAGGTTTTCGCTGGGCGTGCGGTCAACCCGCCCTTCTGCGATGAGAACCTGCCCCTCAGGGACCAGATTCCTCTCACGGTTCAACTCGCAGATTCCGCCACAAGGGTCATTCAGTCGCCGGTGACCAATACCGTCGCCGGGGTCGTGGCGATCCAGGAGATGTTCGAAAATTACGAATGGGTCTCACAGGCCGGCAGCCCAGCCGCGTATGCGCCGCACCTGCGAAAAGCTCCGCTGGCCGGCATGGCTGACAAGCTGGTTCTCTACCTGATCGCGAAAGGGGACGAGACCGCCCCCAACCCGACCACGACGGCCATTCTGCGTGCGGGCGAGTTGGCCGACAGGACTCTGTACTACCGGCACGACCTCTACCATAGTAAATACCCGAGCTTGCCAACGAACCCGCATGGGTTTGCCGCAAGTCTCGGCATCCCTCTCTTCCGCCCGATCTCGCTGGGCGTGCAAGACCAGGCCGGGAAATTCTTCTTCTCGGACGGCGGTCCGGTCACCGTCCCTGAGCCGAGTGAGTTCTTCGAGTTTCCGATCGTCCTGCCGTTGCCGGAGGATCTCAACTTCATCATCATCCGGTGACACGTAACGGAAGGGGGACGGTCACCACCGTCCCACCTTGGGGACCGATGCAATGCTGTTAACCTAATCGGAATCCATGCCATAAAGGAGCGCGGGCGTCCCGCCATCATGGTCATGATTGCGAGAGAGATGCCCGCGCTTAATTCACCCCTGTCGCCCACGAGAACCCATAGGCAATTCTATTCGGGGACGCAAGCGGAAAACAGAGGGGGGAGGGAGGAACCCGGGGGGTGAAGTCGGGACAGGCAACGCATTGCCGGGCGGAACTGGCTTTCTCAGAGGCAGACACCCGGCCATGCGCTGCCTGCCCCGAGTCCCGGATTTGCCGCTCCGATATGCGCATATGGCCGGGAACACCTCGACCGGAGGGGCGCCTGGCCGGCGTCCCGAGTGTGCCGGCAGATTGGGCATTATTGGCGGAACCGGGCGCCGGCGCCGGGCGGAGGCTGCTCAGAAGGCTATGAGTGTGGAAGCGCCAAACCAGTTGGGCCTGGCGATCGAGTCCTGCCTTGACAACTCCTGTCCATCGGCTATAGTTTAATCAACGTTAATCAATTTGGCAGGGGGTTGCTCCTTGAGAAAATCCAGCATTATTATGGTCAATCGCATCCCCATCACCAAAGCGCGCATCAACCTTGGCCAACTGGCCAAGCGCGCCCATCTCAACAATGAGTACTTCATTCTGGAGAAGGACGGTATCCCAGTTATTGGCCTTATGGACGCAGACGAGCTGGAAGACTATTTGGAATTGCGTAATCCCAAGGTCAAAGCACAAATCCGCCAGAGCAACCTGGACATCCGTTCAGGACGCATCAAACCAGCCGAGGTTCTGCTGGGAGGAGTGAAAGCCAGCTCCCTTAAACCTTCACGCCGCCGCCCCAAATGAACTCGAAGTTCATCGTTCTCATAACTAGCAGGTTCGAGCGCGAATTCAAGAAGGTGGCTGCCGTCCAACAAGATCTTTCTGACCGATACTCCCAGGTCCTTGGCATCCTGGGGGCTGATCCTTACAACAATAGCCGCCAACATCCCATCAAGAAGCTGGAAGCCGTTGCTGAAGGTCAAGGCCAATATCGAATCCGCTCGGGACGATTCCGGTTCCGCTATGACATCGACGGCCAGACTGTATACCTGAAAGCCTGTTCCTGAAGGCGAGAGGATACTTATCGGTAAACTCCCTGTCGAAGTCCATGTCCACATCCAGGTCCAAGTTCATGTCAGGGTACTTTCTGTCGCGAAACTCCATGCTCATTCGACCTGGACTTATAGAATTCTCTCCAAGATCAGCCTTCGCAGTTTAAACATTTAGTATCATGCCATCTGGTTTCTTTGCGTCCACGTCCAGGTTCAAGTCGACGTCGAGGTCCAGGACCAGGAATTATTGAGTTTCGCGACGGAAACCAGATAAGCGCAGTGGCCCAGGTCATCGCCTGCGGCACCGTGCTTAACGGGCGGCAGCCGCTTTCAACTGCTCTTCGCGCACCCCCTTGAATTCAGAGCCGGCCTTCCACTCGGGATATTTGTCGGCCATCGACACGCGATAGCCTATCAATCCATAGAATTGAAGGTCCTGAACCGCACCGCTCATATCCCAATCGGGGCGCACAACATCGGCCGGCTGGTGATAAATGTTTGCGGTGTATTCCGCTCTGATTTTCTTGCCGTAGTCCCCGGGTTTGCCGACATAATCGATCCCGGCGCTGCTGGCAAGGGCCGAAACTCCCTGCTTGGCGAAGGGGAAGTGGTCTGAACGGTAGTAGGAGCCCTTTTCCGGCTCAGGATCAGGCTTGATGACGCGCCCCTGCTCGGCAGCCACCTGCTGGGCGTAATCATCCAGTTCCGAGTTCCCCAGGCCGACGATGGTGATGTCCTTGGTCGTCCCGTGCACATTCAGAGAGTCCATGTTGATGACGGCGAGGGTTTTGGCCAGCGCATAAATCGGGGTCACCGCGTAGTGCTGGGAACCGAGCAGCCCTTGCTCCTCGGCGGTTACAGCAAGGAAGAGCACGGAACGTTTGGGCGGCAGTGACAGTTGACCGTAAGCGCGGGCGAGCTCGATGAGGCCGCCGATGCCGGTGGCGTTGTCTTGCGCGCCATGGTAAATCTTGTCGCCCTTCAGATCGGCCCCGACGCCGAGGTGGTCCCAGTGTGCTGTGTACACAACGTACTCCTCCTTCAGCCTGCGATCGCTCCCCTCCAGCTTGCCGGCCACGTTGCGCGAATGGATGGTCCGCAGCTTGTTTTGCAGCATTATGGAAGCGGTCACCCCCAAGGGTACGGGCTTGAACTCGCGGGTGACTGCCTGTTTCGCGAGCGCAGAAAAATCCTTGCCTGCCAGCGAAAACAGTTTCCTCGCCTGATCGAGGCTGATCCAGCCCTCAATTGCCGCGCGGGACATGTTTTTGTCGGGCGCTATGAGGTCAAACTGCTCGCTCACCTTGTTCTGCACCACGGTAAACGGATATCCCGCCGACTCAGTCTCATGTACGATCAAGACCCCGGCCGCGCCCATTTTGGCGCCGATCTCGTATTTATAGGTCCAGCGCCCGTAATACGTCATGGCGCGTCCGCCAAAGGCCTTGGGATCGAGCTGGGTCGGATCGGCTGGGTCTGGCACGGGCGGATCACCGATCAGCATCACGATCGTTTTCCCTTTCAGGTCGGCTCCCTTGTAGTCGTCCCAGGAAAATTGCGGTGCCTGCACCCCGTATCCCACAAAGACCAGCTCCGAATTCACGAGCTCCGCAAACTCTGCAACCTGTTTGGTCCAGGCGACAAAGTCATCCTTGAACTTGAGTTTCTCCTCCCTGCCCCCCTTTTTGAACGTCAGGAATACATTCGGATCGGGCGTGATGCCGATCAGCGGGACCTTTTGGACGAAGGTGCCGTCGGTATTGCCCGGCTTCAGCCCGGCCTTGCGAAACTGATCCGCGATATAGGCTACGGTAAAATCCTCGCCCTTCGATCCCGGAGCGCGCCCCTCGAATGGGTCGGAAGACAGCGTCTTCGTGTGCTCCAGGATGGCGTTGCCGTCAATCTCCGCGAACACCTGCGCAGGCGATTTGTCGGCGGCCGTCGGTTTCGATCCTCCGCAGGCGGCCAGGGCCAGAGCAAGGGCCGGCAGGGCAGGTGCGAGTGAGCATAACTTCATGGCAATCTCCTTGAATATGCCGCATAAGCTAGATGTTTTGCGCGGACGTTGCAAGCGCTTTCAAGAAATCAGGAGTCAGGACACCTTGAATGCAGAAGGGCAGAGCTTGATCAGGGAGCAGGCAGAACAATCGGGCCGGCGGGCGGCACAGATCAGCCGCCCATGCCAGATCAGCCGGTTGCCGAAGTCCGACCACTCTCTCCTCGGCACCAGGGCCATCAGGTCATTTTCGATCCGATCGCCGGAGTTGTCCTTGTGAGCGGTGAGTTTGAGTCGCCCGGAGAGCCGGATCACGTGGGTATCGACAACAACGCCCTCGTTCTTGCCGAAAGCGCCGCTGAGCACAACATTCGCCGTCTTGCGCGCCACTCCGGGAAGCGTGAGCAGTTCTTCCATGTTGTCGGGCACCTTGCCGCCGAAGTCACGTGCGAGCCGGGCTGCAGCGCCCAGCACGGACTTTGTCTTGTTGCGATAGAACCCCGTCGACCGGATTTCCTCCTCAAAGATGCGGGGATCGGCGGCGGCATAATCTGCTGCGGTACAATATTTTTTAAAGAGGGATTCGGTTACCATGTTGACGCGCTTGTCCGTGCACTGGGCCGACAGAATCGTCGCCACCAGCAGCTCCATCGGGCTGCTGAAGTTCAGAGCGATGCGCGCGTCCGGATAGCTTTTCCTGAGAGCCTCGATAATCCTGGCGGTGCGCTCCTTACGTTTGGCGTGTGATTCGACGGGCATGGTCGCCTCTCCCAAAACTTAGCTTGCTTCGCTCGCAAACTTTAGGGGTAAAGGGGCAAAGGGGTCAAGGGGCAAAGAGAAGAGAATCCATCTGGGACCCTTTACCCCTTGAATCCTTGGCCCTCCACCACAGTGACTCTGGCAATCGCTCGACCTGGCGCCAAGCGCTTTCCTGGCGGCGCTCGTCATGAGCCAGACAAGCCTTGAACCCGCTTGCGATCTGCGAGAAGATGTATGCGTTGAGATGAAGTCTTAGATTCCCACGAAGGAAGTTGCGCGGCAAAGAAAGCTGTAGGATTACGGAAATGTGTTATTTAGGGGCTGGACACGAAAGGATGGGAATGCCATGAAAAAAGCATCGATGATTGTTCTTGCGATAGTTTTATCTGCCTCGATGATGTGCCCGTATCTCATCGCGAATCCTCGACAGGCATCTGCCGGCGTTCAGGTATTCGAAGTGAAGCTCGGCAAAGGGGTGACCAACCGGCAGATCACGGATGAAACAGCCGAGTTCGCGGTGAACGACAAGGCGTATTTGTGGGTGAAAGTGACCGGTGCCGCAGGTGACACCCTCAAGGCGACCTGGAAGATCGGGGATCAGACTTATACCAGCGACCTCGCCATCGGCGGGAGCCCCTGGCGCACATGGTGTTATAAGACCGCAGCCCTTGCGGGAGATTGGACGGTAACCGTTTCGGACTCCAAAGGAAATACCTTAAAAGAAATCAGTTTCAAGGTGAAATAAAGGCGTTTTCGAAACGTGTTTGTATGTAGCGGACCCATGAGAGCCGTGATGGATCTGGGATTGAAAATGAGGTTGCCCGTCCAGACAGGCAGCACAGCCTGGCGGGTTTGCTCGAAGGAGATGGATGTATAACGGACGCAGGAGATTGAAGAAGTACGAAATCAAGAACCTCGTATTCTTTCTGTGCTTCATCCTGGCACTGGGGGGCCTTGGCGCATTTGTTTTTCAATCCTATAAAGACCGGGACAAAGTCCCTCCAAAACCATTCGATCCCAATGGCATTCTCAACGAGTTTGTCTCTCCGACAGCCGACTCCTGCTATTTCTATCTGGGGACCGCGCTGAGCGAATCAACCCGCAAATATCACAGCCGCCAGGATATCCCGGCTACCGACGATGGTCTGGCGAAGGGTTTGTTTGATATACCCGGGGTGGTCGAGGTGGTGGTGGATCAGAAGCTGGTTGTGCTCCAGAAATCCCCTAAGGAGCATTGGGAGGCCATTCGGCCCGCCGCAAGGGAGATCTTGACCGCGCATCTGCACATGCACAAATGAATGCAAGGGGCCGGTATCAAATATCCTGACATCCGACCTCCGACCTCCGACTTCCGACCGCACGACGGATCACCGCGTTTCCCTTGTGTGCGGAGGTCTGAGGTCGGATGTCGTATGTCTGTCCAGCTATTCACCCCCGATCTGCATCTCTCGAATGCGGAAGGTAGGGGCGGCCATTCCCCGGTTCAGGTCGAGATCATTCCCCATCATGTCGAGAGCGTTCAGCATTTCGTCCGCTCTGCCGGCGATAGTGAGTCCCTTGACGGGGAAGGCGATCTTTCCGCCCTCGATCCAGAACCCGGAAGCGCCGCCGCTGAAATCACCATTCACCGGATTGATTCCGTAGCCGGTGGCCTCGGTCAAAAGCAGGCCCTTCTGTGTGGCGGCGATAATATCATTGCGTGAGCTGGTGCCGGCCGTGATGTAGAAGTTGTGCGGCCCGATGCCCGGCATGCTGGTGAAGCCTCCTCGAGAGGCGTTGCCGGTGCTCTTCACCCCCGCTCTTCGCGCGATGATGGTGTTGTACATGAATCCCTTCAAGATCCCCTGGTCGACAATCAGACGCTTCTGCGTCGGGACCCCTTCGCCGTCAAAAGGCCGGCTGGCCGGGCCTTTCGCGCGGGTGCCGTCATCGATAATGGTCAGGAGCGGGGAGGCGATTCTCTGGTTCATCTTGTTGCCCAGGAAACTGGCCCCCTGGAGCACGCGTTCGCCATTCACTCCCGCCAGGATGCCGCCCAGCAGCGCCCCGGCCACATCGGGGTCGAAAATCACCGCCGCTTTCTGGGTTTTGACCATGCGGGGGTCGATCATCTCGTATGCTTTCCTGGCCGCCTTGGCGGCGATCTCCTCGGGCTTTTTGAGGTCCGCAAAGAACCGCCTCGAGCAGGAATCGCCCCCCGACGACTTTTGTTCCCCTTTTTCCGCTACCACGGAAATCCCGAGCGAGCAGGCGGAAGACTTATAGCTTTTCGACAAGCCATGGGAGTTGGCGAGGAAGATTTCCCCCTCCTCTTCGGCATATCTGGATCCCGCGCTTTTTGTGATCCTGCTGTCCTTCAGGGCCAGCTTTTCGACGGTTTGCGCCAGCTCGATTTTCTTTTCCATCGCTACCTGGCTGATCCGGTCATCATACAGGCCTTCCACCGGCGTGCTCCCTTTGTCATCGGGCAGCACGTTGTTCGGGTCGGCCGTTGTCTGTTGGGCAAAAAGGACCGCACTCTCAATGGTGCTGGCGGTTGCAGCGTCCGAAAAATCGTTACAGCTTGAAAAGGCCATCTTGCCCCTGGTGAAAATCCGGAATCCGATGCCCTGGGTAGCTGCTTCCTGTACAGTCTCGATTTGGCCATTGCGAACTTCGACGCGGAGCCGGCGTCCCGTTTGGACGTATACCTCGGCGCTGTCGGCCCCCTTTTTCAGACAGGTTTGAACCAGCTGTTCGGCTAATGCCTTGTAGTCCATGGTCATTTCCTCCGTTTCATTGCCTGGCGCCTAGGCCCGGGTTCCTCCGACGTTGATGCCGCGAATCCGCACCGTGGGCTGGCCTGCGTTCACCTCGGCATTCTGTCCTTTGCCGCAAATGCCGGGGCCGAAATCGAGATCGTTCCCCACGGCATCGATGTTTGAAATGATGTCCATGCAGCTGCCGATGAGCGTCGCCCCCTTGACCGGCCTGGTCTTTTTCCCGTTCTCGATCAGATACGCCTCCCGGCAGGTGAAGTTGAACATCCCGGTCGTAGGATTGACGCTGCCGCCGCTGAGGCTCTGCACATAGATGCCCTTTGGGGTCGATGCCAGTATGTCCTCCGGCTTGTCCTTGCCGTTGTCGATAAAAGTGTTGGTCATGCGCGGTATGGGCACATTGCGGAAGCTCTCGCGCCTGCCGTTCCCGGTGCGTGACATCTTCAGCTGCCTGGCCGACAGGATGTCGGTCATGAACAGCTTGAGCACTCCCTTTTCGATCAGGACATTCCGCTTCATGGGCGTGCCTTCGTCGTCGAAGTTTGTCGTCCCCCTGGCGTTGGGGATGGAGCCGTCGTCGACCATGGTGAAGATCTCGCTGGCCACCTTTTGTCCCATCTTTCCTGTGAAGACGCCGACCTGGCGGGCGATGTTGTCGGCTTCCAGGGGATGCCCCACCGCTTCGTGCACCAGGACACCGCCCCAGCCGTTCTGCATGACGATGTCCATCTTTCCGGCCGGGCAGTCTTCGGCTGCGAGCATTGCGATCGACTCGCGGGCACAGGCCCGCGCCACCTCCTCCGGCTTGACCAGGTCGAACATCTCGAAGCCGGCGTGCATGCTGAGGCGCTCACGGCCCATGTGCCGGGTGTTGTTCCCCACGCCCAGCGTCTGCACGATAAAGAACAACAGCGGCAGTTCATCGCTCAGCAACAGACCTTCGCTGTTGGCGATCGTCCGGCCCCGGATCTCGTCGTAGTAGGAAATCGAGGCCATCTTGATGCGCGGATCGTACGAGAGCGCCGCCTGATCGGCTCGCTTCAGGATCTCGATGCGCCGTGCGTCGGCCACATCCTGGAGTGGGACTTTGACGCCAATGAAGGACGGCCGGCTCGCTCTTTGAACGGCGACCGGCGCAGATGCTTCCGATCCGCGGGCGACATAGGACGCCACTTCGGCGGCTCTCTTCAGTTTCTCCTCGCTGATCTCGTCGGTATACGCATATCCGGTCTTTTCGCCGGAGATCACGCGCACCCCGGCTCCCTGGCTGATGCCGAAGACGGCCTGCTTGACCTTCGACTCCTCCATGAGGATGTCACGCGAGATCCTGTTTTCCACGTACACTTCGGTAAAATCCCCCCCCTTCTGCAGGGCGGCTTGGATGGTCCGGTTCAACATCTGCGGATCCAGATCCAGCTTCGCTGTGGCGGCCCCGGCGTCGACGGCCGAAAGCAGGCTTGCTATCAGGGAAGGGGATGCCGCCAGCGCAATGCCTCCCTTGAGGCTTGCCTGGAGGAATTCTCTGCGGGGCATATCTGCGATAAAGTAATTCCCGGGTTTCATGGCTGACCTCCTCGGTTCGGCCGGTAGTATAAACCAATAATCCCGCCATTTCGCATCAATACGTTGTCCCGCGCATGGGGAAGACAGACCTCCGACCTCCGACCTCCGACTTCAGACCTCGGTACTGAAAGGGAATGCGACTTATAAATCGCACGGTCGGAAGACAGAGGTCGGAGGTCGGAGGTCGGAAGACGGGACTGGCGGAGAGGGGGGGATTCGAACCCCCGGTAAGGTTTCCCCTACACACGCTTTCCAAGCGTGCGCCTTAAACCACTCGGCCACCTCTCCTTGCTGGTGAGGGCGCTGTGCCGCCGGTCCGAGTAGAGTCGGAAGATTGTACGCTGCCTCCACCGTAACCGCAAGCCCGCGGCGCATCCTGCCTAAAATCGGGGGCCGCGCCTCATTCGCGGTGTGCGCACCCAAGTGCCTGAAAATGGAGGTGCGAAATGGGTGCCGGCTGCCAGATGTCGCTCATTGAGAATCGACACCTCAAACTCCGCCCGGCGGCCGGGGTCTACTGGCGGCCGGGGCCTACCCATTTTCGGAGCAGCCTCTCATGCGCCTGTGGCGCACCCTGTGACGCATGAAAATCGTCTTCGGCGGGGCGATTCATGGTGAAGGAATGGTGTGCCGAGCCCGTCAATTTGGCTAATTTCTGGACCGGCACGAAGCACGATCCGTGGCGAAGGGCTTTAGCCCGTCAACACTCCAAGCAAGATACCCTAAACGGACGGGCTAAAGCCCTTCGCCACGAAATCCAGTTCCCTGAGCAGTTCCTGATCGGCTCATTTTCGGAGCAAATACTGCTGCTCATTGGCTGGCGGTGGACACATTGATGCCCACCAGCTTCCATTGAGACTCTTCTTGGATGAACTTCAGCCTGAACTCAACCCGGTACGGCTTGGTTGGATAATGTCCTGTCAGTATCAGGACCTTGTTGCTGTCGACGATGGGCTTCTCCGTGAAGACGGGAGCCGTGCCTTCGATCAGTGTCAGGCTGATTTTTTTTTCCATGAACACCTTGAACTGATCGCGCAGCTTTTCCATGGTGGTCTGCCCCTGCCAGAGTTTGGCAATGGCGGCGCAAAAATCCGAGAAATCATCCCGGCTGAGTGCCGTGGCGAGGAGCATCACGCTGCTGTTGGCCAAGGATGCCAGCTCGCTGTCGGGAGGTATTTCACTCACCAGGGACGTCGAAGCCTCAGGCGTGGAGTCCTCACCCGGGGAAACATAGATTCCGATCAGTTTCCATTGGGATTTTTCGAAAATGAATTTGAGTGTGAAATTGGCTGCGGTGGGCGGCAATGGATAACGACCTTTCAGGACCAGGCGTCCCTTGTCGTCGATCATGGGCTTTTCCGTGAACTCGGGCGCCTTGCCCTCGATGGCCGTCAGGTCGATTTTCTGATCGACGAGGGGTCGGAAGGCATCTCTCAATGCCTCCGCTGTTGTCTGGTCGCGCCATAACTGGGCGATGGATTTATAGAAATCCGAAAAATCGTTCGCGTTGACGGCCCGGGCAAGCTGCAGAACGGAGCTGTTGGCCATAGTGGCGAGTTCGTCCTCAGCAGGGATGCCCGGCGCTGCCGCATCTGCGACCAGACCGGCCGGCGTCTTCTCCAGCGCATGAACCCTCCATTCGCCGGACTCATTCACCAGTTTCACCTTGAGCGGAATCACACCGCCGCTCCTGGTCCTGATGGATCCCTCGAGCTCGCCTGTATTGCCGGAGACGGAGCGGGAACTCCACGTGGCGCCATCATAGTCGCCGATTGTGGAGGTTTTCAGGAAATCCATGAAGCTTTGCTCCGACGTGGCCGCCTGAAACTCCCGCGTCGTCGACTGATACGCTGCCTGTGCCTTGCCTTCGCGTATGCTGACGAAGAAGCGATCGGCCGCCTCGGTTATGGGCGAGGTCCAATAAAAAACCATCACAACAATTGCCGCAACAACCAGTACGAGCGCAATCAGGCAAACAATCCATTTGATCATTCCCGCCTCCGTCCTCACGAGCGAAAAGGGGACATTCCGCTTTTCCAGCTTGCAATAGCCACTTGGTTGCCAAGGCGGGAAAAGCGGAATGTCCCCTTTTCGCCTATTTAATGCCAAGCTCGCGCTGAATCCTTTCCAGGTAGATGCCCTTGGTTTCCGGCATGACAAAAATCGCCCAGAAGAGCAGGCCCACGCAGCAGAGGGCATAAAAGGCGAATGCTTGCCCGCCGGACTGAGCCGCGATCATCGGGAAGGTCCACGAAATCAATGCCGCCATCACCCAATGCGTGAAGGAACCCAACGCCTGGCCGCAGCCAAGTGAGGAAATAAAGAAGATTATGGCAAGCATGAAAAGGATGCCGCGGCGCCCGATGGCATCTGCAGGCCTGCCAACTGCGATCGAGCCGATAATCGTACCGATCAGCGCGCTGGCCACCGTGAAAGCGAGTGTAAAGTTGGTCAGCATGAACTCCCGCTTGAGCCATTCCGTGGTGCCGGATATGACCGCCGTATCGAAACCGAACAGCAGGCCGCCCAGAGCGGCCACAATCGCGCTGCGCATCAACGTTGCACTGAGCTTCATCGCTCCTGCCTTTCGAACGTATTCGGAGCGCCGGTCTGCCGGCTCCATCAGCGGGTTCCGGGCTTGTGTCGGTGCGCGTAGCATATCACCAATCCGGTCAAGGGTCAGCCGCATTCAAAAACGAACCACAAAGACCTCAAAGACCACGAAGAATCAAGAGTAGCGCAAGCCAAATCCTTGAGCCGCCGGCGCATTCTTCGCTCCCGGGCGGCATGTCTTGTTTTCTTTGAGGTCTTCGAGGTCTTTGTGGTTCAATTTTGGGGTAAACCGTGGCACCATGCCGGATAGAATAGTGAGGAAACCGATGGCAAAGACCGCAGGAACGAAGCAATTGACGATTGGGATCGACATCGGCGGCACCAAGGTTGCCGGCGGTCTGCTGACCGCGAAGGGGCGCCTTGCCGAATCTCTGGTGGTGCCGACCCTGGCCGATCGAGGCTTACAAACCAGCATGAGACAGGTATTTCATTTGATCGAGCGCCTGATCCGGCAGGCCGGGGGCAAAGACAGGATCCGCGGCATCGGCATCTGCGCTCCCGGCCCGCTCAATCCCAGGACCGGCGTCGTGCTGTTCCCTCCCAATCTGCCGGGATGGCGCAACGTGCCGCTCGGCCGCATGGTTCTGGAGCGGTTCGGCGTGCCCGCCTTGGTGGAAAACGACGCGAACGCTGCCGGCTTGGCTGAAGTGTTGATCGGCGCCGCCGCGGATTATCGGGACATCTTTTATGTAACCGTAAGCACCGGCATCGGGACAGGCATTATCATCGACAAGAAAATCTATCACGGGAAAAACGGGGTGGCCGGCGAGGGCGGACACGTCGTGATCAACTACCACACGCCCTACGTCTGCGGCTGCGGTACCCACGGCTGCATTGAATCGCTGGCCTCCGGGCCCAGCATGGCGCGGCGAGCCCGCGTGCTGCTGGAGCAGGAACACGGCACGCCCAGCCTTCTGCGTGCCGTGGCGCAAAACGACCTGAGCGAGGTTACCCCGAAGATGATCGCCGACGCGGCGCGGCGCAAGGACCCCATTGCCAAGAGGATTCTTGATGACACGGGATTTTATCTGGGGGTGTGGCTGGGCGGCATCGTGTCTCTCCTCGATCCCGAAGCGATCGTGATCGGCGGAGGGGTGTCGCAGATCGGCAAACCTCTGTTTGACCAAATCCGCGAGACCATTCCGAAGTTTACCATCAACCGCAACGTCGTTGCCTCGCTCCCTATCTTGCCGGCAAAACTCCGGAAAAATGTGGGAGTTTTCGGGGCCGCGAGTCTCTTCCTCCCTCTGGCGGAATAGGCGGCAGAGGGCCGGTTCGTGCTTCTGCAGGAAGCAGCCTCTGCCACCCTCCATGTCTTACGATCCGCCTGACCCTGAACCGGCAGTACCCCTTCAGCCCAAGAGTGCCCAGAATCCCATTTTCAGCAGGACCCAGAGGATCCAGAGAATCACGATGGGCACCGCTGCCTGGCCTGCCGTGATCTTCTTTTCCGACATAGCCGCAAATCCCAGCGACAGCAGAATCACAGTCCAAATGCTGAACAGATCAATCGAGGAAAGCAGGCTGTTCAAGACCGGGTACGTCTTGAAATCAACCAGCAGACCGAGATTGCTCACCACGTTGTAAACGGGGACGATATCAAGATCCAGGGGATTCTTCACGAATATGAAGATCAGGCTCAGCAAAGTCACCACAATGGATGGCGGTCCCATTCCCCATATGGCTGTCGTGAACGATTTCTTGAAGGAAATCCCGGCTCCCGTTATCACGTAGGCGAGAAGGAAAATAGCAGCCAGCACCAGATATGCGATCAACATCCCCAGCGGGGTAGTCACAATCGGAGCGTATTTTGCCCATAGCGAGCGGGGCTGCAAGGCCTGTTTCTCAGCCTGGGCCCTGGTCTGGGCCAGTTGATCCGCGCTCAGGACCTTCTTCAAAAAAGGCTCGGACATCGCCAGGCCTTTGCCCGCGGCATCGACCGGGTCCATGCGCCACTGGAGCGTGTAGCTCACGCCGATGTTTACAATGCTCAGCAAAAGAAACATGAGAAACCAGGACCGTTTCCTGCTGATGTCCGCAAACGTCTTTGCCGGCTCAAAATAGATGCCGATCAATCTCTGAAAAAACGTCATGGGAGCAGCTTCCGCCGCCGTGCTTGCATTGTCTTCCATAAATTTTCCTCTCCCGTTTGAATGGATACATATTCTTACAATGAATAGCACCCGCAGTATACGCAAATCTACAGCTGCAGGATTACTTTGGCAACGGAGAGCCGGCGGTCCTGTGGCAGAATAGGGGCATGCGTGAAACGGTACATGTCGAGTTGGTACCCCTGGGCATGCGCATCGAAGTGGCGCGCGGGTCCGCTCTCGTCGATATCCTTGCCGAACAGGGGGTGGAGTTTCCCTGCGGTGGATCGGACCTGTGCGGCGGGTGCCGCGTGCGCGTCATCGAAGGAGAGCTGCCCGCCGGCATCGGCGACCAGTTCGTCTTTACCGAAGAGGAACTGGCGCAGGGCTGGCGCCTGGCATGCCGGGCTCGGGCCGAAACGCCGCTGAAGCTCGAGGTAGGACAGTGGGTGACGCCCGTGCTCATCGACGCAACCCGGCTCGAGGGAGCCGGCCGCGCGGGCCTCGGAGTTGCAGTCGATGTCGGGACGACAACGATCGCCGCACAACTGCTCGACCTGGCGTCCGGGGAGGTGCTCGGAGTACGCACCGCGCTGAATCCGCAGTGTGCTCACGGCGCGGATGTAATGAGCCGGGTGCTGTTTGCCCTGTCAAGCGCCGATTTGACGCCGCTGATTCGGAACGCCATCGGCAAAATGATTGCGGAATTGGCCGCCGAGCGCGCCTCGGAAGTGCGCGAGGTGGTCCTGGTCGGCAATACGGTAATGCACCACCTGTTTGCCGGCCTGGATGTCGAACCGTTGTCGCACGCCCCATTTGCGCCCAAAGATCACGGCGAGCAGCATTTCACTCCTGAACAGCTCGATTGGCCCCTGCCGCCCGGGTGCCGCATGCGATTCCTTCCCTGCCTGGGCGGCTTCGTCGGCTCCGATATCCTCGCAGGGATTGTTGCTGTGAGCCTGGGTGACAGCGACCGGCTCAGAGCCTTGATCGATCTCGGCACCAATGGCGAGATCGCCCTGGGCAACCGGGACCGGATACTCTGCGCTTCCACTGCCGCCGGGCCTGCCTTCGAGGCTGCCTCCATCCGCATGGGAATGCGGGCTGCGACCGGAGCAATCTCTCACGTGTTCCTCCGCGACGGCGTCCTCGAATGCCAGGTGATCGGAAGCGTGCCGGCGCGTGGAATCTGCGGCAGCGGCGTGGTGGATGCGGTGGCGGCAGGCCTGGATATGGGCGTCATCCTGCCCGGCGGCGGTTTCCCCCAGGGGAGGCGGGAATTCCTCATTAACGGGTCCGTGGCGTTGACGCAGGCGGATATCCGCGAACTGCAACTGGCAAAGGCCGCGATCGCCTCCGGAATGCGCCTGTTGCTCCAGCACTGGGGCGCCAGACACGACGACATCGAGGCCGTGCACCTCGCCGGCGCTTTTGGCAACTATGTCCGCTTCGAAAGCGCCATCCGCATTGGATTGCTGGAGATGGCGCCCTGCAAAATCGCGGCTGCGGGCAATACGGCTCTGCGGGGAGCCAAAAAATTGCTCCTCTCTCCCGCGCTGCATCCCGAAACCCCGGTTGAGCACCTCCCGCTCGCATTCGAGCCGCGGTTTCAAGAGCTGTTCATCCAGTGCCTCTCCTTCCCCCGGATGTAGCGCGTCGCGTCACTTTTTGCTTGCATCTGTATATTGAATGGTATACAATGCTCTTGTGATGAATGCCTCGATGCCTGTAATTGTAGTGGATTGGGGGGCGGACGAGCCGGTCTATGCGCAGATTGCGAGGCAGATCCGTGTTCTCATTGCCTCCGGCGAGCTGCCGGCAGGAAGTGTGCTCCCCTCCGTCCGTTCAATCGCATCCGATCTCGGCGTCAATCTGAACACCGTAGCCAGGGCTTACCGTATGCTCGAGGAAGAGCGCTTTGTCGAGATCCGTGACCGCGCCGGCGTCATTGTCGCACCACCTGCCCGGAAGGCCGAGGGGATCGTCATTGAGCGCCTGATCGAAGACCTGGGATCTATTCTCGCGCGCATGCGGCAGGCAGGCTTAAGCAACAGCGAACTGCGCCGCCGTGTGGAGCATGAGCTTGCATGTTTAGCGGCGCGCAGCGAAAAGGGATAAGCGGGGGCTACCTTGGATACCACAATTTTCATTTTTACTCTTTTCGAAGCTCTTGTTATTGCCGGGATGTTTCTGCTCTACCCGCGCATAGCGCGGCGCGGGCTGCTCTTCGGGGTCTATGTCGGCGAAGAGCGTTCCGGAGGCGAGGAGGCGCAGCAGATCGCGCGCAGCTGGCAAACCGGCATCATCCTCTCGACCATCGTGAGCGTCGGCATTGGCTTGGGGCTGTTCATGCAATACCGAACCCCATTTGCGGCGGTTGCGGCGCTGATACTGCTTCTTGCCGGATACCTGGCGTTGTATCTCAGGGCCTATTTCCGGGCGCGCTCTCTGGCCGTTGAGGGCCCGCCGGCTGGGGTAGCGGTGCTGGATTCGGCAGCCGATACGCCGTCGCTTTTGCCTCTGATCGTCCTTGCCCTCGGCATTATCTGCGGCACGTTCGCCATCGCCTATGCCGCGATGCACTATCATGAGTTGCCCGCACAAGTGCCCACTCACTTCGGGCCCAGCGGGAAGCCCGATGCATGGCGGCCGAAGTCATTCTGGACCGTGATGTTGCTGCCGCTCTTCACCCTCGTGATGGGCGTGGGCATGGCCGGGGTGGCCTTCCTGGTTGCGCGTGCCAAACGTGCCATTCGGTTTCCCCAAACGCACATTTCCGTCGAAGCGCAGAGGCGCTTCCGGCATGCAATGACACGCCTTATATCCTTCCTGGCCGTCGTCGTAGCTGGCATGCTGCTGATGATGTCGATCGACTCGATCCGTGTGGGGCTCGGACGAGCCGAGGGACTCTCCCCTGTCGCCATGGTGCTTGGCATTGCCATCGCAGTTCTTGCTGTGGTGTGCACGGTCTATTTCATCTTCCGCTACGGGCAGGGCGGATCGCGGCTGGAGCGGGCTGCCGGCAACGCCCCGCTTACGGACGGTCTCGCAGACAACCGGCACTGGGTGCTCGGCGCCTTCTACGTCAACCGGGACGATCCGTGCATTTTCGTGGAGCGGCGCTTCGGTTTCGGGTACACGATCAATTTCGGCAATTGGAAAGCCGTGGCGTTTTTTATCGCTTTCATCGGCACAATCCTGGTGCTTGCACTCATGGGTGCGTTAAAAAGCTGACCCTCCTTGTAAACCACGAAATACACGGCGCAGCATAGCCGCAACCAAAACCAGAGGTCACCGCAGAGCCGCGGAGAATAGGAGCCTCGAAGAGGCGGCAGACCATAGCCCCGGCCGTGAGGCCGGGGTATGCAGGCAATTGGCATGAGCGCCGAAG
>CAYGWQ010000066.1:0-20622 GCA_964353465.1 uncultured Acidobacteriota bacterium | reverse complement strand
AAGAGCATCCTGCAATTGCGACGGATCAGGTCTTTCAATTCGAGACTGCCGGGTTCGGCGCAGCAATCCGCAAAATCCAACACGTGGTTCATGAAATGCCACAGTTGATTGGTCAGGCTATCCAGGCATTCGTGCGACGCCGCGCGCGTAAAAAGGGTCCAGTGCCCGACATTGAGGTCGTCGGGCAAGTCTTGCAGATCATCCAACAGTTGCAGCATTACGCCGAAGCCGAAAAAGAACTCGGCCTCCCCTCGACGCAGCCTTCCGCCGACGAGCCAACCGTCGGCGAGAACCGAGGAGCCTCCTTTCTCAACGCTTATCTGCAGCAGGGATTCATCGTTCAGGACGCAGAACTTGCCTTGCTGGCGCAGGCTCTTGACCTGGCCGGCATGAATCGCCAGAAGACTCGAGTAGATCTCGGGAAAATGATCGCGCGGGTATTCGCCTTCAATCATTTCAACCAGCCGGAAGACGGCCGCTTCATTCGCGGTGCAGGGTTCGAGGATCGTGCCCGCAAGACGGAATTCCAGACGCCGGTTAGCCGTCTCCTTGGACTCGCGGGACAGGTCCGTCCGGTCGAGATAGTTGTCGGTATATGGGTAAAGCATGCTGTAAGCGAAGATCGACGGCGCAAGGGAAGGCCGCCGGCCCAGGAACATCTGCAGGCAGTTCATCACCCAGACATTGCGCAGCGCCTGGCCGAGCGCAGCGGTTTCGATATCCGGATCGAACGCATATGCCTGGCGGGCGAAGGCCCTGGTGACGGCAAAATACTCGGGAGAAAAAATGATGTCGAAGTGACGGTCGGGAAACCGGAACGATGCTGTCCCGATGCGGCGCAACCACAAGAATATGCGTTCGCGCCAGGCCGACTGCTGCCTCTCCCTGCGCGGGTAGTTCCTCAGTTCCCTTTCCAATGAATCAATCAGGCGGTCCGTTTCGCGCTCGTTCTGCCGCTGCTCCTCGGCTTCAAATGCAACATCAGGGGTAGGAGCATCCCTGGCTGAGCCGCACCAGAGACCGGCATATCTCCCGATAAAGGCCTGAAGGTCGCTATCGAAGCCCGCATCCGTTCCGTGCAACTCGGCAGCTGAGTACATGGACACCTCGCCTGTTCATAGATGCATCTTCATACGAGGATCGCATGCGATTTGTTCATTTCGAGGAGTACGGCATTTCCAGCGGGATGCAGGCCGGAGATGCAATCGTCGCGGCCACGGCGATAGAAAACGGCATGAGGCTGGCGACCGCCAATTTCAAGCACTTCCGGCCGGTAAAGGATCTGGAGTTGAAGATATTCAGGCCCTGATCCCCCCGGTGGGCAGGAGAGGCAGTCAGCGATGTCGGAAGGCGGCAGCAAGCTCTGTTCCTTATACGAATCTCTGTGGGGGCAACATACAAAAAATGTGCCGGCCCTTCCTGCCTCATTGCCAAGCTCTGCCTGACCCCGCGCTCACGCGCGAGGCTACCCTCTGCCGGCGCTTCGCGCCCGGGATTCGTGGCTGCCAGCACATACCGCGAAAATGTCACCGGGCATCCGCATCGGGGAGATGGCACGGCAATAGCTACGGCCTCATGCGAGGCCTGAGAAGGCCCGAAGGGCCGGCAGAGAATAGGCCCGGCCGTCAGGCCGGGATGAGGACGGGCTCCATAACCGAGCGCCGAAGGTGCGGCACTGTAAACCTGAGATTCGTATAAGGTGCAGAGCAAGCTGCCGCACTCCAAGGCGCCTTCGGCGCACAGCATGAATCCGCTTTCTCAAAAGCTGATTTGGGTAAGTCTGAATCTACGCTGCCCCTGCTGCGCTAAGGTCATTGCTGCTGCAATATTTGATGATGATCAGCGAGTATCCGGCGCACCCATGATGTCGGTTCGGTAGAGCACGTAACGAAGGGCCCCGGCCTTCTTCAAAGCTTTAAAAACTTCGTCCTGGCCCGTGCTTGTGTCGCGCCGGTAGCCGACACGCTCTGCGACGCGGACAGATCCGTGATTCTCCGCCATAATCCAGAGATAGATGAGATCGAGCGGGTGTTGCTCAAACCCCCGGTGCGTGTACACGCCGAGAATCCTGCTCATCCATCCCTTGCCCCAATATTCCTCACCCAGCCAGTAATCAGCCTCAGCGGCGCGAACCCCGGCAAGTGGTTTGTCGAAGCGAAGACGGCATTGCCCAACGGGCTGCCCGTCCATCTCGATAGCAAGGACCTCGTTGTAAGACTCGAGCCACGACACCTCGATCAACTCGCGGGCAGTCTGCTCCGTGAAGGGCGTGGGGCATTCTCCGAACAGATATTTCCAAACGTTCGGATTGCCAAGGAGCTGCACGTACCGGCTCGCATCGGAGAGCTGCCATTTGCGAAACGACAGTTTCGGCTGGATGTCAGCCTTGGGCGAGCTCAAGATTGGACCTCGGATCTGCGCGACCGCACTCGCGGCCGCAACGCGGAGCACAGTGCGACCGCGATCCACAGACACGATGTCGAATTGAGCCACGAGCTCATCCGCTGCCTGGTCGGCAGCATCCCAGAGCTTTCTTTCTGCTTCGGCGCTTGAGCAAGATCCGCTCTCGACCATACCCAGGATGCTTTGCGCTTTGTCCTTGAAACTCGACCTAATGATCTTTACCTCTCGCTCCAGGTCGGCGGTTGGGAGGACCGCAGAACTCGAGTCGCTTGTGGGGAGCGAATCGAGCAGATCATCGTCACAGGTGAGTGCAACCCAGCCACACTGCAGGCAGTCGTAACCGATCGGGATCTCCGCGTTCCGGCAGTACTCGATTTCCTCCGGCCCGAGAACGCCGTCCGAACGAAGTCTCTGCACATCGAACATCTTGCCACTGGGGAGAATAACGCGACGCGAACCAGCCATAAAAGCTCCTTACTCCGGTGTGCTGCTGATCAATGACAACTATGAGGGATCAGCCAACATAGTAACGCTCTTTCAGGGATAGGGGATGTGCTCCCGACTGTCAGGGCTCGCCGGCTCCCGACCAAAGATTTATCGGTCAGCTCTTTGCCTTACTTCAGCGATCACTCTGGCAGCCACAGCGTCGATTGTATACCGGAATGCTGCAGGAGAGCTGGATTCAAAAATTATGCCGATCCGCTCTGCGCCGAACCAGGCGCCGATCCCGAATTCCCTCACTCAACTGATAGCATTGACGATGGCGGAGGTTGCGTCGCAACGGCATAACGCATAGACTCGTGGCGCCGGGATACCATTGCGAAAGGAGAAGCATCATGAACTGGACCCAGCTCTTGAAGCAGGAGGTTGAAAGCACGTACGCAACTGCCGCAAAACTTCTGGACAGAGTCGATCCGGAGAGTCTCGACTGGAAGCCGCAGAGCGGCGAAAACTGGATGACGGTCCGCCAGCTGCTTAAGCACATCAGCAATGCCTGCGGCGGCGGGTGCAAGGGATTTGTCTCCGGTGATTGGGGCCTGCCGCCGGGCATGAAGCTGGAGGACCTGTCCCCCGAGGAAATGCTGCCGCCCGCCGAAAAGATGCCCGGGGTGGAAAGCGTCGAGGAGGCCAGGAAGCTCCTCGCAGAGGACAAAGCCCTTGCCCTCCAGACGATCGACCAGGCCGGCGAGAATAATCTGGCACAGAAGCAGGTCGCCGCTCCCTGGGCCCCAGGCGTGGAGTTCGCTCTCGGCCGGCATCTCCTGATGATGGTGCAACATCTCGACCGGCACAAGGGGCAACTGTTCTATTACCTGAAGCTCCAGGGCAAACCCGTCAATACCTCCGACCTCTGGGGCTAGTCCCGGCCGGATGGCGGTGTCCCTTGCCGCGCGGGCGAGAGCCGGTCTTGCCTGGTCTTATTTGCCGCCGCGAGCGGGGCCGTGATGGAGAACTTCGCTGCGAAGCGTTGCGGGGGGCGGCAGCTCCCGGATTTTTCTTGACAATGACGAAATCATTCGTCATAATGACGAATGATTTCGTCATTCACGTTTGCAAGGGGAAAATCCTGATGAACCCGCAACGCCCCAAGCGTCCCACCGAAGCTGAACTCAACATTCTGCACATCCTCTGGGAACAAGGCCCCAGTACGGTGCGACAGGTCCATAAAGCATTGAACCGGACAAGCGCCACCGGGTACACGACGGCGCTCAAATTGCTGCAGATCATGACGAAAAAGGGGCTCGTCCGACGCGATGAAAGCGAGCGGCCTCAGGTCTACCGACCGAGGCTGCCGCGGGAACAGACCGAGCAGCAGCTCGTGGGGGACCTGCTCGAACGGGCATTCGGCGGGTCAGCGAAGCGTCTGGTCATGCAGGCCCTGGCGGTAAAGAAGGCTTCTGCGGAGGAGTTGGCGCAGATTGAAAAGCTCCTTAACAAGCTTGGAAAGGGGGCTGGATGAGCACTCTTCGGAGCTTTTTGGCAGATCCTGCCGTGCAGAGCCTGGGCTGGGCATTGCTGCACTTCTTCTGGCAGGGGGCCCTGATGGCCCTGCTGCTGAAGGGGATTCTGCAAGGCATCCCGTTGCGCTTCGCTCACCTCCGCTACCGGGTAGCCTCGGCCGCAATGATTGCGATGCTGGCGATGCCGGGCCTATCGATCTGGAAGGCCGGCCATTCCCCGGCGAAAATTCCGGCGGTCTCGATGCCGGCCAAGCCATTCGCCGAACATGTTGTGCCGACCGTACCGGACAACTCGCCTCCTGCCACTTCGCCCCGGGACCTACCCGGTTCTAACTGGCGATGGGTTGCCTACCGAGGACTCGAGACTCTGGCGCCATGGCTTGCCGTGTTCTGGATAGCTGGAGTGGTCCTGTATTTCGCAAAGACGCTGGGCGGCCTGATCAGAGCCCAACTTCTGAAACGAGGCGCCTCAGTTCTCGCCGGAGATGAATGGGCGTGCAAGTTCATATCTGTGGCGCTTTGCCGGAGTCAGGGCGGCTCTGTTCGCCTGCTGGAATCCGATCGTATTGGCGTTCCCACGGTCATCGGTTGGCTCAAGCCGGTGGTTCTAATGCCGGCCGGCGCAGCGGCCGAATTCGCTCCCGAGCAATTGGATGCCTTGCTGGCCCATGAGTTCGCGCACATCCGCCGGCGTGACTACCTCGTCAACCTTCTCCAGACGTCGATCGAGATCCTGCTTTGGTATCACCCGGCAATCTGGTGGGTGGCCTTGCAGGTCCGCGCTGAACGTGAATGTTGTTGCGACGACGAAGCCGTCGCAGTGTGCGGCGATGCGCTGACCTATGCGCGCGCCCTCACGCGTGCGGAGCGCCTTCGGTCGGCATTGAAACTGGCCGTTGCCCTCAGCAGCGCTCCCTTGTTGAACCGGATTCGGAGGCTCACGGAAATGAAAACCCCGCAATTAAGTCGTGTCGCCGTTTGCCTGATAGGCGTATTTGCTGTGAGCCTGATTCTGGCCGCAGGCGCCGGGTCAAGCTTGTTGGCCCATATGCCCGTGCCTTTTGATCAGAAGTCGGCCGGCAGCAGCGAACCCACAGCACCCCTGACAACATCACAGCCGCCAGCGCCGATTCAGATCCGCGCCGTTTCGGACGGCAAGTCCGGATTCACAAACAGACCGGTGCGGAGGTCCCAGGCGAACCGGTATTCTGTTATTCCGAGCGAGTCGGAGCCCCCAGGCCTGAATTCCGGGAATCCAAGCACCCTGCAACAAATGGTCGCCAGGCTGAAGGCCCTGCGTATGGAGCTGGACGAAAAGGCCACTCGATATAAACCATCCCATCCCGACCTGCTCCGACTCAACCACGCCATCGCATATCTGGAGCAACAACTCTTTGTCGCGCGCAGGCAGGAGCAACCCCAGGAGACTCCGGGACTCAAAATCACAGGATTCGTGCATGATCCCGCGGGAGCGCTCATTCCCGGAGTCGCGATTTCCATCATTGATCCGGAACAGAAGGAGGTCCTGGCCAGGGCACAATCAGACGCGCAGGGACGTTTTGAGATCGAAATAGTACCAGATCGGGATTTCGAACTTCGCTTTGAACACTCAGCCTTTATCCCTCAGGTTTATGCTCGCAAGAATCTTGGCAGCGGCCCGCTCAGAGTCACGATGGAATTGGGCCCAATTAAGGAGACCGTAATTATCATCACTGGTGCCGATACTGCTCCGGCAGCAGCGCAGGCCAGGAAACCGATCTGGGTTGGCGGCAACTTTGTACAGCCCAAACTCATCCAGAAAGCCGACCCCGTGTATCCGCCTGCGGCACGGCAGGAGAACCTGGAGGGCACGGTAGTCGTCTCGGCCTTGATTGATGAGGAGGGCAGCGTAAAAGATCCGATTGTGTTGAGCGGGCATCGCATGCTGAATGCAGCCGCGCTCGAAGCTGTCCAGCAATGGCGCTACAGCCCGGCGCTGCTGAACGGCGAGCCCTGGCCTATGAGGCTGTCGATCACGCTGGTCTTCAAGCTGGTTCGGTAGAACAAGCCAGCGGGCGCCGGCTGCCAGACGGCGCTCTGACGTCACCGCCGCAACGCCCAAAACCCCGTCCGGCGGCCGGGGCCTACCTAAGTACACGATTTCATAAATACGCTAACAGAAGCGCAAATGCCAAAATGTCGGTAACCGCTCGAGTCGCTTTTATCTATTCATCCCGCCACTGCGGTTTGCGCTTTTCTGCAAACGCGCGCATGCCTTCTTTGCTGTCCGCGCAGGCCATCACCTTGCTGAGTGCTGTCTCGAGATACTCGAGGTCCTCCCGCAGAGTGCGGTCTTCGACCTGCCGTATGGCTTGCTTGCCCAGACAGAGGATGCTGGCGCTTTTCTCGGCCAACAGGCGCACAAACCGGCCGGCTTCGCCGTCGAATTGCGCGCGCGCATATACATGGTTGACGAGCCCGAACTCCACCGCGTCAGTTGCCGGGATCCGCTCTCCCAGAAACAACATCTCGGCAGCCCTCTTGCGCCCCACGTGGCGGTAGAGCAGCGCGAGAACCATCATGGGAAACATGCCGACCTGGATTTCGGGTGTCGAGAAGTGAATGTCATCGCAGGCAAGAGCCAGGTCGCAAGCAAGAAGCAGCCCCAGCCCGCCCGCCATAACGTGCCCTCTGGCCAGTGCCACGGTGGGCTTGGGACACTGCAATATCTCCAGAAGCAGCTCACGGTAGTCGCTCCTCCGGAAGGCATCTCCGCCCGTTGCTTCGGGAAGCGAGGATTTCAGGTCGGCCCCGGCGCAGAAGACTTTGTCTCCAGCGCCCGTGAGTGTGACGACGCGCACCTCTCGATTCCCCGCGGCTTCGCGGAGTGCTTGCATCAAGCCCGAGATCACAGCCTGATCGAGCGCATTTCTCTGATCGGGCCGGTGGATGGTGAGCGTGAGAATCCCTGATTCCAGGAAAGAACGCACTTCATCTGTCATGAGTTACCTCCCGTCCACGGCATCCCCCGATCGGGCGTTGCGGCTCGCCAAGGCCGGGCCCGGGGTTTGCATGCCTTGATGACGGCTTCCTTCGGCCATTTGAGAGAGCGGCCGTTACATCTTACGGTTATAACAATCACCCTTCTCGATAGAACCAGCAGCCGGCGAGAGCAGCGAGGGGGACTTCAACCAAACCCCAGATCATGCTGATCCAAAGCAGCCTGGCAGGAAACACGCCCATCGCCAAAGCGGAAAACGACGACCACGCGTAGGCGATCGCCCACACGAATAATCCCGCGCAAATCGCCGTCTTGGGTCCGGCGCCGAAGCGCGGCCGCAACGCCGCATACAACCAGGCCAGCAGGATTCCCAAAACGAAGCAGAGGACGATAAAAACGACCGATGCGCTTTCGCTGATCGGCGGCTGGTTGAGTGCCTTCATCGCCGCTTCCCAGTCCCTGCCCAACAACTGCATGTTAAGCACCAACTCACCAATATTCAGGACCAGCCCGGCGACCAGGCCCCCGAGAATGACGCGCCCATAATTGATTTTGCTCATAGGTCTCACCGACAATTGTCTGTTTAGGTTTGAATGATGATCTCGCCTTCCGATCCACCGGTGGCGAAGGTATTGGTCGTGCTGCAATAGCTCAAGAGAGTATGAGCTCCGGATGCAACCCGCACGGATAGTTATCTTTATAGTACCGGAGCGTTTCCCTGTCAATTCAATTAGCCCTGCCCGGGCAGCACATGCCGCCGTACGGAGGAGGACTCAGGGCAAAATTACTACCGGCAGGGTAGCAAACACGTTCAGCTGCGGATTGTCGTAGCGCAATGCGACCGCGCTGACGGGCGCCGTGGCCATGACTTCCAGGGTACCCTCAAACTCAGAAAAACCGTGCGGGAACCATTCGGTAAAAAACCGCGCCATATGCCCCCGGGGAGGGAGGGACACATTGGTGCTCGCAACTGTTTCGCCGGTCGACCGGCGCAGGTTCAGCGTTAGTGTCACTGCCGCCTCATTCGGGTTGCAGATCGCCAGGCCCGACTCGGTCGAGTTTCGGCTTTCCACATAGGCTGAAAAATGCTGCGCCAACAGGGACGACGCCACGCCCGCTTCCGACAGAATACGGTTTCCCGCGTGGATCTGGAAGATCGACGATCCGAGGATCGCGGCCGGGCTGGTGGCCTTGATCCATCCCACATTGAGGTCTGTAGAATTTCCATCCGTAAAGAAATGGGCGACTCCTCTGCCTGGCAACGGCAGGTCGTGGCTGCTGCGCGGTATACCGTTGATCGAGACACTCAGAGGGGTTCCATCGCTCCGATAAAACTCGAGCCTCGCGGTAGTGCCGGTATCCTGGGGATTCATGAGAATCAGGTTGGTGCGGTAGCCATTGCCGTCGGCCACCTGAGGGAAATACAGGGTCGTTGCCGCCTCATCCACGAAAACCGGGATGGTCGAGAAAACCTGCGGAATCCCATCCAGATTCACATTGTCATAGCGCAGGGCAACGGCAGCCACGTTCTGATCGCTGCTAAACTCGAGGCTCCCCTCAAATCCATCGGGCGCCGTGGATGGAAAACGCTGATAGGCAAATTCGCTGATGTGCTGTCCCGCCGCCAGAGGGAGAGTGACCTGATCCTTTATGACGCCGTTCCAATCGCGAAGCGTCAGATTCAGCGTGACCGCGGAATTCCCTGTGTTGGCCACTGCGTACCCCGACCGGGCACTGTTTGTGTTGTCGATATATACCGTAAAGCGGCGTGTTGGCTTGGACAGGCCGACCGCAGCCTCGCTGAGAATCAGGCTGTCTTCCCAGGCTTGAAACAGGGCAGTGCCGTCGATCGAAAGGCTGGCAAAGAGCTGGGCGTAGCCTACGCTCACGCCGCCGGCAAGCGCGATCGGGAAGCTCGCGACTCCCATGGGTTTGATGAGAAAGTGGCGGAGATCGGAGAAGCCGTTCGCCGGGACGCCGACGGGAGCGCCATGCCATTTGAGGGAGACCAGAACATCAGCGGGCACCGGCCCCGTGTTCATGTTCGTAAGGATGGTCTGATAATAGCCCCCAGCCGCAATCTGCGGGAAAACACCCGTGAAAACCGGTTCGGTATTCAGGGGACGGAATTGAATCCAGGCAGACCAGGCGCCCCAGCGGCCGGGGGACGCAGGCCGCAGCCGCCAGCGATAGTCCGTGTTTCCGGCAAGTGCGAAAGGAAGTATGAAACTTGTGTCGTAGACGTCATAGGCGGCCACGAGCTGCGCCCCATCCGCAGTTTCAATCTCCAGAAGGTAGTGGGACACTCCTGTCAGCGGCTCCCAGCGGAACTCGGGGTAAAGGCAGCCCACGCTGGCTATGGGTGCGCTCGGACGGGCTTCAGGAATCACCCCGGTAATATCCCGCAGGCGCACTTCAATCTCCGCCGTGCAAACCGGGCAGTATCGATTCCCGCTCACCATCATGCAATACTCTGTGGGCCGGTATCTTCCCCCCGTGTAGTAACCCGCACCTTCGAAGAGCCCTACGCCGCTGGATCCCGGGATGCTGGGAATTTCCTTCCCCGGGGAGATGAAGTAGTTCCATGGGATGAGCCGCCAGTCAGTCAACGATGTGACATTCCTGGCCGCGGATTCCATGCCGCGGTAAGTCTCCTGGTATTCCGTGTACTCGTCCGCCAGAAGACCCACATTGTGTCCCATTTCATGAGCAACCACGTAATCGTTGCACAATGTGGGCACATCCCCGCCGTATTGAAACATGTACGAATTCACCCTTCCCATGCGGATCGGCTGATTCACCATGACGATGCGCGTGTCGCATTCGGGCACATACTGATTGATATATTGGGAGATCAGCGTGTAGTTGGCATTGAACAGATAGCCTCTGCTGGGAGTGTTCAGATAGGTTCCCAGCGCGGTGTCGCGCTGAATGACGACGTTGCCCGCCTCATCGTGGATCTTGTGCCCCGCCTGGTTGGAGATCAGCCGGATGCGGAAGAAATTGAACGCCTCCCGGTGCAACTGCCACTCATCCTGTCCGAAGAGGGAGCGGGCCGTGTCCAGAGTATTCTGGTCGAACAACGCCTGATCCTGCAGATTGGGTACGCCGTCCCCGTTCAGATCTGTAAAGGGCTCACTACTCAGAGTCGGGTCGGTCCCGGATACGGGAGCAGAAGTGATGCCGTAGCGCTGATAGGGTTCCCCGGTATTCCAGACGCCGTTTTTGTTGATATCGTAATAGAGGACGCCGTCCCATCTGCCGTTTCCATTCACATCTGTGTAACTTTCGGTCACCCCCGTGTAGCCATCGCCGATCATTACGATGTTCCAGCGGCTAAAGCGATCCGGGTTCCCGTAGATCTGGGTCAGCGGCTGCCCGGAATCGGTAAACGGCGGAAACTCGTCGAGCACGACATCATCATTCCTGCCGGCGGTAATGTCCCCCGGCCTGACAGTGCGCAAAATGTTGCGGCTCGCCGGATTGGTGTAGAACTTCATAAACCCGTTGGGAGTGAGCAGTATGGAAAATTCTCCGGCGGTGTTGGTGGTTACCCAATCATAATTATTTACCAGGTCGTTGTAAGACAGAATGTTCATGCCGGCCAGCGGCGTATTGTCGGCGCCGCGCAGAATCCCGGTCCATAGGAATGGTTCAGGCACTGCGATGGAAACGGAGGATTGTCCCGAAACCGCTATGGCATCGGGAAGAGAGATCGGCCGGCACGCGATCAGAAATGCCACAAGCTTATAGCTTCCGTTTTTTACATACAGGTTGTACGGTCGATAATACTTGCCCTGCGCGGTGTCGAATCCGCCCGTGCCCAGCACGCCGCTGCCGGCATGCACGGTCAACCCTGACTCATACAGTTCGAATCGAACGAAATTTTTGTTGGAGAACCGATTATAGACTGCCTCGCTGGGAAAATAGAGATTCACGGTGAGAATGCCGGCTGCAGCCTCCATGAGAATATCCTGCGTGCGCGGTTCGTTCACGAGCACATTTTTAATGACTGTGGGTGCCATTGTGCTGCCCGAAGGAGGCAGGGCCTCCAGTTCATAAGTGCCCGGCGGCAGAGGCAGTGCATAGGAGCCGTCAGTAGTGGTCAGTGCTGAATTGACAAAGGTGCCGCCCTGGTAAGCCCTTACCCGAACTCCGCGGAAGGCCGTCTCCAGGTTGTCACGAACAATCCCCGACAACATGTTTCCGGGCGCCAGCTGCAGGGTGTACGCGAGGTCCTGGGTGATTTCCAGATCGACGGATTGCAGCACATAATTAGTTGTGTAGGCGGCGAGAATGAAATCCCTGGGCTCGAGGTTCTTCGCTACTGCAAAAGAAATGCTCCCTCTGGCATCCGTCCTGCCGCTCCAGCTCGGAGATCCCGTGGTCGTGGCGGCGAGCTGCCGCAGAAGAACCGTTGCGTTGGCAAGCGTCATGCCTCCTTCCCTGACAACAGTCACGGTGACAATCCAGCCGGTAGCCAGGCGGTAATTTCGCGTCGTATCCTCGCTGAGCATCACATTGATTTCGGTGGGGGGTGGAACGTAGGGCCGGCTCACTGAAACCGATATCCGCAGTGGGCGATTGCGCGGCACGACAGTTGAGTATCCGCCGCTGCTTGAGGTTCCGGTACTTTGCGTGAGCTGCAGGTCTTTGGCGTACACCTGTATCGTGACGCCGGATACTCCCTGGTTCTGATCATTCGTCACGGTGCCCGACAGGGAAACGCCCGGGATCGCCTTGAAATTCCAGGTAGTATTCCCCGTGACCTTTACCGTTCCCGCTCTCGACACATACTTGTTCCCCCCCACGGTCGAATAATCGGCGTTGACAGTGACTTCTCCCGCATCAACGTCCATGGAATAGTATCCGGACTCATTCGTAGTCGTACTCCCGACGAGGCCTTTGTATTGGCCGGAGGTGTCTACCAGAAAAAATCTCAGAGTGGCCCCGACCACGGGAGCCCCCGAGTCAAAATCCGTAACCTGGCCGGTAAGCATGTAGGCTCCTGCGGCGCGGCGAATATCCGGCGCTGCAGCGGCCGCCGCCATGAGACGCTCTTCCTCCATCCAGCGCGCCAAATGCTCCGGCTCGACATTCAGGCTTTGGTGCAGATTCATGATTTCCGCGCCGTACTGCTCCAACCGCTCCATCTCGAGGGCGATCTCCCCCTCAACCCGTTTCTGCAGCTCTTCGGGCAGGCTTGCGAAGCGCGAGCCCGGCTGCGGTCGCCGGGTGGCGGTGTATGCCTCCTGCCTGCCCATTCTTGCCTCGTCCAGAAGCATTCTGCGGTTTTCGAGATCGTGCGCCAGAAAACCCCGCCGATTTGCTGCCGCCTTGGTCTTGAAGGGACTGTCGACGGGGATCCGGAGTTGTTCCTCCCGATGCTGGTTGTAGATCACTACGGCAGCGAGTCCGGAGATCCGGAGTACTTTGATAGTGAAGGGGAGCCGTTGTTCCCGGAACAGGATGGGGGAGAACCTGCCGGGGTTGCCGATCCTTTTGGATCCAATACCCTCACCGGCCTCATTCAAAAGCAGCAGCAACCAGTCATCTTCGGCAAGCTGATGCTTGTTCTCCATGTAGTTGTCGATCTCGGCGGCCGAGAGCAGCCTGGTTCCGCTGTCCAGGATTTCCAGGTTCAGGAGATATCCCTGTCTGCCCGCTTGATCGCCGGATTGAGGCTCGGCAGCTTCCGTGGAAGGAACCATGAAGCGGTGCCCAGTGGCGCTGTGGAATCCGGCCCAGGCAACTGAACAGATGCAGGCGGCCGCCAGGATCAAACATAATTTGCGGTTACCCGGTTGAATATGCATGGGACAAGCTCCTGCCAAAGGAAAGATGACAATATTCAGGCTCCGCGATGGGCTTCGGCGCAACATTCTTGAAACAGGCGCCAGCGCATGCGGGGCAGCGCCGGAATGTGCTTATTTTAGCATGGGTTTGAGGGTGAGTGGAAAACCAGAGTGCAGTACTCTTCGAGATAGCGCTCTTTCCGCAGTGCGCATCCGGTCTGAGCAAATCTCATTCTGAGGTCATAGGCATCGGCGTACTGGATTCCCGACAGCACCAGGTAGCCCCCGGGCGCCAGCAGTGCCGTGATTTCGTGGACTAGATGGAGAAGGACATCCCCGTAGAGATTGGCCAGGATGATATCGAAGCATGCACCGCGCAAGGCGCCGATTTCACCCTGGACCGGCGCAACCATCCCGGTCATGCCGTTAAGCCGGATGGTGGCCATAGTCGCCTGGATCGCCTCCGGACTCGGATCGAGCGCGATGACATGCCGGGCTCCCAATTTCGCGGCAGCGATGGCCAGAATGCCGGTGCCGGAACCTAAATCCAGCACTCGCATCGCGGGCAGGAGCGGTAGTTCTTCGAGCTCTTCGAGGCAGCTGCGCGTGGTCTCATGTTCACCGGAGCCAAAGGCACCGCCATGCGCCAGAATAATCGGCAGCCGTTCTTCGCCCGCCGGGTCGTCAGATACGCGGGCAACGACAAACCTCTTTCCGATCAGCAGCCTTACCATGGGAAAACAAGCACGGGCTGAAGCCCGTGCCCACTTGTGGCGGCGGGCTTTAGCCCGCATTATTCATGAACGTCGTTCTCAAGCGAATAAACCACAGTACCCGGCGCCGGGATTCGCTCATGAGGGATTGTTTTGGGGACACGGACGAACAGAGAGCCAGTCCTTGTCCGTCCGTGTTCTTCCGTGTCCCGAGAGGTTTGGCGATCCTTAGGCCAGGGACTTTGCGGCGCGGCGCACCTCGGCGGCTTTGTCCGTTTTCTCCCACGTGAAGTGCTCATAGGTGTGCCCGTTCGAGTTCTTCGCCTTGTACGGCGTGCGGCCGAAGTGCCCGTAGGCAGCCGTTGCGCGGTAGATGGGCGCCTGCAGCTTCAGGTATCGTATCATCTCGCGCGGGGTCAAGGGGAAGACTTCTCGGATCAGCTTGATGATCCGGTCGTCCGGCATGACGCCCGTGCCGTAGGTGTTGATGGATAGGTCTGTCGGGTCGGCACGCCCGATGACATAGGCAAGGCGCACTTCCATCTCGCGGCACAGTCCGGCAGCCACACAGTTTTTCGCGACATACCGCGCCATGTAGGTGGCTGACCGGTCGACCTTGCTGGGGTCCTTGCCGGAGAAAGCACCCCCACCGTGCCGGGCACGCCCGCCGTAGGTGTCGACAATGATCTTCCGCCCTGTCATGCCGGTATCGGATTGCGGACCGCCGATCTCGAACTTGCCGGTCTCATTAACGTAGAATTTCGTGTTCTTATCCAGCAGGTGAGCCGGAACGACATGCCGCACCACGGTTTCGATGATCTCGGTGCGCGCGGCCCTGGTAATGTGGTTGCCGGAGCGATCCAGAACCGTCGGGTCATGCTGGGCCGCGATCACTACGCTATCGGCCCGCACGGGAGCCCCGTTTTCATATTGGATCGTCACCTGCGATTTGCCGTCCGGGCGCAGGTATTTCAGGATTCCCGACTTGCGCACTTCCGCCAAACGCCGTGACAGCTTGTGCGCGAGCATGATCGGCATGGGCATCAGCTCTTCGGTCTCTTTGCACGCGTAACCGAACATGACTCCCTGATCGCCTGCGCCCCCCGTATCCACTCCCTGCGCGATATCCGGGGACTGCTTGCCGATGGCATTTAATATTCCGGAACTGGGAGCACTGAGCCCGTATTCATCGGAGAGATAGCCGATATCGACTAGAAGCGCGCGCACCAGCCTGTTCAAATCAACCCAGGCGTGCGTGGTGATTTCGCCGCCGACCAATACCAGTCCAACGGTCACAAAGGTTTCGCAAGCCACACGACCCGTTGGATCCTGGCGCAACACTTCATCCAAAACGGCGTCCGAAATCTGATCACATATCTTGTCCGGATGTCCCTCGGTGACCGATTCGGAGGTGAAACTGATCCGCATATCCTGTCCCTCCTCAAAAAGTGGTTCCTGCCAGCACTACCGTGGCGTCCCATCACGCGGCGCCGGATCCATTTGCCATTTAATGAATTTTTTAGCTTACCAAGAATAGAGCCTCAATGGGTAGTGGAAATTTCGCAGGCCTCGGACCCACAGTCTGCGTGGCTCCTGTCCTGCAAGGACATCGCCCGCTCGAAGACAATCTCCGGAGGACAGCGCAGCTCCAAGACAAGCCCCGGAGGGGCCGAAAGATAATATCCGGGGGCGCAAGCCCCCGGATAGGATGTTGTATATATGGAGCCCCGGCAGGGGCGAAAATCATTGGTTCGCAACATTATTCTGGCGCCCTTCCAGGGCTCCGCACCACGTTCCGATCCAACCCCGGGTTTGCACCCGGGGCTATTCTCTTTCCGCCCCGCCGGGGCTTGTTTACAGGACGGAGCGAATTTCGCAACTGCAACCAGTTAAGGTGCTTGAGCTCTCGCGGCACGGGCACGAGGGATCCATTTCATTTGACATCGCATGTGTCACGACATAAAGTGCAGCCCATCGTTTTCATGACTTCTGTGCGCGCATTCGATACGGTCCAGGGTCAAGCAGCAACGGCAATCGGTTGTAGGCAGGCTCCCCACACGTATCGGAGATCCGTCATTGCCTAAGAGCGAGGTATGCCTTATGAAGGAGTTTTCACGACGTCAGTTTTTCCAAGCATCCACCACCCTGGCTGCGGCCGCCGCCATCCCCGGGAACACCAGGGACGTGGTTGTCCAATCGACAGCCAAGCCGAAAATCAAGCGCTACAAACCCTTCGGCAAGACGGGATGGAAAGTGAGCGACATCTCCGCCGGCTCTGGCCAGAATGAGCCCGGCATGGTCAGCTACCTTTTCGAGTGCGGCATAAACTTGATCGATACGGGATTTCAGTATGGAACACATGAGGCGGTTGTCGGCAAGGCCCTGCCCGCGTGGCGGGACAAGGTTTTCGTCGTGGATAAATGGGACCCGCCTCTGGTGACTGCAACTGTGACCAAGAGCGCCTTGCTGGAGGCGCTCGATGTTTCCCTCAAGCGGTTGAGTACCAGCTACGTCGACTGCATGATGATCCATTCCGTCGGCCAACCGAGGTATGGAGGCATGGAACGGATCCAGAATCCGGCGATCTACGAGGCATGGGATGAAGCGAAAAAGCTGGGGAAAATACGTTTCACCGGCGCCTCCGGACACAGCGTAAACCTGATCAAGGAAATGGAGTGGGGCATCGACAATAACCGCTTCGACATTATCCTGATCGGGGCCAACTTCCTGACCGAGGGGATCGAACCGGTGCTCAAAAAAGCCAGGGCCAAGGGCGTGGCTACCATAGCCATGAAGACCATGACGATTTACAGGTCGGACCTGAACATCCGGGCCTTGCAGGACCAGAACACCAATGCCCGGCAGGCAGTCCTGAAATGGATTCTGGCGTCCGATTTGTTCGACACCATGGTAGTCAGCATGCGCAATTTCGAGCAGGTCAGCGAATATCTGGCCGTGTCGGGCACTGCCAGCCTGGCGCGCCAGGATAAAAAGCACCTGGAAACCCTGCAGGCCGCAATCAGCACGAAGTACTGCCGCCCCGGGTGTGACGGCTGTTATGGATCCTGCCCTCGCGGGGTGCCGATCTGGGATATCCTGCGCTACAAGATGTACTTCGAAAATTACGGAGATCAGAAGTTCGCAATGGAGCGGTACAGACGGATCCCTGTATCCAATAACGCAGCGGCTTGCGCCGGGTGCAGCGCGCCATGCGAGGCGGCCTGCAGGCACAGCATTTCTGTGCGCGCACGCCTTCTCGAGGCGCACAGCCAACTCACTTTTGCCGCTCCCGCTCCCGAGGAGGAATCATGAGTATCACAACCATTGTAAAGGTGCTTCCCGGATTGCTCGTATGCATGGTGGTCGCGGGCTCTGCCCAATCCCAGATGACGCCTAAAGACATCCTGGACCGGTCGGTCAGAGCACATGGCGGCGGCAGGCTCACCAACTGGGACACCCTGACAATAAAAGGCACCGTCGACATGTTGGACGGCATCACCTTCAATGCTGCGTACCGCCTCTTTGCGAAGGTCCCCGGAAAGCTCCGTGTCGAAAAAGACATGACAGTCGTCAAAGGAGGACGCATTTTCTATGATTACTTCCTGAACAGTGGAATGGCTTGGAGCCGGCGGAACCTTGTCCCTTCCTCCGGCAACCTCGACGAGATGAACCGCTGGCTGAACCAGTGCTATGGCATCGCCTATTATGCCAATAAGGCCGAATCGCTGGCCCAGAGGGAAGATGCCGTAGTCCAATGGAGAGAGAAGGCCGACCTTCAATCCAATGATTACAAGGTTGTAGCGACAAGACCCGCCTACGTCATCGCGGCCGTCATTGGGAAGGAAACCGTCAGTCTCTTCATCGACAAAGAGAATTTTTATTTTCTGCAGGAGACGGCGGGGAGATCGAAACGCGTTTTCTGGGATTTCAAGAAATTCGGCGAAGTTACTCTTCCTTCGAAAATCCTGGAGATCATCGCCGCGACTCAGGGTGAGCGGATCACTCCCTACACATACGAGAGCGTTGCCTACAACGTCCCGATCGAAGACTGGCTTTTCACCGAAGACATGCCGCAGAAAAAACTGGACAGGGAGCCCTGAGAGCGCGGCACCAGTTCAAGAGAAACCGACAAGAGCAAGGTCTGCGCCGAAATCCGCGGGCCTGCTTGCAAGCGCTTTTTTGCCGTACTGCTCCCGGCATCGCTTATTCCATTCCCGTCACTTGATGCCTTCCAGCACCTTATCAGGCCAACTCTGGCTCACGATGGTCGCTTGACCCTCCGACCATAGTATGACCTCATCACGCTTGGAGGATGTGTAACCGGATCCGGCCTGCGCTACCAAACACAGTTGTTGCGAATTCCGCCACACCGGGATCGTGCGCAGATCCCCTGAGCCATCCTTGCCGATGATTGCCGTGACCTCTCCCGTGGCCAACGTCACTTTGCTGATCCTCCCCTTGCTGCCCGGTACCGCGGCGTATCTGCCATCCGGGCTGACCTCGAAGAGGTCGGCGCGATCAGGGAGGTTCTGGTCCATGGAGCGGGGGAGTATACGGCTCACCGAGTCCGCCGGCCCCGGATCCAGGGAAAAAAAAGTGAGCCGATTCGATATTTGGTTGTTTCCCGCCGGCAAAGCAGCTTCTGCGGCGGCAAAGAGTATCCGCCCATCGAGCAGGCAACGGACTTTCAGGGTGTCCCGGAATATCACCATAGCGAGATCCACCGCCTCAGAGGGATTTTCCAGGATGGCCCCCTGAGTATTGCGAACCGTCCTCCGGGTAATGCGTCCCAGCCGTGTCTCACCGGTATCCTTGGCCTCGCAGCGGATATAAACCAGGTCGCGGCTGTCAGGTGACCAGTCAGGAAATTCCGATACTCGATCCGCCACGAGCACCGGTTTGCCACCCGCCCGGGCAGCGATGACGGACAACGACCTCACCTGCCCATCCCCAAATCCTTCGCCACGGCTGGTCACGAATGCCAAGGCCCCTCCGTCGGGTGCTATGCGCAGCTCATACATTTCTTCAAGAGTGGCAAATAATGCGATCCCATTCGCTGCCGGATCAGGAGAAGCCGGCATCACCCGAACTGTGCGGACCTCGGCCTTCATGTTCTCGATTTCCTTCCAATCGTCGCCCAATTTTTCCTTGAAGCCCGGGTCTCCAAGAAGTTTCAGGTAAAACATAGCGGCAGCCCACTGCTCTGTGGTCAGCGACCCGGCATTGGAAGGCCGGAAATCATCCAGTTTGCCTTCGTAGCCACCAAACTCGTTCTTGGCAATCATCGCGGCAGCAATGATCTTCTTCTCGTCAAACCCCAAGGGTGCCGTTGTGACCAGCTCATCCCAGGTATCCAATTCCCGTTTGCACACCACGACCAGGCGACTGGAATCGGGAAGCCATGCCACACGCTCGACTCCCTCTGCCAGAGAATCTGACAGGTTCCCCTGATCATCGCATAGGTAGAGTGAACCGCCGCTTACGATGGCAGCCTGTTTTCCATCGGTGGACCATTGCACGGTCTTTTCGGGACCGCAGGCAGCCAAATACATGCTGGCTGCAAGAAGGATCAGGACCTTATAAGCAGTACCAGGGAATTGAGCCATAAGTCACCTCCTCAATCTTTAGTAGACTCGCCTCTCGCAACTCTCTCCGATATTTCGGCGCGACAGGCTTCACTACTATCAAGCGACAAAAGTCATTGATTATTGCAGGCAACTTCATCGCCTTCGGTTGCCGTAGTCAAAAAATCCACCGCAAACGTCTCGGAAATTACACGATTACTGATAATCGAAGGGCTTCCTGGAACATTCCATGAGCAGGGGCAAAAAGGTAAAGGGATCAAGGGATCAAGCCGCCTCCTTGGTGGAATTCAGCGGAATTCTCCATGAATGAACGCATCTCCAGGAAGGCATGCACTGTCTGCAGTGATGGGTCGGCCTGTAGGACTCTGGTAAGGGCCGGGGATTGGAGCCCATGGTTGCACTCCGGGCAGCGACTCAATAGAGCCTCAAAGAGGCGGCAGATAATAGCCCCGGGCGCAAGCCCGGGGTTAGGCCAAAATCAGCGCCAAGCCCCGGAGGGGCGACAGAAAAAGGTTGCAAACAAAGATCCTTCGCCCCTGCCGGGGCTCACTCAATGCAACATCCTATCCGGGGGCTTGCGCCCCCGGCTACTGTCTCTCGGCCCCTTCGGGGCTGCACCGTGAGAGCTGTAACCGAATTTCGCGATAGAAACCAATTAGCGAAGATCCTCTCCTTCGTGCAATAGAATTGCAGCCCCCACGGCTTTGCTTGACTTTGCATCAGGCTTGTAATAAACGTTTCTATCCCTGGGGTGGCAGTCGTGGGTGTTCTGTCGCTCCCAGCGTTGATCGCAGCATCATTACTCAGATGTTTAGAAGAGGAGCCAACCAGTATGGCATCGAACAGTCCGGATAGAAGCAGGAGGAAGTTTTTGTCTCAGGCATCATTTGCCATGGCATCCGCCGGCGTGGTCGGCTTGCCGCGTCCATGGAGCTCGGGGCAGCAGCCCGTCACCCCGGCGAAGGGGAAGCCGATCATCCAGCGCACGCTGGGCCGAACCGGCATCAAGGTGCCGATTGTCAGCATGGGCGTAATGAATGCCAACAATCCTGAAGTGGTCAAGCAGGCATACGAAGCCGGAGTCCGCCTCTTCGACACGGCGCTGGGGTACCAGGGGGGAAGAAACGAGGAGATGATCGGGAGCGTATTCTCCCAGCTTGGCGTTCGCGATAAGGTAACCATTCA
>CAYGWQ010000065.1:0-20673 GCA_964353465.1 uncultured Acidobacteriota bacterium | reverse complement strand
ATCGCTTCGAGCAGTTTCTGATCTTCGCGGGTGTAGGGCTCTTCGGAGCGCTTTGGCCCGAGAACGAGCAGCGCTTCCTTCTGCTCGGGCGAGATCGCAACCGGTACCAATAGATCGATGCGGGCCTGGCGCACAAATTCTATCTCGCTATACGGCAACTGCCTCTGAAGCCAGTTCGATCCTCCCAGCGACACCTCCAGGGGACCTCCGAGAACGCGCATGACATAGATCAGGTTGGTATCGGCAAGGATGGCGGGCGGAGCCTTGTCTGAGGGGAATGAGGTTAGAGTCTGGAAAGTTGTTTCGCCCGATTGCCGCTGCATGATGGCCACAAACTCGGGGTGCAGCGCCGCATCGATTTGGGCAACGACGCCAGTAGCGGCGTGCGCAAAACTGCGGGCCTGGCCGGCCTCGGCGGCGACTGCGCGGAGCAGGCGGCGGGCGTCGTAGTGCTCGCGGAAAAACCGCCGGTCGATCGCCTCCCCCCAGCGTCGCCGTTGCAAATGCGCCGCTACCGCAGCCGCTGCTACCATCGCATATATCCAGCCGCGCATTTCCAGGATGCCGATCAATGGCTGGTCGCCGTGAACGAGCAAGTCTGCGGCCAGGATGACTCCCAGGAGCGGAACCACCGAAAGCAGCGCCCCCTGTGCGGCGGCATATTGTACGCCCTGGCGTATGATGACACGGATGTCGAACAGTCGATGCCGCAGGATCGAGTAGGCAAAACAAACAGGAAACAGAGCAAATATTAAAGCTACCAGGAGGTCGGGCACCCCTGACCAAATCCATCCGATGATCCCGGGTGCCGGCAGAAATCTACTAATGAGCAACCTCAAGGCGCCTGGGACAATCGCTGCTCCCCCGCCAAGGAACAAGACCCGCAGCCTCCGTCTTTCGTTGACCTCGGTGATTCGGTAGTAATTGACGGCCAGCGCCGCGAGCGAAGCCAGGCAGTAGAGCCCAAAGATGCTGGTACCGATATGCCTGATTGCAGTGGGAAGCATTTTGCCAAATGCCTGCGACGGGCTGTACACCATGAGGAACGTGTCATGGGCGTAGGCAGGCACGAAGCACAGCGCCGGCAGCCAGAGAATCGCCCAAAACCTGCGAGCGCGAAACAACGGGTGCGGAAACAGGACGAAGAAGGTCAGGACGATGGGCCCCGCCAGATAGATGCAGAAGTTCGGTATCCAAAGCAGGTCACCCAGGCCCCGGGGCAGGCTCCGCCAGATAGCCGCGTACCCGGGTGGAGGAGTGGTGAGATAGAGACCGACTGACAACGTGGCCAGGGCGAGCGCTCCTGCTCGTGCCGGAAGATCGAGGGGCCGGGCGAAGGCGATGAAGAGCGCTGTGGCAAGCAGCAGCAGTCCGTCAATCTGCCATATTGTATGGACCCCTTTGTTCCAGCTCTGCAAAATCCTGACGCGTTCCGCTTGGACAGTGAAATGCAGCCGTCTACCCTCCCTCTCGATCTCGAGTGCATAGGCCCGGCCAACTTCGCGATTTGCTTGGTTCACTCTTAAATCTTCAGGATTCCGGAGGGCTATGCCGTCGATGCCAAGCAGCACATCTCCTTTTTTGAGCCCGGCACGTTCTGTTTCGCGACTGGGGTTCACCAGGGTAATTATCTGCTGACTTCCCTGCCTGCGCGCTGCAAAGCCAAACCCGTCATTGGGTCCCAGGACATGGCAGTAAATCCGCAGGAGGCAATCGAAAAGAAACACGGCAGCGAGGATGTACATCCACCAAGGAGCATGACGAAAGACCTTCCGCGCCGCCGCAAGGACAGCGCTTGCCTTGGACGCTTCGCCCTTTGCCTTTCTGTCCGGAAGGTTGGGGCTATAGCTTAGGTCCGTCTGCGCTTCCAGCGTTGCGGAGGTTGGGGACTTGGCCAAAATGCGGGCAGCTACTTCCAGCGCGGGGACATCGAAAAGAGCTTTATTCTGCTCAAGGGAAGCCAATAAGGACTCCACCTCGCGGCGCAACTCTGCGTCGCTCTTACAGGTCGATTCCAGGAATTGTGTCCGCTCGAATTGTGGCTTTGAAAGAGCCTCATAGTAGAGATCCTCCACCCGCTTCCAGTATGCTGGACCTTTGGCAGGGTTTGATCTCATGGCCCTCTCACCACAAGGAAATACAAAAATGCGCGAACCGAAGTCCTTGGCTACTTCCGCCGTAATTCCCGGCCCAGCCAGGCTTTGGCAAAGCTCAAATCCAGCAGGACGGTACTTCGCGCCACCTTCAACACCTCCGCGATCTCTTCCATGCCGAGCCCGCCAAAGAAGTGCAATTCCACAACTTGGCTCTTCCGCTTGTCGAAGGCAGCAAGCGCGTCCAGCGCGTCATTGAGTGCTATCAGGTCGATGTCCTCTTTGTCCGATAGCAGCTGAGCCTCGTGCAAAGAGACCTGTTGTATCTTCCCACCCCTTTTGCGACTCCGGCGCGACCGAGCGAAATCGACCAGGATCTGCCGCATTACCTGAGCGGAGATGGCAAAAAAGTGCGCGCGATTCTGCCAGTGCTGTTGTCTGGAATCCACCAGCCGCAGGTAGGCTTCGTTCACCAGTGCGGTTGTTTGAAGGATGTGATCCGTCCTTTCCTGACTCATGTAACGGTGAGCGATCCGGTGCAATTCTGCATAAACCGCCGGGACCAGCTTCTCAAGAGCTGACCGGTCGCCGTCACTCCACGCCTGGAGCCATTCGGTGACGTCTTTCTGCGCAAAGGCTGCCATAGCACTTTCGCTCTGCCGGAGAAACGGTCAAAGGTGAGGCTGATTATAGCATTTCCCGAAAAATCCGGCATCTGTTGGCGGGGGTGGAGATCGGGGAAAAAGACAGCAGTCGGTCTTTTAAACCGTATTTTCCGCTTTTATTAGTGAAGGCAACAACCGTAAATCGCTAACGATGGGACTGCACCTGCCGAAATTCAGGTGCTTTGAAAGAGGAGGATACTCATGAAAAAGCGAGCTTTTGCCATTGGCGCACGCCATCTGGTTGGAGGATTCGCGGCGGTGCTGCTCGCCGTCCTTGTTTTTGCGACACAAGACGACGGACCAAGATTCTCGGCATGGTCCGCACCGGTCAACCTCGGCTCGCCGGCCAATGGGCCCCTTGGCGAGTGGTTCCATTTCATTTCAAAGGATGGACTGAGCCTTTACTTCACGGCGGACGACTCTGTTGATCCTGTCACCGGTTATTATTTAGAGGGTTACGGAGGTTGGGACATCTTTGTGTGCCAGCGTGCCAGTGTCAACGACCCATGGGGTCCCCCGCAGAACCTGGGACCCAACATCAACACGGAGTATTACGAAGGCGCACCAGCCATCTCCCGGGACGGTCACCTAATGTACTTTGCAAGCACCCGGCCGGGAGGATTCGGCGGAACCGACATTTACGTTTCTCGACGGCATAACATGCGCGACGACTTCGGCTGGCAGCCTCCACAAAACCTGGGTGGCGGAGTCAACACTGAATATAACGATTCAAATCCAGAGATTTTCGAGGATGATGAGAATACCGGGGCCATCATTCTCTACTTCGACTCAAACCGGCCCAGCGGCCCTGGTCCCTATGACAATATTGATAATTTCAATGGCAACGACATTTACGCCAGTGTTCTCCAGCCCGACGAGACCTTTGGCCCCGCTGAATTATTAATGGAACTGTGTACTTCTTCTCGTGAAAGACAACCGTCCATTCGTCGGGACGGATTGGAATTTTTCTTTGTATCCAATCGCCCGGGAGGCGTGGGGCAGCTTGACCTGTGGGTTTCTACCCGACCAACAACCTCCGACTCCTGGTCGGCGCCGGTAAACATGGGTGCGCCCATTAACAGTAAAGACCGAGATGGGGGCCCAGCACTCTCCTGGGATGGTACAAGCCTATATTTCTGTTCCTACAAGCGTTCCGGCGGTCTCGGGCATTTCGACGGGTACGTAATCACGCGCACAAAGCTGAAAGGCCCGGACAAGGACGAAAAGTAGTTCTGATCACAGCCCAATGTCACGAGGCGCCACTCACAATGGGCCGCGGTTTGCAGCCATCCCCGGCAGTTTCCCCATGATGCCTAAGTTGTTCCGGGTTGCGCCCCCAACAACTTAGGCATCAATACATCATAGGTGCCTGGAGTGTCCCCGTCGTGGTAGGCGCATGCGAATCTTATGCGCGATTCATCCGCCCGAAGCGATCCAGAAAGATCCCGGACTGCCTCGGCTTGATCTCCAGAACCCCGCCGGTCGCTTCAGCGATGCTCAACGCGAATCCTTTCCGATCCGAAAGTACCCTCCACGGCGATTGTTTCCTCTCCTGCCGGAGGTGTGCCCAAATCAGCATCGTTTTGCCTGATGATCGCTCCCGGGGGCAGGAGTAACCACACAAATTGAGATAATGCCCGTTGTGGGAAGCTGATGAATAACCAGCCACATGGGCGAAAAACCGGCATTCCGGACGTATTACCGCGTTACCGGACAAGGCCCCTGCTTTCGAACCGATATCCATCTGCTGGAGTACTTGCCCCCTCCGGCACGGTCATCCCAGTTATCCCGCAACAAAGCAGATCCTCCGACCTGGAGAAACAGTCAGCCCGCCCGGATTCTCTCGAATCGTGGTGGAATTTCACTGAGAATCGTCATACGCTTTTCATTTTGCGGCATTCCAGGTCGCATTTTTCTGGATGTCCGGGGGAGGACGAGGATGAAACGAAGCGTGCTCAGTGCGAGTATCCTGCTGTCGGCGGTACTCGCATCCGCTCCGCTTGCGGGACAGCGGCAGTCTGGTGCGGCTGCGGGGCGTTACTTTCCCGCCAAGGGGTCCTGGGAAACCCGGTCGCCCGCGGAACTGGGTTTCGATCCGGCGAAGCTGGATGCCGCGGTTCAATACTCGGTGCAGAACCAGAACCCCAGGACAAAAAACCTCGTTGAGGATATCGTGAATACGTTTCGCAACGAGGCCCCTTACAATGCCCTGATCGGTCCGGCCCAGGAACGAACCGGGATAAACGGCATCATCCTGCGCCACGGTTATATCGCCGCTGAATGGGGTGACACGGCGCGGGCCGACATGACCTTCAGCGTGACCAAGACCTTTCTGTCGACCGTTGTCGGTCTCGCATACGCGGACGGACTCATCAAAGATTTGAAAGCCCCGGTCGCCAAGGACATGCCCCCCGGCGTCGATCTGTTCACTTCAGAACACAATCGAAAGATCACCTGGGAGCACTTGCTGCGGCAGACCAGCGACTGGTCGGGAACCCTCTGGGGCAAGCCGGACTGGGCCGATCGTCCGCCTGCGGGACAGACGCCCGAGCAGTGGGAAAAACGCGAAATGCATGAACCGGGCTCCTTTTACAAATACAACGACACCCGAGTCAACGTGCTGGCGCTGGCAGCCCTTTATATGTGGAAGCGCCCGCTCCCCGAAGTACTGAAAGAGAAAATCATGGACCCGATTGGAGCCTCGGGATCCTGGCACTGGGAGCATTACGATAACGCCTGGATCGAAATCAATGGCCGCCGCATGCCGTCCGTCACCGGGGGCGGCCACTTTGGAGGCGGCATGTTCATCAGCGCCCGGGATATGGCGCGCTTCGGGTACCTGTTTCTCAATCACGGACAGTGGCAAGGGCAGACCCTAGTTCCCAGGTCATGGATCGAGCTCGCGCGCACGCCGGGAACGGCCAACACCGCATACGGATTCATGAACTGGTTCTTGAACACGCCCAATCCCGTTACCAACGGGCGGCCGGGCCGGCAGATGTACAGTGCCGCTCCCGCCTCGGCGGTAGCCTTCCGCGGCAACGGGGAAAACATCATTTTCATCGACTGGGAGCACGACGTCGTGGCCGTGGTGCGCTGGATCGGCGGCGCGGATGGCTTCATCACGCGCCTGATGGCAGCCATCGAGAAGTAAAAGTTTCGGTGACAGGCGCCATAACCTCGAAATTATTTCAGGCAAGGAAAGAAAGAATCTTTTGGAATTTCGCGGTTACGGCGCCTGTCACCGAAATTACAGAAGGAGGACGGCTTTGAGGGGCAGAGAACGCTGGGAGTACCTAGCACGCGCAGGAAAGATTGCCTGGGGCGCGCTTCTCCGCGGCAGGTATTCCTTCACCTACGACTGGATGCCCGTCACGGTCCGGGGGATGTCCTTCGCCCAGCGTCTTAATCTGCTGCGCGCCGGGATGAATCTCCTGTACAGGCGTGCCCGGCCCTGGAGTTGGCCCCTGAACATGCAGATCGAATTGACCAGTTACTGTAACCTGCGCTGTCCCGTCTGCCCCGTAGGCACAAAAGAACTCTCGCGCGGACCCGTTGCAATAGACCTTCGCCTGTTCGAAGGACTCATGCAGGAAGTCGGTCCGTACCTGCTCACCCTCTCCCTGTGGGCCTGGGGAGAGCCACTGCTCCACCCGAAGCTTGCCGAGATCCTCAGCATCACACGGCGGTACCCGGTAGCCACGCTGCTGTCCACCAACGGGCAGAATCTGAACCAGGAGCGGGTCCTGACGGCTATTCAGGAGGCTCCGCCTACCTATCTCATTGTGGCGGTCGACGGGCTTTGCGACGAGACAAACGCCCTGTATCGAAAGGGCGCCCGGCTCGCACCGATCGTGGAGGGAGTTCGCACTCTCGCAGCATGGAAGCGGCAAACCCGCTCGAACCTGCCGGTGCTCCACTGCCGATTCCTTGTCATGAAACATAACGAGCATGAGCTCACGGCACTGCGGCAATTCGGAGAGGACAACGGCTTCGACATGATGTCGCTACGGGGTTTGTCGATCATCGACTCCGCCGAGGAAGCTCATCGCGCGCTTGTTCCCGATGCCGAGCAGTGGCGGGCCTACGCGTATGTTGGCGGGAAGCGGGTGAGTCGCGACGACTTCATCTGCCAGCACGCTTTCAGTTTTCCTACTGTTCTGGCCGATGGAACCGTCGTCGCCTGCGAGCAGGACTTCAACGGCACGCAAGCCTACGGAGCATTTTCGGCCGAAAGGTCCTTTCGCACTATCTGGTTCAGCCCCAAAGCCGCCGCCGTCCGCCGTCTCATTCGCGAGAATCCGAATCAATTCAGCTTCTGCAGTAACTGCCCCTACGCGGACCGCCCCGTCAGCAGCTGCAGTCTTCATGCTTACCCACTGCACTCGATCAAGGTTTGAGCCGAGGGGGAAGGGCATGTCGGGGACGCTGTGCGCTACGGTCACGAACGGGCGTGCCGAGATAGACGGCTCGCGGCTCTCTGCCGCCGGGTTTATTTTCCGCGCCACCATTCCATCATGAATCCGAACAGACTCGCGATCTGTGAAATCACGATGAGGAAGGAAACGGCGATCTCGCGCCATCCGAACCTTTTTGCCAGGGGGTAGCGGATAAGGTGCCAGTAGAATCCGCCCGGCGACAGCATCATCGCGGAATTTCCGTTTTTCGCCTGCAGAGAGCGAAAGCGATAGGCCCCCATGCCATAGTGATAATGACGCCGCCAGAAACCTCGGAGACCGACCAGCGATTTGTGAACAACCATTGCATCCGGCACATATAGCATGCGATGCCCATGCTGCAGCCATCGTGCGCAGAATTCCCTGTCCTCCGACGTGCGAAAATCGGGCCGGAATCCCCCGATCTCGGAAAACTCCCGCGCAGGCACCGCCATGTTCAAGGTCGCAAAGAACCTCGGAGTACCCGCCGGGTCGTTGTAATACTGATAAACGGCTTCCAGAATCGAATGACTGGCGACCGAAAGCAGATTCCCGCCGCTGCCATCCAGGATGCCGCCTCCGGCGGCGCTCGCGGGAGCAGTTTCCAAGGCTGATTTCAGTTTCGCCAGCCAATCCCGATCCGGGAGGCAATCATCGTCGGTAAAAGCCAGGTATTTGCCTCTTGCGCGTGCTGCACCCCGGTTTCGTGCCGATGACGGGCCCAGGTTTTCTGGATTGCGCAGAAGGGTGATCTCGATTCCCGGGAATTCCGCCAAAGCCTCATTCCCGATCGCGGGATTGCTGCCATCATCCACCACGATCACCTCAAAATCGGTGCCGGGATGGTTCTGTTGAACCAGCGCATGGATGCATGCGGACAAGGATTCTTGCCGGTTGTACGTGGGTATGATTACGGAAAAGCTCGGTTCATTCATCATGCGTGAGAATCCAAACCGCTGTTTCAGTGACTGGCCGTATGCCGAACAGTATCCTGAGAACAGCGCACAAAGGCAATCTGAAATGCACGACTTCGTGCTGTCACATCGCCAGAGGCGGGTACTTCGGGCCGGAATGAAACGCAGTCCGCAGTTGCCGGCGGAAACCGTTCCGTTGCATGATACAGATTAACTTGCCGGTAATCCGGAATGCAGCGAGCGAAGAGCCTGCGAAGCTGTGAAAAAATCGGGGATGGTCCACCCGCGCCCGGCTAAAGTGTTGATAATTGTGTTTCTGAAGCGGGGCGCTTGGAACAGTTCCCAGTTTTGTGACAGCTTCTGCGAAGCAAGGATTCTGCACAGGGGCGCGGAAGATCCGGGACAGATGCGGCTTTTCCGGACATGGAAACCGATGTTTGCCCAAGTGGCTGCCGGCGGCACGGAATGCACACGGCGGCAGCATGCAGGCCCTTCCTCAATAACCGATAGCAGAGAACAGGTGAAGGTTTGAAGGTTGGTCTGACTGGTTTTTACGGCTACGGTAATTTCGGCGATGATCTGATGGCTGTACTGTTCGGCCTTGCCCTGCGACAGGCCGGCGTCGACTTCAGCATATATAAGCTGTGTCGAAATGTGGCCGAGAGATTCGGCTTCCGAACGGCCAATTCAGCCGAGGATTTGCTGGCTGATGCCCAGCTTCTGCTGTGGGGCGGCGGCGGGCTGTTGGTTTCATGGTCTGCTTTCACCTATGAACTGCTGTACAGAGGGGCGTCGCGGGATTATGACCGCCTGATTGAAATGGCAGGCCACCGGGGATTGCGATTCTGTGCGCTGTCAGTGGGAGGAACCGGCGAATGTCCGCCTCGCCTCATTCCGGGCTACAAGCAGGCTTTTTTGAATGCCGCGGAATACGTCAGTGTGCGGAATCCTCAGGATGTTGAGTTGTTGAAAAAGTATGGAGTGCAGGGGGACTACTTCCCGGACGTGGTCTGGCAGACAGCCGACCACTTTCCTTTCGGCCGGCATCATCGGGGAACCACGAAGATAGGAGTGGATATTTACCTGTCGAACCTCGCCCGGAAGCACGCCCTTCACATTCTGCCTCTGCTGTGGATGATTACTCGAATCAGGTCGGATTGTGAGTTCACATTTCTGGATACCACGGACAGGAGCATGCGGCCCTATCGCGGTGCGGGCCGACTCATCCGTGGTCGGAACGTCCGATGCCGTCAATTCTCCGATCTTGCTGCGGACCTCGAGTTCCTTGCTTCCCTCGATCTTCTGATTTCGACGCGGTTGCACACACCGATGATTTGCATGGGGTATGGCGTGCCGGCTGTATCCCTGTTCGGTGAGAAGAAAACAGGCTTGCTGATGAAGAATTTGGATCTTTCCTCCCTGAGTGTCGGCCACCGGGAGTTGCCTGCCTTCGCGTCTCTGCTGGCCCGTAAAGCCCGCCTGTCGTGCTTCCTCGAGCAGTTTCGTTTTCCTGACATCACAAGACTACGCAATGAAAGTTACGGCCACCAGGCACGGCTGCGCGCCATACTGAGATCAGGGATACACCGGTAGAAGCGGCTGAATAGCCAAGAACGGCACCTTGTGCGGACTATCCATAGGCAAAGGCAGGAACAGAAGAAGCATCCATGCCACGCAGACAAGCGTTCCCATCGCTCTCCCCGCGCCGTCATATTGGGGCTGGCGGACGCATGAAGTTCGTGGTTCAATGCACTCGAGGGCAAATTCGGATCTTACTTATCACTAAGCACTCATGACTCATCACTCATCACTTCCAAGAGGTAGCCCATGAAAAGAATGCTGCTTGTTTCATTCGTAGTTTTCACGGCGCTTATGGCGGGTGCCGCCCGACGCCCCTCCCAGGAGGCTCCCATGCCCGATTTGGCAAGACTGCAATCCATGACGGCGCGTTTTGCACCCGTGGACATCACTGCGGACATATCGCGTCTCCCTGCGGGAGAACAGAAAGCCCTCGCCAAGCTGGTCGAGGCCGCCAGGATCATGGACACCCTTTTCCTGCGCCAGGTGTGGGCAGGCAACGAGAACATGCTGCAGCAACTGAAGAAGGACACTTCGCCATTGGGCAAGGCGCGGCTCCACTATTTTCTTATCAACAAAGGACCCTGGTCCCGTCTCGACGAGAATGCCCCGTTCATCCCCGGGGCCCCGCACAAGCCTGAAGGTGCTAATTTCTATCCGGCCGGTGCCACGAAAGCCGAGGTTGAGGCCTGGATCAAGACCCTGCCGGAAAAGAACCGTGCCCTGGCAACCGGATTTTTCACAACCATCCGCCGGCCGCCGGCATCCACCGCACCAGGATTCGCTATTGTGCCGTACCCTGTTGAGCACAAGAATGAATCGACCGAAGCTGCAAGGCTGCTGCGCGAAGCGGCGGCTCTCACTTCACAGCCGACACTCAAGAGCTACCTTACCAGCCGCGCGGAAGCGTTCTTGAGCAACGACTATTACACCAGCGACGTGGCCTGGATGGAGCTGGAGGCCAGCATCGAACCGACGATTGGTCCCTATGAAGTTTATGAAGACGAGTGGTTCAACTACAAAGCGGCTTTCGAGGCTTTCATTGCGATTCGCGATGATGGGGAAACGGCAAAGCTGGCAAAGCTGAGTTCCCAACTGCAGGATATCGAGGATCACCTCCCCTTCGATCCCAAATACCGCAACCCCAAGCTGGGCGGCATGGCGCCGATCCGGGTGGTCAACGTAGTCCTGGCTGCGGGCGACGGCAACAGCGGCGTCCAGACCGCGGCGTTCAACCTCCCCAATGACGAGCGCGTAATCAGGGAAAAGGGAGCCAAGCGAGTCATGCTCAGGAATATGCAGCAGGCGAAATTCCAGGTTGCGCTGGTGCCCATCTCCCGGGTTGTGCTTGCTGCCGCCGATCAGAAAAACGTCTCCTTCGACGCCTTTTTCACGCATACGGTGATGCACGAACTGATGCACGGCCTCGGTCCGCATCAGATCAAGGCCGGCACGCGCGCCACCACGGTGCGCCAGGAATTGAAGGAAACCTACAGCACAATCGAAGAAGCGAAGGCCGATATCTCAGGCCTGTTCGCACTGCAGTACCTGGTGGACAAAGGCGTGCTTGACAAGACGCTGGCGCAGTCGATGTACGATACCTTCCTCGCCTCGGCATTCCGATCGATCCGCTTCGGCGTCAATGAGGCTCACGGCCGCGGCATCGCAATCCAGCTCAACAATCTCCTGGATTACGGCGCCTTCCGGATTTCGCCCGACGGCACTTTCACCGTGAATCCGGCCAGGATCAAAGACGGAGTGATCGCGCTGACGCGGGAGCTGCTGACCTTGCAAGCGGAGGGAAATTACGCCAAGGCGCAGGACATGGTCAAACGTTTAGCGGTAGTGCGGCCGGAGATCAAACGGGCCTTGGACAAGCTGCAGAGCATTCCCGTGGATATCGAGCCGAAGTTCCCGACCGCTGAGCGCCTGCTCGCCCCTGCAGCCCAAAAGTAGCTTCATTTCGGGGACAGGCGGCTCAACCTCGAAATCTACATTGAACAATCCTGGGGCTGCGCGCGCACTGGGATTTCGAGGTTGAGTAGCCTGTCCCCGAAATAACGGCCGGCGCCAGGCACCTTGTCCAGTTCGGTACCCTAGTAGGCTATTGCCATTCGGGCAGAAACTGGGCCATAATTGGGGTGCCTGAACCTTCAAGAATAAACTTCCGGAGGGTATTTATATGCCAACATACGAATACCTTTGTAAGAAATGCCGCAAGAAATTTTCGGTTTTCATGAGCGTCAGCGCGCACGACGCGAAGAAAGTTCGTTGCCCCAAATGCAAAAGCACCCAGGTCGAGCAGCAATTGAACTCCTTCTTCGCGGTTACATCCAAGAAAAGCTGAAGGGCGATCGCGGCTCAAAGGGGACTGTGCTCCCCAAACCGAAACCCAACTTAAGCCCTCTCCTTCACGTGGTGCCACGCCGGCGGTGGGCCTTCACCTGGCTTACGAACGCTTCGAGGCCCAAACGCCGCGCCGGATCTTCGCCGCCGGCGTACACCGCTGTGATGATCGGGATGTCATCGTAGTCGCGCCGGATCTTCTCGATGATTGCCGCGGAAGCGTTCCCGACCATGCAGTTGAGGCTGATGGCGTTGATAACCTGTCCCCGAAATTTTAGAGACAGGCGGTATTCCGGATCTGCCGAGGATTTGCGCGGACCTGATTGAGGTGATAGGATGGGCGCTGCTTGGGGACCTGCCAGTCTTTTTGAAAGCAAGGGAATGTGCAGGATAAGCTCAGGCCGTCCACGTGTCTCCAGGATCGTGCCTGCCACATCAACAGAGCCTCGAGTGAAAGAAGGCGTGCTGGAAATGAGCCTCCATGCTTGAGACCACAAGAATGATCGCTCGTTACGCCGCCGGCTTGAGGGCGTTCCTCCAGACTACCTTAACCGAGCAAGAATGCTTGCAACTCATCCAGTGCCAGCAGCGAAACCGGCAGGAATCGTTCCTTCAAATCCTGAAACGCGGCGTGTTCGAAAACTCGAGGAGTCCGTATCGAGCGCTTTTGGATCATGCTGGTTTGAACTTCTCAGAGGCAAACCGCCTGGTTTCGATCCACGGCATCGAGGGAGCGCTGCAAAAGCTGTTAGACCTCGGTGTATTCGTCTCGATTGACGAGTTCAAATCGCGGAAGCCGATTCGCCGGGCGGGCCTGGAAATTAGTACGCAGCCTCGGGATTTCGACAATCCGCTCCTCCATGAACATTACGAGGCGAAAACCGGAGGGTCACGGGGACCGAGGACGCGGCTGGTCGTGGATCTGGACTTGTTGACATACGAAGCTGCGCAGACCCAGCTCTTCCTGATGGAATTTGGCCTGGCCGGTGCCGCGACCGGCATGTGGCGGGAGTTGCCGCCCGGCATGGTCGGTATCAAAAATTGGCTGCGACACGCCAAGATCGGACGCAGCATTGAGAAGTGGTTCAGCCAAAGGAAAAAGATAGCATGCGCCGAGGACATAAAATTCCATTGCTTCACGGTCGCCAACGGATTTCTCGGCCGGCTTTGGGGCAGGCCCATGCCAAAGCCGGAGCACGTGCCGCCAGCCTCCGCAGTCCGCATTGCCCGGTGGCTTGCACAAAAAAAGCGGGAAGGGGCTCCGGCGCTAATGGATACCAACGCCAGCACCGGCGCGCGCATTTGCCTTGCAGCCAAAGAAGAGGGGCTGGATATTTCCGGTTCCTTTTTCCGAGTGAGTGCCGAACCCTACACATCGGCAAAGGCGCACCTGGTGAAAGAGGTGGGGTGCCGCGCGGCGAGTTTTTACTCTGCTGCCGAGATCGGGTTCATCGGGTTGGCTTGCGGCAATCCGGAACATGTCGATGAGGTTCACCTGATGACCGATAAAGTGGCAATGATCCAGCGGCGGAAGGAAGTCGGAGAGAGCGGGCTGGAAGCGGGTTCCTTCTTATTCACCACAATGCTGCGGAGTTGTCCAAAGCTGATGCTCAATGTGGAGCTTGGTGACTATGGCATCGTTTCCGAGCGGAGCTGCGGGTGCCTGTTGGATCGGATGGGCTTCCGCACGCATATTCATGATGTGCGAAGCTTTGAAAAACTGACCAGCGCCGGGACCACTTTCCTTGGGACCGAGATCATAGCCCTGGTTGAAGAGGTGCTGCCAGCCCGATTCGGAGGCAGCCAGATCGATTACCAGTTCGTAGAAGTAGAGGAAAACGGCGTGCCGGCAGTCCACCTGCTCGTAAGCCCAAGGCTGGGGCCGGTGCCGGAGCAGATAATGGTGGAGACAGTCCTCTCGGTGCTGAGAGCTGTGCCTGGTGGAAGCCTCATGACGGGAGTGTGGCGGGATGCGGCTACGTTGCGCGTGGTTCGCAGTGAGCCCTATACCACCGGAGCCTTGAAATTGCTGCCATTGCACATCCTGAGGGGGAAGTTTGGAGGATAGTCAGGCATCAGAGGAGGCGATCACGAAACGCCGGTGGTGGCTCCGGTGGGGAGGTCTCGGTCCCGGACTGGCGTTTCTGGCGGCGATGACCGGGCCTGGATCCATTGTGTCCAACGCTGCGGCCGGTGCCAGTTACGGCTACAGCCTGCTATGGGCACTGGCACTGGCTCTGCTCTTTCGCTATGTCTGGGTTGACGCCTCTGCCCGATATGTCCTGATCACACGAGAAAGTCTGCTTCAAGGCTATGCCCGGATTGGCAGATGGCTGGTGTGGACGATCCTGGGGGCCGCCCTGCTGATGTTGGCGAATGACAGGACTCTCATGGGGAAGCACCGCAACGGCTGGCTGAGCAATCTCGCCATGGGTCTGATGCTCGTTGTTTCTGTTTACTTGACGGTTCGTACCGGGCTGGACGTATGGCTCAGTCTGATGCGTGGCTAAGTCGGGAGGGGAATGGGAAGCGCTCAACTGGAAAGCATCAGCGCCACTCGCGCGGTTAATCCAAATCTCACTGTTTCCCGCCGTGTTCGAGACAAGTACGACCACCTGCCCATCCGGAAACCACGAGGGTGCAAAAAAACGTGGAGAAAAGTTTCTTTTTGGGTGTTAGCATCGTCCAATTCGAAAGGAAATTGGCCATGAAGACGACCGAGGATCTGCAGGCGAAGCTCCCTTCCATCCATAACTGGCGCACCACGGACGAAGAGGAGATCGCCAGGCGCCGGTATCGTGCCCAGACGGAGTCTCTACGTGTGCAGAACCTCGATCCGCGCTTCCCGATTTTTTCAAATTTCGCGGTGAGGTCGGGTAGCGGGCTGACCTACACGGTTGAGATTCGCAGCGTGTCGCAGCGGCGCTGCTCCTGTAACTGCGTCGATTTCCGCATCAACGCCCTCGGCACCTGCAAGCACGTGGAAGCGACGCTTCTCTACCTGGAAGCGCGTCATCCCCGGTTGTTCCGGCAGGCGCAACGCAACGGCGCCGGGCGCGTGGACGTGGTGCCCGATCTCGTAGCCGATGCGCTGCGTATCGAAGGCTTTAACGGCAAACTGCCGGCTGCGCTCGGACCGGCAATCGGCGAAAACAGCCTGATCCGGATCGCCGATCCTGAAGAAGCGCTTTCGATCCTGCAGGGCGCGCACATCCCGTCGCTGCGCATTTCCCAGGAAGTGCCGCCCTGGCTCGAGGCTCGGCGCCGCGCGCAGGGGCGGAGGCGCGCTCTGCGGGAGTACGAACAAAAGGTCCAGTCCGGAGAGTGGCCGGCGCACGAGACGCTGGTGCCGCTCTATCCCTATCAACGCGAGGGCATGCTCCACCTCGCCTTCAGCGAACGCGCCCTGCTGGCTGATGAAATGGGGCTGGGCAAAACCATCCAGGCGATCGCTGCGTGCGCGCTGCTGCACCGTCTGGGCATAGCAAAGCGCGTGCTGGTCGTGACCCCCGCTTCGCTGAAGACCGAGTGGGAGGAGCAGATCGAGCGCTTCACTAATCTCCCCTATCAGCTCGTCTACGGTCACCGCGGCAAGCGCCTGCAGCTGTATGCCTCCGCGCCATTCTACACGATCGTCAACTACGAGCAGATGCTCTCCGATGCCCTCGACGTCAACGAGCGGCTCCAGCCGGATGTCGTGATCCTGGACGAGGCCCAGCGCATCAAGAACTGGAGCACCAAGACGGCGCAGGCCGTCAAGCGCCTGCAGAGCCGCTACGCTTTCGTCCTGACCGGCACCCCGATCGAGAACCGGATCGACGACATCCACTCACTGATGTCGTTTCTCGACCCGTCGGTGCTCGGACCGCTGTTCCGCTTCAACCGAGAATTTTACGAACTGGACGAGCGCGGCCGGCCCGCCGGTTATCGCAATCTCGAAAAGCTGCATCAGCGCATCAAGCCGTTCCTGCTGCGCCGCCGCAAGGCGGATGTCGAGACCGAGCTGCCGGAACGCACCGATCAGCGGTATTTTGTGGCGCTCAGCCCGGCGCAAGCGGACAGCTACACGGCGCACGAAGCCCAGGTGGCGCGCCTGGTGATGATCGCAAAGAGGCGCCCCCTGACCCCGCAGGAGTCGGACAAGCTGCAGCGCGAACTCGCCATGATGCGCATGATCTGCGACACGAATTTCATCCTGGACCCCGAAGACCGCGCCTGTCCAAAGTTGGCGGAACTGGAGAAAATCCTGGAGGAATGCCGCAACAATACGGATGTCAAGGTGCTCGTTTTTTCCGAATGGGCGCGCATGCTCGAGCTGGTGAAGGAATTGTGCGAACGCCTGGGGATCGGATATGCCTGGCATACCGGGTCGGTCCCGCAGCGGCGCCGCCGGGCCGAGATTCAGCTGTTCAAGAGCAGTCCCGATTGCCGCGTGTTTCTGAGCACGGATTCCGGCAGCACGGGGCTGAACCTGCAGAATGCGAGCGTGGTGGTCAATTGCGACCTGCCGTGGAATCCGGCGCGCCTCGAACAGCGCATCGCTCGCGCTTGGCGCAAACATCAGACGCGGGCGGTCACTGTGATCCACCTGGTGTCGGAAAATACCATCGAACAACGGATGCTGGAGACTCTCTCGATCAAGCAGGCGCTTGCCGATGGCATCCTGGACCTGCGCGGAGACCTCGGCGCGATCCGTTTCCGCGGCGGCAAACAGGCGTTCCTGGCCCGCCTGGAGCAGCTGATTTCGCCGGCGCAGAAGACTGCGCCGCCCGCTCCCAAGAAGAAGACGCTGCCGGCGGACCGGCCGCTCGGCTTCAGCAAGATTGCGCGAGAGCTCCTGGGCCCCGCCTGCGTCCGCTGCGAAGAGCGATACCCGCTCGAGGGTCCGCATTCGGTGATCGTGATCGTGGTGGATCGCGATGCGCCTCAATATCAGGAAAAATTGGCTGAGCCGTTCGAGGAATTCTTTGGCAGGGACGTTTCGGATCCGCTCGCGCCGGTGAGGCTCGAAGTGATCGATCGCGCGACAGATGAGGCGATGGCGCGCCTGGCGGCTGCCGGCCTGATTTCCCCGAGCACGCGAGCCATCCGCGACCTTGGCATGGCCGCTGAGAATAAAACATCGGCGCTCACGGAGGCCGAACGGCAGCTTGTCCAGGAGCACCGCCGGCAGGCAAACCGCAAATTGAAAATGGCTGCTCTGCTCGGTGGCGGCGGCTTGCTCGAGGAGGAACGCGAAGCGCTGCTCCAGGCCGGGTTGTGGCTAGCAAAGGCGCTGGCTGTGGAAAACCGGGTTGTGGAACCGGGTGGGCTCGAAGATGCGCTGCGCCCTCCGAACGCACTTCTCTGGGGCGACCACCTGGCCGCCATCCGTACCTATGCCGCCGATCCGGGGATCGCACCGGCCGCTGCAGCCACCGCTCTTCGAGCCGTCGCCGGGCCGTAGTCGGCTAGGCCTGCGCGAAAAGAGGACAACCCGGAATGGCGCTTAGATAAGGTTTCAATTGGGACCCTGAAGGGGTCCAGCAGCAAAGCCCAGGGCGCAAGCCCTGGGAATTGGCGCAGAGTGAGCAATCAGCCCTGCAACCGTATCGGGGATCAGGGGATCCGCCGCAATCGTCACACCTTCGCTTGTTAGCCTGGATGGATAGGTTTCGATGGATCGAGGCGTCCAGGGGCGCGCGCTTTGTGTGCCGCGTAAACAGCGGGAAGGGTTATGAAAATGAGAAGTGGGAGGAACCGCCCCAACGACCATGTCTCAAGGGACTTGCTGAGCATGGCAAACTCCCCGCACGATGTAAGATCGTTTGGCAAGCTCGGGCCCGGCCGAGCAACCGTCTATAATAGGCAATTGGTTCTGAGCTGCTGGGGTGAGGATAGCATCATTTTCGGTGACAGGCGCCATGACCTCGAAATTCCAGGAAACGGATTTCTTCCGGCTTTAAATAATTGGGCATGCGCCGTTTATATGAACAATCCCGCCGGGATCTGGAAGAACTCGGCCAGTCTGCGGATATGGGCTTTGCTGGGCTCCCGTCTGCCGTTCAGCACGTCCGATGCGATGCTGCGGGCGCCGAAAATGGGCAGGAGGTCGGCTTGCCGCAGGCCCCGATGATCCATTAGGAACCGGATCAGTTTGTAAGGAGGAAGGTCAGGAAGCGGGTGACGGCGATCGTCGTAATCCTGGATCAGCTTTGCGAGCAACTCCGCAAGGGCGGTCTCTTCGGGAGTCGGATTCTCGCGAAACGCCAGATTCTCCAGTTCTTTCGTCATGCGGTCGAATTCCCGCTCGTTCGCGATCACTTTGGGAATGGCTTCGGCGCACAATTCGCCGTACCGCACCGGGTCCAAAGCTGTCACGCCCATTTTTTCCACTCCCCCCTGTCGTATTGCCTGTGCGTCAGCATCGCTTTCACAAATAGCGTCTTGATCCGGAATGAGGCCCGAACGATCAGCCGATACCGGTTATGGCGCAGGTTGAAGATCAGGACGTTTCCCACAAGATCGGCGCTCGGAAAGCTCTGCCGGACATCCGCCAGATTCTTCCACTCGGCAGCCCGGGCGACACGGTACCAGGCGATCGTTTCCTCCGCCGCTTCGGGCTTTTCCTCCACGAGTCCCATCAATCCGCGCTTGCTGACAACGTTCACAGGATGATGTTAGCAAAATGATAACACCAATCCAAGCGTTTTTGGCGCGTCCGGTCGAACGGTTTCTCTTCGACGTTCCCTATGAGGGAACTATGGTCTTGCTCCCTTGCCGCTCAATGACATGTGCAGTTCCCGCCGAGTTTCAGAGTCTTATCCGTGAATAACAGACATGTCGGAGCGCACGCCGCATGCCGTGTCCACCGGCAAAGCTTTTTATTTGCATCTCTCGCCGGATGATCCTATCTTGAGCCCACAAGGCTGACCTTGCCCGGCGCGTCCGGCGCCGCTTGCCCGTGGTGCCGGCACGGCCTGTCCTGTAAAGGAGGAACCATGAAGTCAATTTCGGAGAGAGCCCAGGTTTTCAAAACGACCGGTTTCTGGATTCCTGGGCGTGGCTGATCGTTGGCAGCGGCAGCATATCTGCCATGGAAGCAAGGACGGGAAAATATGAAAACTGCAGCATGGATGCTCTGTGGCGTTCTCATTTCAGCCTCCCTGGGAGCGGCTCAGCAAAGGCCGATCGTGATTCGTGCCGGCACCCTCTTGGACGGCAAGGGGGGCACGGCCCGCAATACCAGCATTCAAGTCGATGGCGCGCGCATCCGCAGCGTCGGACCTACCGCGCCTGCGGCAAACGCAATCACTTATGACCTGCAGGGTCTGACGGTGCTTCCCGGTTGGATCGATACCCATGTGCACCTTGACTGGCACTTCGGCCTGGACGGGCGGTTTTCGACCAGGGATACACCTTCACTCACCATGCTCTTCGCAATGGAAAACGCCTACGCTGCCTTGATGGCCGGCTTTACAACCGTCCAGAGCGTGGGCGCGGCGATCGACAAGGAACTGCGCGACGGCATCGCCCGCGGCATCATACCCGGGCCCAGGGTATTGACCTCCTTGGTGGCTTTCACCAATGCCAACGCCACACCGGAGCAGATCCGGGAGTATGTGAAGAAGACGGCGGCCGGCGGCGCCGATCTGATAAAGATCTTCGCCTCGAAAAGCATTCGCGACGGCGGCGGCCAAACCCTGAGCGACGAACAGATCCAGGTAGCCTGCGGAGAGGCCAGGAAACTGGGGCTGCGGACCATGGTGCACGCCTACGGCGATGATGCCATCCGGGCGGCCGTCCTGGCGGGTTGCACCTGTATCGAGCACGGCACGCTCGTCGGCGCCGATGTGCTGCAGCTGATGGCCGACCACGGCACCTATTTCGATCCGAATATCGGTCTGGTCAAGCAAAACTACATCCAAAACAAGCCGCGATACCTGGGCATCGGCAACTACAACGAAGAGGGATTTGCGGCGATGGAAAAGGCGATCCCGGTCGACCTCGCCATGTTTAAGCAAGCACTCGGCACCAAGAAACTCAAGATCGTTTTCGGCACGGATGCAGTGGCCGGCGCTCACGGACGCAACATAGAGGAACTGATCTACCGGGTTCAAAAAGGCGGACAGGACCCGATGGCCGCCATCGTCTCCATGACATCGCTCGCAGCACAATCCTTGAATCTGGCAGAGAAGATCGGATCGATTGCACCCGGCATGGAAGCCGATATCGTCGCCGTGGAAGGGAACCCGCTTCAAGACATCACGGCGCTGCGCCGGGTCGCGTTCGTTATGAAAGGCGGCAAAATCTGCAAAAACATGCGCGGCAATTATTGATCATCATGAAATATAGTGACAGAAATGGAATTCCCAGCCCCGAAGGGGCGCAAGAGAATCAGGCTTGTCCAAATTAGCTCAGGAGAAGGCGGGTTCATGCTGTGCGCCGCAGGCGCCTTGGAGTGCGGTGAGGCATCGCCACATTGGTACACGGCAGCAGCCCGGTAAATCGATACAAGGCGGCTTAGAAGCGCCGAACTCCAAGGGGCGATGCTTCACCGCTTTTGCACTGGGGTTACGGGCCGGCGGATCGAAACAAAGCGGCGCTGAAGCCTGGACCTTGTACGCATTTGTGCTGGTGTAGATATAATTGCAAGACCGGT
>CAYGWQ010000064.1:0-20869 GCA_964353465.1 uncultured Acidobacteriota bacterium | reverse complement strand
CCGGCGATCTCGCCAACCCATCGAGGTTGATCCCTCAGCCAGGTATTCCAGGCAGGCGCAAGATCGTAGGCAATTGCTGCGCTGAACACGTGAGGCCGGTCCGCATCACTGCGCGCCTTGTTCATGGAGAGGGTAATGCTGTCAATCGGAGCCTCATACTTGCCGCCATCGCTTGAAATCGTATCCAACGATTTGCTCCACGTGTACCCTGCCGCAACATTCAGAGCGCGAGAGCGATGGCGCAGCCTGAGCTGCAGCGAATCATAGTAGGATTGACCGCGGTCTGTTCCCATGATCAGCTTGTCGAATTGTGGGAAGTCCCGAAGGTAGTAGTCGGAAAGCCCCGCGGCGGCATAGCGGCTGAAGTAGTTGCGGTCTACACGATCGGCCGCTGCACCCACCAGTCCGTTGTCGAAAGTATTGCCCCCGAGTGCATTGACGGCTCCCGCTACGGACCCGAAGATGCGTACGAGTGTGTTGGCTGCCGGAACCGGTGTGAGGGCATTCCGAAATGCCTGAATCTCGTTGAAGGATCCGAGGAAATCCCCTTCAATCTTGAGTTGGTTCAGATTCGCATGCTGGAAGAGACGGGTTCCGCGCGTGCTCACATAACCCGCCTCTACGACGGTGTTGCGGGATAGCTCTTTTTGGAGCGTCAGCGTGAACTGCCGGATGGAGGCATTACGCAGTTCCGGATCAAAGATGGCGGCCGTTGTGGAGCGCGTGGCCGGCGGCGTCAAAGTGGGAGTGACAGGTTGTGCGGGAAGCGGGATGCCGTCACTGAGTCGAATATCGCGCAAAGACAGGTTGGGAAAGAGCGATGACTTCTGGGCAAAGCCGGGAGTATTGGCATCCACGAAGTTTGTGACGGCCCCTGGGAGGCGGTCAAAGAAAACTCCAAAGCTGCCGCGAATGGTGAGCGTCCTATCACCGCGCGGATTCCAGGCGAAGCCGACTCGAGGGGCCACATTTTCATAATCGCTCTTGTACCAGGCACTCCCGGACTGAACCGAGAAGTCTCCGATGGGATCCCCCTGTCCGATTTCTGTTGCCTGGTCCAACACGCCCTGCAGGCCGCTGCGCTCGGCGGGCACGCTGCTGAAGTCAAAACGCACGCCGAAGCTTACCGAAAAGTCTTTCCTCAACCTCCAGTCGTCCTGGAGAAAAGCGCCGAACCCACGGAATGCATAGTCTCGTGTTCGCGGTGTGCCGGACGGCTGGAAGGTCTTGAGATCGCTGTAGAACGTTTGCGACACGGTTTCCATGCGTCCCAGCAGCGCGTTATACAGCGCTTCGAATGTCTGCCGTTCCTCCGTTGTGACCTGCGACAAACCGGGGCCGATGGATGATGGCGGGAGATTGCCATACGAGGTCCCGAATGTGATATCGGGATAGGAACCGGCCGCGCTTGAGGAGGTTTGCCTGGCAAAGCGCGCATCGATACCGGCTTTGAACGCATGTTCGTTCCGCAGGACGGTGAGATAATCCGCTATTTGATAGATGCGTGACCCTTGGCTGGAAGGAAAATCGGGATTCAGCGGATCCGTCCAGAGGCCGGAGATCATCATTGGTTCTGAAAGGCGGGCCGGGCGCAGGAGCGTGCTCGATGCGCTCTGCCGCCCGATGCGGAATTCGTTGATGGCGAGCGGAGTTATTGCCCAATCCGAGCCCAGGGAGAATCCCCACCGGTTCACCTGTTCCCTTCCACTAGCCTGGCCGGGAAAGGTGGCATCGGCATTGCGCCGCCAATCCACCTGGTTGCCATTGGACCAGCTGTGCCGATAGAAAATCCGGTGGTTGCCGGAGAGGTTGTGATCGACCCGGATCGTGAACTGGTTCTCCCTGCCGTCTATGGGATTGCGGAAACGGTATCCTGCGGTGTTGAGGCCGTCGCCGACATCGCCGTTATTGGCGGCCGGCATCAGATCGAGTATCTGCGCGACCTGCGGGTCGATCCCCAGGCCCCGGGGATCATTCGCCGCGATGTCGTAGGTTTGAACCGTGTTACTTGTTTGAGGCAACCAGGTGAAAAGGCCGGACTTCGCATACGATGTGAGGACCGTACGATTGCGCACAATCTCCTTGTTCAGGCGGCTCCCCTCAAAATTGCCGAAAATCGATGTGCGGTTCCTGATGATCGGACCGCCCAGGGAGAAGCCAAATGTGTTTTGATTCGCCTTCGGTCGCTCACTATTGACGGCATTATTGAAAAAATCGTTGGCGTTAAAGACTTCGTTCTGCAGAAAGTTATATGCACTGCCCGACCAACGGCTGCCGCCCGATCGAGTCACCAGCATCACCTGAGCGCCGGCATTGCGCCCGTATTCGGCCTTGCCACCGTCGGTTACGACGCGTAACTGCGCGATGGAATCGGCATTGAGTGCCGCCAGTGAAAGCCCGAGGCGAGGAGATGCGAGATCGTTTACATCCATGCTATCCAGGGTCAGATTGTTGCTGCTTAGCCGTGTACCGTTCGTGCGGGACAACGCTTCGCTGCCACCTTCCGTCTGGATGCCCGGCTGATAAGCGGCCAGGTTCATTAACCTATTTCTCCACACCGGAAGCAGATCGATCTCCCGCTTCAGGAAGGTGCGGGCAACCTGCGCATCGGTTATTTCCGTCAAATCGCCGGTGCTCGTTTGCTGCGGGTCTCCATGAGGATCCACCTTCTCGAGTTTGAAGCTGAGGTCAAGGGTCTGGTTAATGCTCAAGACCACCTGCCTGTTGACAGCCTGGCGAAAGTCTTTGGCGTCTATGGTCACGGTGAGCTCCCCGGGAGGGATAGCCGGAAAAAAGTACCTTCCCTGCTCGTCGGTCAAGATCTCCATTCGCACCTGACTTTCGACCTCCAAAACGCTCACTCGAGCGCCAGGGACCGCCGCCCCGGAGGAGTCTCGCACCACACCCTTCAACCGGGAAGAGGATATCTGGGCCGCAACTTCGGCACCCAGCATCGCTATTCCCAATGCCAGCAGCAACCCTACTCTGAATCTAAAAGCCACACACAACTCCTATTCCGTTCGTATTGTTTAGCGGCAATTCTCATTGCCACGGATCAAAGTCTTATACTACGAACAGGAAGAGGTTTGCTACAGGCAGATTGCGCTAGACCTCGTTTTTTTGGTCATACCCCGATTTTTCTGAAGGCCTCGGTGGCACAAATGCGAAGATCCACCGTATAAGCTATTTTATGGCCACAATTCATGGAGATTCGCGGTAAACTATGCAGTCGCCCGAGGCGATCCTGGCAGCGACCCGGGCCAGGTTCATCTGTGCTTCAAGATTTTTTGGGTTTTTGTCCCGTGAATCATCCGGGCTAGGACTGCCGGGAGACGACGCCGGGTAAAGCGGCGGTTCCCGCGGCCCATGCAGGGAAACCTTTCCGGGTTGTATGCGATAGGAGGAGTGGAGCATGTCCGTGAAACATCGTGCACATTATGGAGTTTTGCTGGCATTCGGCCTGGTTATTTTCGGACTGCCGCCTGAATTTCGAGCCCAGATTCGCCTTGTCGCCAGGGTTGAGCCCAACAAGAACAAAGTCAACAATACGGGGGAGATTTACGATTCCGGCCTCCCGGCCGTTTTTGCGCCGACGGGCATCATGATCGAGGCTCGGAGAGCTCACACGGCAACGACACTGCCGAAAGGCCAGGTACTTGTCGCCGGCGGGCATGACGGCGGCCACTATCTCCAGACCGCCGAGATCTTCGATCCGGCAACGGCTGCTTTCTCCCAAACAAACACAGTGGATTCCTCGACTTCGGAAGTGGTGCCAAGTTTCCTCAATGTCCCACGGGCTGCCCACACGGCAACTTTGCTGACCAACGGGATGGTGCTGATTGTCGGCGGTTACAACGGGAGTTATTTGGACTCGGCCGAAATCTACAACCCTTCCACAGGGAAGTTCACGGCGACGGCAGGAGCGATGAGCAGTGCGCGCGCCTATCACACTGCGGCCCTTTTGCCGGGCGGAAAGGTTCTGATCGTCGGTGGTTATGACGGCAGCAACTATCTAAAAACGGCCGAGCTTTACGACCCATCTTCACGCACCTTCACGCTGCTTTCTGCCGGCCTGAGTGAAGCCCGCTCCTACCACACGATGACCCTGATGTCCAGCGGGGAAGTCCTGGTTGCCGGCGGATATAACGACAGCTATCTGGCCACGGCGGAGATTTATAACTCAACCAATAACGTCTTCAGGAACGCGGCGAAGGTGATGGCCAGCGCGCGTGGCAATCATGCCGCCGCATTGTTGTCGGACGGCACCATATTAATCGCGGGCGGCACGAACGACAATCCGCTCGGAACGGCCGAGATTTTTGATCCCGCAGCGGCCACCTTCACGGCGACTGCGGGAGCCATGACCGCCGCCCGAGAGGGGCTTACAGCGACTACGCTGGCAAACGGCCAGGTTCTCATCGCCGGCGGTTCCAACGGGAAAGAACTCAGCACGGCCGAGATCTACAACCCATCCAGCCGAACCTTTGCCGCGCTGCCGCGGGCCATGGCTGCGGCGCGACAGAATCACACCGCCACCCTGCTTGGCGACGGGACGGTATTGCTCGCAGGTGGTCAGAACTCGAAGATGCTGATTTTTGACGTGAACGCAGACTCGAGCGATAACGTCGCGCCCAATATTCTGTTTTCGCCTGATTCCCAGCGGGGTTTTGTCGCCTGTACCGGATCCGGTGCGGTGATTGTCTTCTCGCCGGTGACCGGGGAAGTTCTTAAAATCATCGAAACCGGGGGCAAACCGACCTACATGACACCTCTGGCGGATGGCCGCACCGTAGCCGTGGTCTCGGCGTGGGACAACAGGATCTTTCTGATTGACATCAATAGCGCGGCCCTGGTCTCGACGCTTGCTTTCTCCGGCGCCGACTTCGGATTCGGTAGCACGGTGACCATTGCTCACGACGGCAGCAAAGGATTCATTTCCTCAACCGGAACGGGAGAAGTCATCAAGTTCAGCCTGCCGTCCGGACAGGAACTCGGCCGCTTGAGCGGACTGCAGACTCCGGGCCCGATCACGCTTACGCCGGAAGACAGCACGCTCATGGTTGTCGACTCCTCGACGGCCCAACTGGTTTTTGTGAACCCTGCCACCATGACGCAGAAGGCTGTCTTGAAAGCTTCCGATACGGACTCCTATGCCGCATTCAGCGTATTCAACAACGCGGTTCTGTCGGCAGACGGCAGTACGGGAATCATCGCGAGCCGCGGACAGTCACTTGACGAGGAATCGATCTACACATACACGGTGTTTATATTCAATCCTGCCACGGGAGAGGTCCTGAATACGATAGCAAGCACCTGGGCCCCGGGGCGCACAGCACTTACTCCGGACGGACAGAACTGGGTGATTTTGAATGAAGGCAGCCTGCTGGTCATTCCCACAGCGAATCCGGACTCATACCGGGAATTCACAGCAGAATCGGATCCGTTGCTGTCGGCCAACCTCATCTTTTCCGCCGACTCCAGATACGCATACTATACCTCTGCGACCTCCGACTACTTCCTGCAGCAGGAACTTGCCACCACGGCGATTGTAGGGAAGTTGTTGGTGGGGGATAATCCAAATACGATCGCCGACCAGCCTTCGAGTGTGGCAATGACGCCGGATGGCAAGATATTTGCCGTACTCGACTTCGCAAGCAACAACCTGGAATTGATTACCGCCTCCGCGGCGCTGCAAGGCACTAAGTTTATCAGCAACGCAAATCAGACCACAGGAGTCACACTCATCAACCTTTCGGACCGCGAAATCAGCGTCCGGGCTACGGCGTATACCGATTATGGCAGCGCTATAGAGGGCACCAATATCGTAAATCCGGTCGATTTTTGGGTGGCTCCAAACGGCCAGATGTCCCTGACGGTCGATCAGCTGTTCCATTTTGATTGGGAGACGGAACAAACGGGATGGTTGGATTTTCAATGCGATCAAGCCGGAATTGTCGGCTACCTGGCCATCATGATGACTAGACCGATGTGGCTGGGCGCTTATGTCGACCGGATGGACGGAGTTCCGCTGGTTACGAAGACGCAACACGATTGGATCATCCCTCAGCTCTCGAGAGATACGGGAGACACCGTGGAGCTCAATTTTTTGAATCCCAACTACAGCCAGGCAAATTACTCTCTGTCCCGCCTGACCAAGGATGGGTCGGTAATTGAAGAGCGCACCGGCTCTACCGGCACAGGCCAGCAGAGAATCAGCCAGGTTTTTAACACCGTCTACACGCAATCCCTGCCGGATCAGGTGTTGATCGTCGGCGGTCAGGATGCAAGTTCAACCCTCACTTCAGCGGAAACCTCTGATGCAAGCGGCGGTGCTTTCACTGCAACCGCGGGCTCTCTGAACCGAGCCTTCAAGGGCCACACCGCGACCGCGCTTTCGAGCGGCAAGGTATTGATTGTGGGGGGAAAAGATTCGGGCGACCTCATCATGAATACCGCCGAAATCTACGATCCTGTGTCAGGCACTTTCGCCGTCACAACCGGCGCTATGATGGAATATCGGTATCGCTGTGCGGCGACTCTGCTGCCGAATGGCAGAGTACTGGTTTCCGGAGGGCAAACCCGTTTGGCGACGAGCAATACGGCAGAGATCTATAACCCGACCAGCGACACTTTCCAGGCAACCACGGGTTTCATGCTTTCGCCGCGTGACGCCCATACCGCAACGCTGCTCCCCGATGGCAGGGTTCTCATCACCGGGGGGGCGAGCGGAGATCGTATCGTGGATACTGCCGAAATCTATGATCCGGGAACCGGAACCTTCGCATCAACCGGGAACATGATGGTGCCTCGAGCATTCCATACGGCAACGCTGTTGGCGAACGGCAAGGTTTTGATTGCCGGTGGCTACAACGGCTCCTATCTGAACTCGGCGGAGGTTTATGATCCCGCAACCGGCCGATTCACGCCAACAGCCAATTCGATGACGCGCGCGCGTTCTTATCACACCGCGACCCTGCTGTCGGATGGCCGGACATTGATCGCAGGAGGCAGCGATGGAGGGACAAGCGCATCCAATACCGCTGAAATGTACGATTCGGCCTTGAACGCATTCACACCCACCATCGGTACCATGACCGCGGCTCGTGACCACCATACGGCGACGAAGTTGATCAACAACCAAGTGCTCCTTCTCGGAGGCACGGACGGCAGCACTACCCTGAACTCCGCTGAGATCTATGATCCAGAAGTCGATTCCTTTGCAGCGTCCCCCAGTTCGATGACCACGGTGCGCACCCTGCATACCGCGACATTACTGCCGGGGGGAACCGATGGCTATATCAGGGTCACCTCCACTGAGGGATTTGCCTTCTCTGAATTCTTTGGCAACGCAGACCAGCAGGCGGCTCTAAACGGCATCGACGTCACTCAATTCGCAAGCGTGCCTGCCTTGTTCTCTCCTCACTTCGCCATGGTCTTTGGTTTCCACACCATCCTCAATGTGATCAACGCCAACGCGAATCCGGCTGAAATCACCATCAAGTTGCACGGAGCGGACGGAGCCTTGCTGTGTGGGCCGGTGACGAGATACTTAACGCCCGGGGCCCAGCTGAAGGACGACCTGGCCGCAATCTTCGGTCATGATGTCCTTCTGCAGAAATCCAGCGGCTGGTTGGAAATCAACACAACCTCGGATTTTGTAGTGGGTACAATTTCATTTACCAATCCCGATGGGGAGTTCCTCACCAGCTTTCAACTTCAAGGCACTCCAATGACCGATTTCCTGTTTCCCCTGGCACCTCAGGATGGCACCTTTCAAACCGCAATTGCGCTCCTGAATGCCGGCGACGAGAATGCCGCCGTTGACATCGAGTTGTGGGGACCCAATGGCACCCTGGATCGGATCGCAACATTGAATCTGCCCCCTGGAAATCGTACAGCTCAATATCTATCCCAGTACTTTCCAGGACTGGGGGATCGGCTGGTCTCCAATGTCAGGATTCACGCCAAAACGCCGATTTTCGGATTTGGCCTGGTTCACGACAAGGATCTTCACTTCATGACGGCGCTGCCGCCGATGCCATATCCGGAAATCAGATGATTGGACTGCATTGGAATCCGACGGGCAGATCCGCAGCGATCCTGGTTGCCAGGAATGGAACCCCCTGAGGATGCGGCTACCTGTTCCTGAGCGCGATGATAGGATCGACATGCATCGCGCGCCGGGCCGGGATAAAAGCGGCGACAAAGGCGACCGCACCCAGGATAAACGGCACGGTCATAAAGATGAGCGGGTCCATCGCAGTCATGCTGTAGAGCTGGCTGTCGATGAGGCGCCGCAGTGCGAAGGTTCCTGCCAGGCCGACCAGTTCTCCGATGGCGGCCAGCAGCATCGCCTCGCCGGCCACCATCCACATCACGCGCTCCCGTGGAGCTCCCAGCGCCATGCGAATGCCTATTTCATGTTTTCTCTGGGCGACGGAATAGGAGATGACTCCATAAATTCCCACGGCGGCAAGCAGGAGTGCGACGGCAGCAAAAATGCCGAGGAGCATCATGGTCAAGCGCCGCGAAGAGATCGAATTGGACAGGATTTCTCCCATGGCCTGCAGTCTCGACATGGGCAGTTCCTTGTCGGCAGCTGCAAGCGCCTGGCGCAGAGGCGCGGCCAGGCGCGCAGTATCCTGCTGCCTGGCGCGGACGACGACCGTCACGCGCGCCGGAACCACCTGCCGGTAATACAGGAACAATTCCGCGTCGGGTTCCTGGGCCAGGGACGTGTGGCGCACATCCCCGGCAACACCGATTACGGTAAATACCGGCACACCCTCGCCGGGAGTGCGCAGGGTGAAACGCTTCCCGACGGGAGATTCCCCAGCCCAATAGCGGTGTGCGAGCGTCCGGTTCACAATCGCCACTGGGGGCGCGGGAGGGCTGTCACGCTCACCAAACTGCCGTCCTGCCAGCAAAGGGATCGACATCGTCCGGAAATAGCCTTCACTTATCCACCGGGTCCATACAATCGGAGCCTCGCCGGGTCTCGGGGCCGGGCGGCCTTCAGGGAAAAATCCGGATCCCGCATTGGAGCCGGCAAGCGGCAGGTAGTCGACAAATCCGGCGGCTTCCACTTCATGCGCGCGTTCAAGATTCTGCAGAAAGTCCTGGTAGAACACCAGGCGCTTGGGCCCGTTCGGATATTTTGCGGCTGGCAGGGCGATGGCGGCCGTGATGACTCCGTCGGGATTGAATCCCGGGTTGACCTGCTGGATTAGGAAGAAACTTCGTATCAGGAGGCCGGCACCGATGAGCAGCATGAGCGAGAGCGCGACTTCCGAAACCACAAGCAGCCCGCGGACACGCCGGCTCGAACGGCCTCCGGAAGCAGTGGCCGAGCCTTCCTTGAGCGAACCGGCCAGCACATTCCAGAAAGAGCCCTCACGAGCCATGGCGAGCGCCGGACCGATGCCAAACGCCACGCCGGTGAGCACGGACAGCAGCAACGAAAAGACAAGAACTGAGGCATCGAGGGAAACATTCCGGAGTAGCGGATAACTGTCGGATTGGGTGCGGATCAGCGCCTCGATTCCCCAGGATGCCAGGAGCGCACCGAGTGCTCCCCCACCTAGACCCAGGATTACGCTTTCACTCAGAATTTGCCGGATGATGCGTTTGCGATCCGCCCCCAGGGCGGCCCGGATCGCCATCTCCCGCCTGCGGGCGTCCGTTCGGGCCAGAAGGATATTGGCGACATTGGCGCAGGCGATGAGGAGAACCAGGCCGACAGCGCCCATCAATATCCACAGGCTGAGCTGCACGTTCCGCACCATGAACTCGCGAACGCCCCAGACCCGGACGCTGCGCGGAATGCCGCCAGGGTATTGCTGGTTCAGGCGGGCACAGATAGTGTCGATGTCGGCCTGCGCCGCCTTCAAGGCCACCCCGGGCTTCAATCGCGCATAGGCGCCGACGCTCACACTCACGCTCTCGGGGCTGCGCGTGCTTGCCGTGGCGAGTGGAATGTAAAGATCCGAATTACCGCCAAACTGGAAGCCCTCAGCAAGCACGCCAAGGATGGTATAGCTGTTGCCGTCCAGGGTAATGATCCGGCCTACGACTCCGGGATCGGCTCCGAAGGAGTCACGCCAGAGTGGGTAGTTCATGACGGCAGTTCTGGGAGCGCCCGGTTTATCTTCCTCGGAGGCGAAACTGCGGCCATGAAGCAGCGGCACTCCCACCATGGAAAAGAAGCTCGCATTGACCAGCAGGCAGTTCAGACTTCTAGGTTCGCCGTGATTCAGGAGATTCATTGCCGTCGGCCTGTAGGCCGACATCGATTCAAAGGACCGATTCTGCTCCCGCCACTCGGCAAAATCCGGATAGGAGACGAAGTGAAAGGGAATGTTCCGGCTGAGCATCTGGCCCCAGAGCTGGACCAGCCGGTCGGAATCCTTGTACGGCAGAGGACGCAGCAGGACGGCGTTTACCACGCTATAAATTGCAATATTGGCTCCAATTCCCAGCGCCAAGGCCAACATTACCACTGCCGTCACGCCCGGGTTTTGCCGAATCACTCGGAACGCGTACCGGATATTCTGAAGCCAGGAATCCATCGCCTTTCACCTCGCCGCAAAAATTCCAATGAGCACCTAGGTAGTGAAAACAAGTGTAAGGGGTAAGACGCCGTTTCGCCCCTTCAAGTTCCCCTAAAAGCAGGGACGTCCCCGCTTTTCTGCGACGATCTGAACAGCACTCAAATGAATGGAGCTGTTGTTTCTTTGAGGTCTTGGAGGTCTTCGTGGTTCGTTATTGCTGCATTGCCGCTTCGCTTCTATTGCGCCATTGCAGTTTCGGTGCGGCGGACGCGGATATTGTGCTTCTCCAGGGTCGGGAACACATCCTCGTACTCCACGTCGAGTGGAGTCAAAAGTCCGGCTTTTTTCAGTTTCCCTTCAAGGATCAGGCGTGCCCCCAGGCTCAGTGTGAAACCCACGGTTCGTTGCATTGCAGTGAGGCCCGTCGCAAGGTCGCGGGTGTCGATGAGCTGGTATACGATCTTCACCCCCTTCCCGCCGCGGGTTCCCCGGGCATCCACTCGAAGGAATGCCATGTCCTGCTCGTCATCCGCGTAGTGGAACTGTTTCTGGGATCCGAGCAGGGCGCCGGTAAAGGCAATCGGCGACACGGACGCATCGCCGACCTGCACGGGCCGCTCCTCGAGAAAACCGCACCGCACCATGAGATTCCAGAAGGCGCAGTGGCCGGGCAGGCGGCACGTGTACCGGCCCATCTCCTTGACCGTCTCACGTATTCCGAACAACAGGGCGTAGTGAACGCTGTCGCCGTTCGGATAGCATTCGAGGGGGACCCCCAGCTCTTCCAGTTCCAGCATGTGATACCTGCCCGCCTCGAACATTGTCCCCGGTTCCAGAGTCACGACTTTCCCGCCGGCGATGATTCTTGCGGGCCGGCGATAGGCTCTCATCACTCCTATGACCGACCAGGAAAACTTGTATTGCAGCGGATTTGCCCGTGCGTTGGGGGCAGGGATTCCCGCTCCATACATGTGAAGCTCCCCGACATTGTCCAATTCACGGATGGCCCTGGCCCCGAGAATCAGGTCCAGCCCGGGATCCAAGCCGAACTCGCTGAGAATGATGATGCCTCGTGCCCTGGCCGTGCGGTCGATTTGGGCAAGCTGATCCTTGATGGCTCGGATACGGTCTTCGTTCAACTCGTTGGGATTGAGAAAATACATGCTGCTCACCAGGCTGACGCCGCACTCCGCCGCCAGCTGTCCTATGGGAAGCGCAAAGTTGCCGGGCAAAGCTTCGATCACAACGTCGGCGTCGCACATCAGCGGCGCCAGGCTTGGCTTATCAGCAGCGTCGAGGATCCGGCCGGAGACCTTCCTCGACGGACATTGGCTCAGGCTGGCAGTTAATTCCGGATGGTTGTCGACGACAATAATCTGCGAGATGTAGTCGCAGTGCACCAGGTCCTGCAGTACCGCCTTTCCCTGCATTCCCAGTCCCAGAAGAAGAACTTTCTTTCCCATTTGATATCAGGCTCCTCGGACAACCGTCCCTTTTCTTTTCCAGTAATAATAAAAGGGCAGGGAAGCCAGCAGTAAAAAAGTCCCGATGAGGGCATTCCGCATATCCCGCATCAGAGTGTTGTAGAGAAACCAGCAAGTGACGGCGACGAACAGGAGAGTTGTGTAGGGATATCCCCACGCCTTGTACGGCCTGGGTGCGTGCGGGATTTTCCATCTCAAGGCAATCACCGCCAGCGCCGTAAGTGCGTAAAATCCCCATGAGCCGAAGACCACATAGGAGGTGATCTGGTCATAGGTCCCGCTCAGTGTGAGCAATCCTCCCCAGAGTCCGAGGGTCACAATTGCGACGGCCGGGGTGCGGAAGCGAGGATGAACTTTGCCGAATCTCCTGGAAAACACCCCGTCAGTGCCTGCCGCGTAAAGGCATCGGGGCCCGCCCAGGATACATCCATGGAGGGTGCCCAATGTGGAGCAGAGAATCCCGGCAACGATCAGCAGTACACCCAACGGGCCGAGGACTGAGGCGGCGACATCGGCGGCGATGCGCGGAGAGCCTGCCATGACATGAGTCGGAATCACATACACGTAGGCCAGGTTGGCCGCGACATAGAGCGCGATGACCGCAAGCGTGCCGGCCACCAGGGAAAGCGGAACATTGCGCTGCGGATTTTTGATTTCGCCGGCCGTGAGCGTCACGGTGATCCAGCCGTCGTAGGCCCACAACACCGAGATCATGGAGAGGCCCAGCCCTGCGGTCAGGTCCCCCGTCCAGCGATCGGGCCAGAAGGGGAGCAGATTCGCCGGGCGCCCCTTGCCGGAGACAACCACAGCGGCAATCAGCGCAACCAGCGCCGTAACCTTCGCAGCCGTTAATATGCTCATGATCCATCCGCCGATCCTGACACCGCGGACATTACAATAGGTGACCACGGCAATCGCAGCCATCGCAGCCAACTGCATCCATCCGAACGCAAACTCGATCGGGTGGCTGTAAACCAGCCAGCGGTGAGAAAAAAACGAATTCCGGGGCGAGAGTTGCGGGATGAAGTAGCCGAGGTAGGTGGCGAAGGCGACTGCCAGGGCAGCAACCGAACCGGCAGTGTTGATGAAGTAGTGATTCCAGCTGAACATGAAGGCCCAGAGGGGGCCGAAGCCGTTCTTGAGGTATATATAGGGGCCGCCGGCCTGGGGCAGCACCGAGCTCAGCTCTGCGAGGGTCAGGGCCCCGAAGAGAATCAGCAGGCCGCCGAGAATCCAGACGAGCAGGATGGGACCGACGGCATGAAGGTGGCCGGCGATGGTGGCCGGGACGATAAAGATGCCCGATCCAATGATCATTCCCATCTGGATGGCGATTCCCTCGCGCAGCCCGAGAGCCCTGACGAGCTGCGGCTCAGCAGCTTGTTCCTTCATCGCGTACCGGCCTCCGCTGAAATCGGGTAAACATGGCGTCCCCGGTTTTCGAAAATAAAAGGGGGGACGCTGGTGTGCGTGCCCCCCCTACGAATGACGAGCCAATGGAAAGCAGTTAGAAGTTGAGGCGGAGGACGAACTGAATGATGCGTCCGCCCGATTGAGACGAAGACACCTGACCCCAGGTCTGGCTGCTGCCGGGTCCGGTGACATAGTCGAAGTTGATATTGTTGAAGGCATTCAGGAATTCGCCGCGCAGCTCGAAGTTCTTCGTTTCCGTGAACCTGATGCGCTTTGTGAGGCTCAGGTCGAAATTCACGAACGGCGTGCCGCGGACATAAAAGTGGTTGCGCGGCGCGCAGTCGCCGTCGATCACCTGAATGCAGCCCCCGGAGTTTGCGGGTGCGAAGTAGCGGCCGGTGGGAGCGGTGCTGGAATAACCGGTCGCCGTGGTTGCCGAAGTACTGAATGCATAGATCGTGTTTTGGATGATGTCGTCCGGCAGGACGTAGATGCGCCGATTGACATCGTCGAAGCGCAACTTGTAAACATCCCTGAGCTCTTCATACGTCATGCCGACCAGCCTGACGTTGCCGAAATCGTGTAAGTCGCCGCTCTGGATGCGGGTGACGCCCTGGAAATCCCAGCCGCCGGCGATGCGCTCGAGCCAGGGATGCATATCGGCGAAAAGCATGCGCCCTCTGCCGATCGGCAGCTCGTACACCCAGTTAACCTTCAGGGCATGCGGGATGGTGTCGCCAAGGTCGTTAACCCCTGGCACGCGGAATGAGAGCCGTGTCCTGTTGAAGGACTTGGCCCAGACGTAGTTGGCTTGAACCAGCAGTCCCTTCGTCATGCGGCGGCGCAATTCGATCACCATAGAATCGTATCGCGAGTACCCGCCATTGCCACGGAGGTTGGCGCCGCCCCGCAGGTCGGGATTGGTCAGGAAGAAGTTGGCCGAATAGCCGGCGGCCGCCCCGCTCGCCCGCCGCGCCGGGTCGCTGTGTAGACCGCCGATGTAACTGCCCGGATTCGGGTTGGTCTTGGCCAGGTAGTTCACAAAGCTGCCGCTGGTAGTGAATTGGGTTGATGTGTACTTTGCAGGATCGCCGGCCTGAGAAGCCGGGATTCCGTTGAAGTAGGCCAGTGTGATCGGCAACGGGGAAGTGTTGGTTCCGGGCCCATAGTATTTGAAGTTGTTCCCGCGTCCTGCCGCGATGTTCGCCTGCAGGTTGGCCATCGCGAGCTTGAATTCCTCGAAGGTGCCGTTCTCGAGCATGTTGTTCTCGGTGCTGTTGTAATTGTAGGTCACCCAGCTCTGCAGGCTGCGCGTGCCGACGTAACGCACCTCGAGCGCCATGCTCTTGTTGAGCTCGCGCTGGAGGCCGAACGTCCAGGATTGGGCGTATGGCGTCCTGAGATCGGGAGCAACGACGGTGACCGAGTTCGTATCCACATAGTAGGTGGCGTTCGGATCCGGGTTCGCCGGCTTCAGCTTGATCGGATAGGAAACCGCGGGCGGGAAGGCAGGCGCGCCGAGACGGCTCTTTTCACGGAACAGGAGCGGCCACTGTTCGTTAGAATACACGATGTTTTGCAGGCTCACATTCCGCGTGGCCGTAAGGGAAGAGCCGGGATTGCCGCTGTACATCCCCATGTAAGTGGCCATTCCCATTCGGCTGTAGGCAAGCGAATACGCACCACGGACTACGGTTTGTCCGCCCTCACCCAAGATCCGCTCGAGCTTGCCGCCTTTCAGGTTCGGACTCCAGGCAAAGCCGAAACTCGGAGCGAAATCCTTGTAATTGAGATCGTACCCGGGCGTCCCTGATTTATACTGAACGAACTCGGGCACCTTGCCGGTCATGGTGTTGGGCTTGAAGATGTTTCCAACTCCCGAGATCCCCCAAACGTCGGCGATGGAACCCGTTGAGTACATATCGTTTTCGGGCACGAACGGGAATTGAAACTCCCAGCGCACGCCCATGGTGAGAGTCAGGTTCGAACGCAGCCGCCACGAATCCGATGCGAAACCGCCCATCTCGCGCATATGGCCGCGCTGCATGGTCTGTCCCTGATAAATATATTTGCCGTCCTTTTCATTCTGATAGGCCGTGCCGCCGATCGCTGTGACGCGCCCAGTAAGGACCGCGTACATGCTTCGGGCGTCGCCCAGATCCGACGAGGATGCCCCCGGGAAGTTGCTCGTGCCGGTGGCGAACATGGTCCGCGCCGGATCGTAGGTTGTGTCGACTCCTAAGCTGATGGAAGGCACCGTTCTGAATGACTGGTTATAGGCGTTTATGTGAGTCCAGGAAAAGCCGAAACTCAAGCCGTGCGTCCCCCGGGTCCAGGTGAGCGTATCCTCGATTACATCGCTCGGCGCATTGCGGCGGCTGCCCGTGGAGGAACGCGTGGGGCTCGAGATTCCCGCCGCATCGATGCCGAGACTGAAGCCCCCTTGATTGGCTACCGGTCCGGTGAACATTTCGGTAGACATATTGGGGCTGAACAGGACGGTCCCGGCCGACAAACCTGCACGTACCTCGTTGACGATCCGCGGCGTCAATGTCGATCGGAGCGTCACTGAACCCGTGAAGCGATTCGACCCCTGAACGCCCCAGTTCGGGAAGCCGGGGTAGGCCGGGGACAGGTTGTTGGTATTGTCGTACGGGAGCAGATGGTACTTGTGGTGGCTGTAACTGAATTCCAGGCGATGTTTGCCGGTCAGATTGACGTCGAAGCGGCTCGTGATAAAGCGGTTCCGGTACATCCCCTTGTTTACAAATGTAAATGTCTCGTACAGGGGATCGCTTGACGCCCGGAGGCTGCCTTGCGCCGTCGACGCCCGAATGTCGGCCAGCAGCTTCTGCACCGTCGGATCCCAGGTGGAAACATGGCCGTTGGCTGCTGCAAGGTCGAACAGGTTCACACTCCGGGTGACGCCGCCGGATACATACAGGAAGTTGCCCTTCTCGGCCTCGGGAGAGAAAACGGTCTGGTTCCGGGTCGCCTGGTTGGGCTGGCGGGATTCCTCGAAGTTCACGAAGAAGAAAGCCCTGTCTTTGCCGTTCAAGAGTTTTGGAATGACAATCGGGCCGCCTACACGCCCACCGAACTGATTGAGAATCAACCAGGCGGGGGGAGACTTCCATGTCAACGGATCCGCTCCCGCGGGGGCTGTGATGTTGCGGTTGTTGAACCAGGAGTTCGCATTGAGCGCCGAATTCCGGTGATACTCATAGAGGCTGCCGTGGTAGTCGTTGTTTCCCGATCGGGTTACGAACCTGATCTGCACCGCACCTTGACCCGCGCTCTCGGCCCCCGGCGTCGCCGTCGAGACTGTAACCTCCTCAATGGCATCCAGGCTTGCCCTGACCATGGTGAAAAAGCCGTCTGATGACCGGTTGTAGTTGTCCTGCGTGTTCACGCCGTCGATCGTGATATTGATCATGCTCTGCGGCAGGCCCACAACAGTCGAACCACGATTGCTGTTGTCCGTCGTGTTCACTCCCGGCAGCAGGGTGACGTAGTCGAGGGCATTGCGGGTCACGAGCGGGAGCTGGCCGATCTGGTTGGAGCCCAGCGTCGTGGTGATGTTCGCCGTCTGCGACTGCACCATCTCAGCGCCGGCTTCCACGATGACGGTTTCGCCTACGCCGCCAAGCTGGAGAACGACGCGGATATTGGCCGGGGCGCCCGCCTCGACTTTGATGTCTCTGTAAACCGCTACTTTGAAGTTCGGCACGGTGACCGTCGCAGTATACGTGCCGGCCGTCAGCGCCGGGACGGCGAAAGTACCATTGTCCGCCGTGACGGTCTTGTATTCCGTGCTGGTGGCATTGTTCTTGACCAAAACATCGGCGCCGGGGATCACGCCGCCCGACTGGTCAACAACCAGCCCAGACAGCGACGAGCTCGAACCGCCACCCTGGCCATATGCGGTCACGCCGGCTGACGCGAGAACGAGCATTGCCAAAACTAGTTTGCATAGAAGATGTCTCATATTCCTTCCTTGCATGAAATTGGTTGATCCTCACAACTGAGCTGAAATCCCGAGTCGCGCTATCAAGCGCTTCCTTTGATTGATCGAGCGGTGCGTGCGCTGAAACCCCATCCTTCGTAAAGCGGTTCGTCGGTCCAGGAAGCATCTGTGTTAGTGACGGCTATAAACGGCTACCCATCAGCAGCCTGCCTCAACAGCCGTAGTGATTGCGGAGTCAGCCGGGGAGACTCGCAATTTTCAGGGGAAGCAGCCCGACCTCGGAGGCCGGCCCTCTCGTTCCCCCGCCCCTGCATGAAAATGCAGGATGGTATTGCCGATTGAAATTCTACCTTCGTACGCAGCATATGCGCCCAGGCCCCATCTTGCAACAGTTTTTCTCACGATATTCTAATCCTGAAATGTAGTGTTCTTAGTCGAGCTTAATCTGGCTTCCGAAATTGGTGGGATTTCTAGTAGCCGAGCCACTTTACGGCAACTCTGATCGATGGATTATGAGATGTCAAGAACTAAGAAGGTCGCGCCTCGCGAGAGTTATGCGCCCAGGCCCCATCCAGCAAGAGTTTTTCTGGCACTTTTCTAATCCTGAAATTTGAAAATATTGGTCGAACTTAAGCCGGATTCCGAAACTGGTGGGATTGCCGGCAGCCGAGCCGCTATACGGCAACTCTGATCGATAGACATGGTGAGGGAGTAGTGGAGAGGATGTCCCCGGCCTTATCGGTTTTACGGATGTAAGTGGATAAGCCCATATGCATTTGTATCGCAGTTGCGCCTGTGGCGGCAACCCTTTGGTTCGCGTATACTGGCCGAAGCCGCGCGTTGCGCCCAATCCAAGGCAAAGAATCGAGTGCGCTTCGTGGCAACGGAGGCATGCGTCCGCGATTAGCAAATCCTGGCCGTGCGGCCGGAGGTCCAATGATAAAATCAGCAACAATCCTTTTGTTAAGTTCGTGCCTGCTCTCCGGCGGAGTGCTCGCTCTCACTGAAGCAAAAGCGAAACAGATCGATGATCTGTTTGCCGGCATCAAGTCCGGCAACGAACCGGGCGCGGCGGTGCTTGTCCTGAAGAAGGGGAGTGTCGCCTTTCAGCGCGGGTACGGAGTGGCCGATCTGAAAACATGGCGCAGGATCGACGCTCAGACCAACTTCCGGCTTGCCTCCGTCACCAAGCAGTTCACGGCAATGGCCATCATGTTGCTAGTGCACGACGGCAAGTTGCGATATGACACGCGGCTGACCGATGTTTTTCCAGACTTTCCCGAATACGGGAGAGCGATCGGGATCCGTCGTCTGCTCAACCACACCTCGGGACTGTTGGACTATGAGAATCTGATGCCCAAACACGCATCCAGGACTCAGGAAGACCAGATTCCCCAGATCCAGGACGCTGAGGTTCTCGGGCTCCTGAGACAGCAGAAGACCACTAAGTTTGCGCCCGGCAGCCAGTGGGATTACAGCAACTCCGGTTATGTGGCCCTCGGACAGATTGTTGGAAAAGTATCCGGCATGCCGTTCGGTGAATTTATACGCAGGCGGATCTTCTCGCCGTTGAAAATGAACCGGACGATTGCTTACCAGAAGGACAGAAACGTAGTGTCGAACCGGGCCTTCGGACACAGCCGGCAAGCCGGCGCGTGGCGGCAGACCGATCAGAGTTCGACCTCGGCGACACTCGGAGATGGCGGCGTTTACTCATCGCTCGCAGACCTCGCCAAGTGGGATCGAGCGCTGAGCGAACATACCCTGCTCAGCAAGGCGGAAATGACCATGGCAGTAACTCCTGCAAGCGTCCCGGGCGGGTCTGTAGTGGAGCCGGACGGCTCGCCGGCCGCATACGGCTTCGGGTGGTTTCTGAATGCATACCGGGGCCGCGCCCGGATGTGGCACTACGGAGAGACCATTGGTTTCAGGACCGCCATCCAGCGCTTTCAGGATGAAAAGCTCACCATCATTGTCCTCTGTAACCGGAGCGACATGAACCCAACAGCCCTGGCTCTGAGGATTGCGGATCTATATCTGGCCGAGGGTCGCAGTTTGGCAGGGAAAGCCGATGACCCGGCAAAACCGGCAAGAATCCGGTAGCAGATACCGTGGCTGTCACGGCGCCGGGGTACTAAACCAAAGGCTCTGAGGACTGTGCGTTCATCATGCTTGCGGCAACGAGAATAATTGAAACCTGATAAACATGGGAGACGTCCACGGCTTTCGGAAGAAATTACCGGACACGGATGAACGCGGACTCACACGGATTACCACTACTGGCCAGCCTGCTCGACCGATCCGTGTGCTTCCGCGTTCATCCGTGTCCGGCTGCTTTCATTGGCCTGCGGCAGTGGATGTGGCGGGAGAAGGGCAAGGAAGACAAAATGGACCTGTTCAAGATGACCCAGAAGAAGTAATAGCAACGGTGCGCCGGAATGCAGCGGCCTTCCGGAGCGCCCCTTCTGGTGCCCGTCCTGCTGTTCACCGGTCGGGCCCATGGTGGCAGACAATGGCAAGAGGATGGGAAAGCAAGGCTGTGGAAGCAGATATGGAAACGGCCGAAAGCGCCGCCAGGGACGACAGCAAGGAACGTTTGAGTCCTGCACAGATCGAGGTTCTGCGCAGGAGGGAAGGCCTGCTGCTGTCCCGGTCTCGAGTGCTGCAGGATCTCAAAACCACCCGTAACGAGCGCTATCGGAAAATGCGCCAAGAGACGCTGGCTCACCTGGAAGCAGAGCTGGCAAAACTCGAGGATCCGCACTGATCCCTGACGCGCCGCAATCCATGCCCGTCCGGCGACAGCCAAAACAATAACCACGAAATACACACGGCGCAGCATAGCCGCAACCAAAGGATCACACCGCAAAGACGCGAAGGCGCTAAGACGCAGACCATGAGGCTATCCAGTTGGTTAATTTTGAGCCTTGGCGCCTTCGTGTCTTGGCGGTGAAAAGTTCTTGCCAAGCGGCAAAGGAATTGCGCGGAATTAGTACGAAAACGTCTGTTGTCGTATTAATGAAATCGTGTGTTTAGACTTTTTCCTGCCTGTCGGGCGTTGTCTTTCAGAGCGATGCCCAGTATAACTACTTCCTGATGAGCGCGCAAAAACGCGGGGCATTCCAACCCCCGGGCCGCCGGGGAAATAAGCCGGAACATCGAAATGAGCAGAGCTCGACCACCGGTGTGCAAAAGCGCCGTGAGGTGTGGCTGCTACTGCCGGCATTGCTGTTGGCGGTCATGGCAGCCTGTTACCCCGCCTGGCACGGCGGCATGCTCTGGGATGACGACGGCCATATCACCCGCAGCGAACTTCGAACCGCGGCAGGATTGGGACGCATCTGGTTCGACCTTAAAGCCACACAGCAATACTACCCTGTGGTGCATTCCGTTTTCTGGCTCCAGCACCGTCTTATAGTTGGTCTGCACCCGATTTTGGGTGCAGAGCATTCCCC
>CAYGWQ010000063.1:18340-21016 GCA_964353465.1 uncultured Acidobacteriota bacterium | reverse complement strand
AAAGCGTAAGAGCCCTGGAAGGGCGAAAGAAAGATGCTTCGCACAATGAGATGCGTATAAGGTTCAGGCTTCTGCGCCGCTTTGGATTGATGCGCAGGGCTAGGGCCCGGGCTACAAAGCGGCGCAGAAGCGCCGCATTCCAAGGCGCCTTTGGCGCACAGCATGAACCCGCCTTCTCAAGAGCTAATTTGGACAAGTCTGATTTTCTCTCGGCCCCGGGGCTTGCCTCAAGGGTAAGCGAATTTTGCGACAAAAACTAATTAGACGCCTGCCCGCAGTGTCAACCACATGGCCCGATCAAGGCAATAAGGAGATTCCTGAAATGATTGTAGGATATGGCCTACAGGAAGAGCTTTGCTCTCTCGGACGCTAGGATTGTGCCGTCTTGGTCAAAAGCTGTCCGCTATCAGCCGCCGAGCCAAGCGGGCTGAAAGTTGAGGGCTGATGACTGACGGCATGGACTGATCCGCTGCGATTCCCGGATGGCACAATCCACCTCTGGTTTCGGCTGGTCCGGGTTCGGAGAATTCGCCGATCAGTGTGGATTCCCGCTCTGAGGGCTAGCCAGGGCCTTCTTGTTCGATCAATCCGTTCGCCAGCGCATAGTGAACCAGTTCCACATCGTTCTGCAGCTGCAGCTTTTCCAGGAGGCGGGTGTGGAATGTGCTGATGGTCTTCACGGAGAGGGACAACCGGGCCGCGATTTCTTTGAGCGAATATCCCACCACGACCAGTTGCATGACTTCAAACTCGCGAGGAGACAGCTTGTCATGCGGCAGTACATTCCCGGTGCCGACCTCCGCCAGGAATTGATCCATCATCGCAGGGCTCAAGTACCTGCCGCCTGCCAGAACTTTCCTGACCGCCCCAACCAGATCCTCCGGAGCGGCCTGTTTGTTAAGATAGCCGTTGGCCCCGGCCTTGAGCACGTGAAGCGCTATTTGTTCCTCGGGGGCGCTGCTGAGTACAAGCACCGGCAGGCGCGGATGAAGATTGCGGACCTCCTGAAGAACCTGCAGGCCGCTGCGGTCGGGGAGGAAGATATCAAGCACGAGGACATCGCAGGGTGATTGCCGCAGAAGTTCCAGGGTTTCTCCGGCGCTCCCCGCCTCCATGAATTCAGCTTGCGCGACCTCGTCCTGCAGGATCCGTTTCAGACCCTCCCGCAGCACGGCATGATCATCGACAATCATGATTTTCATTCTACGTTTGACTCCGAATGCCCCGCTGCGACGAGGGGATGCACACCTCGATGGTTGTCCCTTTGCGAGCACGGCTGACGATTTTGCATTCGCCTCCCAGCGCCATGGCGCGTTCGCGCATGCCCAGCAGCCCGAATGAGCGAGGATCCACCAGGCGATCGGCCCGGATGCCGCGTCCATTGTCGCGAATTCTCATGGTAATCCGGGCATGATCCGATTCCAGGCTGATCGCGACGGTGGTGGCCGCGGCATGCCGGGTTACATTCGTCAGACTTTCCTGCAGGATGCGAAAGAGCGCGGTCGACCAATCGCGGGGGATAGTCGGCAGCTCTTCCGAGATCTTCGTGTCACAACGGATCCCGGTGCGCTTCCGGAATTCTCTTGCCTGCCACTCGATGGTGGCGCCCAATCCCAGGCTATCCAGCACGGCCGGCCGCAGTTCCGTTGCGATTTTTTGGACGGAGCCGATCAGTGAATCCGTTGCCCCGGTTACGGCGGACAGCTTGGTCCGGAGAAGGGACTGCCCCTCTCCGCCGGAGGAGTGTGCCAAACTGCGACGGAGCCAGAGTATGTCCATTTTCAGGCGTGTCAGATCCTGGGCGAGCTGGTCGTGGATTTCACGGGCAATGCGGGAGCGTTCTTCCTCGCGCACGGACTGCAGATAGCTGGCCAATGCCCGCAACTGCTCGCGTGACGCGTCGAGTTCCTTTTCAGCGCGCTTTCGATCGGTGATGTCACGCGTGCTGGAACGGCGGCCCCGAAATTCGCCGCCGGGTCCATACACCGGCTGGCAAACATGTTCTACCCAGCGTTCCTCGCCGCTGCGTGTGATCAGGCGGAACACTGTCTCCCGCACCGGGCTCCGACGGTATTGCCGAAAGTACCCGCGGATTCGCTCACGATCGTCCGGATGCGCAATGCGCGCCAGCAGCTTGGCATCAGCCATGAATTCCTCGGCCCGGTAACCCGTGATGCGTTCGCACCAGGGGGAGACATAGATATATTTGCCATCCGGCGCAATCCATGTCTCCCAGCCGCAGCTGAAATCCGCCACGGTGCGGAACTTCTCCTCGCTCTCCCGCAAGGCGGCTTCCAGCCTTTTGCGCTCGGAAATGTCTCGAATCACCATGCTAGTGCGCTGCTCGCCGTGGCGGCCGGTAAAGATTGCCGAGGACACCTCGGCGGAGAACCGTGTCCCATCCTTCCTGATGAGCGTCAGTTCACTGCAGAACCGGCCTGTGCGGGCTCGTTCTGCCAACGCGTATGCCAAGCGTGGATCGGATGCGTCAACCACGCCATTCCGACCCACCTGGATCAATTCCTGCTCGGAACAGCCGAACATGCGGCAAGCGGCCTCGTTGGCAGCGAGGATATGTCCATCCGGGACAGTCAGCAGCACCGCATCCATGCTGGTGGCAATCAAGGAGCGATTGCGGTCTTCGCTTTCCCGCAGAGCCTCCTCCGCCAGTTTGCG
>CAYGWQ010000063.1:0-18330 GCA_964353465.1 uncultured Acidobacteriota bacterium | reverse complement strand
TCCAATAAAACATCGTTGCTCGGTTGGCGAGTGGCAGGGATACTCCAGAGAAAATTCGGCGCGCTTCCCCTTCATTACGGCGCGGATTCCGGCGGCAAATGCAGCGGCTATGTCCGCGTCGGAGCCGGTGGCTGCGTCACAGACGGCCAGATAGTTTATTCCAGGAGCGACTTTCGACGGCTGAAGCCCGTTGGCCCTAGCAAAATCACGCCAGGCTCTGTTTGTGGCGAGAATCACGCCGGCATCATCAAGCACGCAGATATGCGCCCGGAGGGCGTCGATTGTAGCCTGGGCCAACGGCCCGGAGCCGAACGACGCGTCTGCCGGTTTCGTCTGCAGGCGCGCACCGGGGCGTGGAACGCGTGGGGGGGCCTTTGCGCGCTGGCTCTTCTTCATGGCGAAACTGTCTCTTGCATCCCAGGGAAGCCAATCTCCGGATAGTATCTGCCCAGCAGAAAGCAAACCGAAGCGATCAACATTATTACCATAAATAGTACCGCAATTGGCAAAAGATGTCTCAGGCGGAACTCCATTTGAGAATCATCGGGGCTTTCGACAAGAGGATGTCTGGCAACAGATCCGCGATGCCTACGGCAGCATCTGATTTCCCGCGCGCAGGGTGGCCAGGATCAGATCCAGCTTGCGGCTGTTCTGCTGCAGCACTTCGCGGATTCCCTCCTGCAAACTCAGGGTGGCAAGCCGCTCGTCCCGCAGGCGGTTTACCTGCTCGTGGCGTTCCTGGAGGCGGAGCGAGAGGTGGGCGTTTTCCTTAGCCATCATTCTTCCCTGCTCCCGGAGCTTTTTAATCATCATTTCATGAATAATTATTGCACCTTTCAAGAGCGTCAACATTTTTTCATGAATTTGTTGACAAACGTGAAAAACATGAGATATATAAGAAACGCTATTTATGTGATTTTCGCTGGATAATTTCAAACGTGATTCTGACGTTCGGAAATTGGTCCTCATTTACAATGGCGATTTTCCGCAGCTCAAGATGCATCGTTGTCATCGAACTGACTCAAGTTGGAGGCCGGAATGCGCAAGTTGGGATTGGAGCATGTCAAGGTTTTGGTAGTTGATGATGAAGACTACATGCGTGAAATCGTGCGGCAGGCGCTCGAAGGGGCAGGACTCGGTGTCGAAGAGGCGGACAATGGCATTTCGGCGCTGGAGATGATGCGTCGATACCCCTATGACGTAATCATCACAGACCTCCGGCTGCCCGGAGTGTCGGGTGAAAAGCTCCTTCAAGAGGCGTTGACGATCTTTCCCGAGACGATCGTGATTATCATGACGGGCTACGGAAACATCCAGACAGCAGTGGATGCCATCCGGGTAGGCGCCTACGATTACCTTCCCAAGCCATTCCAGCTTGAGGAGATGGTAATGCGGGTGGAGAAAGGATTGCAGGACCGGCGGATCAAATCTGAGAACTCCCTGCTGCGTTCCGAGCTTCAAGACAAATACCAGTTCAACAGCCTGGTCGGCCACAGCGCCGCCATGCAGCAAGTCTGCCGGATGGTAGCGCTGGTTGCGCAAAAGACCAGCACGATCTTGATATCCGGGGAGACCGGGACGGGCAAGGAAGTGATCGCTCGTGCCATCCATTATAATGGTCCTCGCAAGGACCAGCCCCTGGTTTGCGTCAACTGCGCGGCCATTCCGACCAGCCTTCTCGAGGATGAGCTGTTCGGCCATGTGAAGGGAGCCTTCACGGGAGCGCATCAGCATCGGATCGGCCGCTTCGAGCAGGCAAACCGCGGGACGATGTTCCTGGATGAGGTCGGGAGCATGCCCCTGGACTTGCAGGTCAAGCTGCTGCGCGTCTTGCAGGATCGGGAGTTCCAGAAGGTAGGCGGCACGACCACGGTAAAGGTCGACGCACGGATCATCGCCGCCACCAACGATGACCTCACCGAGAAAGTGCATAGCGGAGAATTCCGTGAAGACCTCTATTACCGGCTGAATGTGATCCCCATTCATATCCTGCCGCTTCGTCAGCGTCGCGAGGACATACCGCCGCTGATCTCTCATTTCGTGAAAAAATTCTGCATCGAGCAGCAGGTCGTCCCGAAACGGGTATCGCATGAGGCCATCAAGCATCTCCTCGCCTTCGAGTGGCCCGGCAATGTCCGCCAGCTTGAAAACGCAGTCGAAATGGCCGTCGCGCTCTCCGGCGACCGGGAACTTCTGGCCACGACGGACTTCCCGCTTGTAGCCCGGACGCAGGGGAATGATGAAATCTTCTCCAACATCGATATTCCCGAAGAGGGGGTGAACTTCAACACCCTGATATCGGAACTCGAAAGGCGTCTGATCCTTCAGAGCCTGCATGCGACGGGCGGAAACAAAAAGCGCGCGGCTTCCCTGCTTCAGCTGAAGCGGACCACCTTTGTCGAGAAGCTGAAACGCATGGGGATGGATTCCGATCTCCTGCAGTAATCGCGTACCAACCACGAAACACACGGCGCAGCATAGCCGCAGCCAAACCATCTCACCGCAGAGGCGCAGAGAACGCAGAGATGGGTTTGGACGAGTTCAGGCTGACCCGCCAGCCTGGGCTTGTCTAATTCCATCGCCGAGTTCCGTATTCTCCTTGAGCCCTCTGCGTTCCCTGCGCCTCGGCGGTGAAAATTCCTTTCGAGCCCGAAAAGGATTTGCAGGTAGGTAGTACGGTACACACGAAAAGTCATTTCGTGGCGGACTGCCTCTCGCAATCTCAGAAATGGCTTCGACGCGCGCATGATACGGTCTATCCTATTGTTGAGGCGAAGCGATGAAGTTCAGGAGAGACATTCTGGTGTTTCTATGCCTGGCTGCCGTCCTGTCCGCAACCTCCTCGCGGAGCGGGGCGCAATCCGGAGAGGGAAAAACCGGGCCGCCACCTCAGGATGTGCGCTTCGCGGTCAAGGTGGATCTGGTAAGCCTGTACGCCACCGTCCATGACCGCAGAGGCAAAGTGGTTGCAGGCCTCACCCAGGAAGATTTTTTGGTTTACGACAACGGCGAGCCTCAAGCCATCAGCCAGTTCAGCCGGGAGTATGTGCCGTTAAGCGTGGTGATTCTTCTCGATGTCAGCAGCAGCATGGCAGGCAAGAAGCTGGATCACGCCAAGAAATCGCTTGTGCAGTTCCTGAAACGGCTCAATTCCGGAGATGAAGCGCTGCTGATGACGTTCAATTCCCGGCCTTTACTGATCCAGGGATTTACCCGGGACCTGGACAGGATCAAGCGCGCCCTGGGCAGGCTGGAAGGCATCGGCTCCACAGCGCTCTATGATGCGATTCTGCAAGGCCTGCAGGAAGCGCGGAAAGCCCACAACCGACGCAGCGTGCTGCTGCTCGTGAGTGACGGGATCAACACCTATGGCAGCGCCGAGCTGAAGGGAACCATCTCGCAATTGCGCCAGAGTGCTGCGGAGCTGTTTGCCATCGGTATCGAATCGGAAATGCCGGAAGAAATTCAATATAGGGCTATCAGCCGCTCCGTTTTGGAGCAGCTCACCGGGTCAGCGGGTGGGGAGGCCTTCATCGTCGTCCAGCCGAAGGAACTCGGCGATGTCTGCGACCAGATCTCCGAACGGATGCATCACCAATACGCCCTCGCCTATTACCCGCCGCAGACTCGCGATGGTCAGTGGCGCAACGTTCGGATCGAAGCCCGGATCCCCGGACTGCGGGTGGTGGCCTCCAAGATGGGCTACTACGCCAACAAGGAGTGATGAGTCATGGTAACTATTTGGCCCCTTTAAAAGCAGCCACGGATTCCACGGATTTCACGAATTCATATGCATGGTGCATGCGCGTATCGAGGCGCACCAAATGATGTCGTCGTCTTTGCCTGCATCCTGGAGGCTGCAAGAAACACCGCCTTTTGGTAGTGCCTTCATAAAATCCGTGGAATCCGTGAAATCCGTGGCAGCTTTTTGCTGTTAAAGGACATCTCTCTGACCACAGGGCTAAACAGATACGATTTTAGTCTTCGAGGTAGGTGTAGGCTTCCAGCGTGGCCTGGTAGAGACCGGCGAGCGAACCGCCTTCCTCCGGGCTGATCTTGCCCTGGGCCTCTGCGGTTGTGACCATCTGCTGAAAGCCTTCGATGAGACCCTGGGCGTCATAGCCGGCGCTGGCCAGCACCTGGCTGAGGTTTTGTCCGCGCACGACTTTGTCGAGATGGGGCCTGCCGGCATCGTCGACCAGGAAGTGCGCTTCGTTGACCGAACCGAGCAGATTGTGGTTCATCCCGAGCGATTCCTGATAGGCGCCCACGAGCGGGATGGCGAGGTAGTAGGAATCGTTGATGCCGCCGTGCAGTTCGAGAGCCTGCTTGACATCGCGCAGGTCGACGAACTTGTCGATCTGGCCATCCGAATCGCACGTAATGTCGCAGATCGTGGCACGCTCGGTCGGCTCCTCGGTCAGCCGGGTCACGGGCAAAATGGGAAAAAGCTGGTCCAGGGCCCAGGCATCGGGCGTGGCCTGAAAAACGGAGAAGTTGCAGATGTACTTGCTGGCCAGGATGTTCTCGAGGTCGGCGAACTCCTCGGGTCGTTCTTTCAGCAGATGCGAGAATTTGATGGCCTTGCGGCAAATCTCCCAGAACAGCCACTCGCCGTGCGCGCGGTTCTGCAGGTTGAGGTATCCGAGGTTGAAGAGCGACTGCAGCTCCTCGCGGTGCTGCAGGGCGTCGTGATAATACTCACGGAAGTTCTTCTGGTTGATGTCCTTGTGCAAGTCCATCATTTCGAGGACCACTTCGGAGTCGATCTTCGCCAGATCCACCTCCGGCCCGCCCAGGCCCGGCTTGAGCGTCCGCAGGACATTGGTGATGAAGGTGGCGTGATGAGCAGCCACGGCGCGGCCGCTCTCGGTGACGATCGTGGGCGGCGGCACGTTTTCCGATTCGCAGATCTCATCGATGGTGTAGACGATATCGTTGGCGTACTCCTGGATGCTGTAATTCACGCTGCAGTCCGACGCCGTGCGGCTGCCGTCGTAGTCAACGCCGAGCCCGCCGCCCACGTTGAGATACTCAACCGGATAACCCATCTTATAGACTTTGGCGTACACGCGCGCGGCCTCTTTGATCGCGCTCTTGATCCGGCGGATATCGGTGATCTGGGAGCCGATGTGGAAGTGCAGCATCTTGAGCTGGCGTGCCATCTGCAGATCGGAAATTGATTTGAGGGCATCCAGCAGTTGTATGGTGTTGATGCCGAACTTGGAGGTTTCCCCACCGGATTCTTCCCATTTCCCCGCCCCCCGGGAGAAGATCCGCACCCGGATCCCCAGCGCGGGCTTGGCCTGCAGCGCCGAGGCAACTTCCGCGATCTTCTTGAGATCCGAGACCTCCTCCATGACGATGATCGGATTCTTGCCGATTTTTGCCGCCCTCATGGCCCATTCCAGATAGCGCCGATCCTTCACGCCGTTGCAGATCAGCAGCGCGTTGGGGTGCACCGCCAGGGTGAGTGCCGCCGCCAGTTCCGCCTTCGTGCCTACCTCCAGGCCATATTCATAGCGGTGACCCGCGGCCATCAGGCGATCGACCACGCCGCGCTTCTGGTTCACCTTCATGGGAAAAACCCCGCGATGGCGCGCGCCGTAACCATACTCGGCTATCGAGTTGCGGAAGGCTTCATGAAACTCCTTGATCTGGGTGTCGAGGATCTGGGGAAATCTGAGAAGGAAAGGAGCGGCGATCCCGCGCTTCTGCAGCATGTTGATCAGCGAGATGACCTCCACCCCCATGAGGGGATTGCGCGTAGGATGAACCGTGAGGCAACCCTGCTCACTCACTCCGAAGTATCCTGCCGCCCAGTTTTCAAGACCGTAGATCCGATGGGGAATTTCACTGGGAGACAGCCGCAGACTCTGGGTCAGTTCTCTCATGGCAAAGTTCACCTCGCCGCGCAAGCTTCGATGGAAAATCCTGGCAACTGAGCGAACAGCAGCGAAGAAACTTACCAGACGCAGGAGGCAAAATCAACAGAGCAAGTTGGACAGGGTGTAATCGGAAGTGGGACTCACTCCTGGAGAAATCAAAACAAAAACGCCACGGATTCCTCGGATTCCACGGATTTGTTAAAAATTCTCGATCATGTACTTGGGCCGCCGGTAAGATACGATGGGGGCTGAAATGCTCTATGAAGAACTCTCAGGAACGGTCATCGGCGCTGCGATGGAGGTCCACAAACTGCTCGGATCCGGATTCCTGGAGTCCGTTTACGAACGCGCGCTGGCATTGGAACTGACTGGGCGGCGAATACCCTTTGAACGGCAGGTACCGATCACGGTCATGTATAAGCAGGCACAGGTCGGGGAGTACCGGGCCGACTTCCTTGTCGACGGCAAGATCATACTAGAAATCAAAGCCACGACCGCCCTCATCGCAGAACACTACGCGCAAGCTTTGTATTACCTGACCGCCACCGGACTCCGGCTGGCGCTGCTCCTCAACTTCGGCACCAGATCGCTCCAGTTCAAACGTATCATCCGCTAGCCTTGTAGAATCCGTGGAATCCGTGGAATCCGCGGCGTTTTTGTATTTTAGCCCAATTCGCTCTAAAAGCGGCGGCAAGCTACTGAGTTCCACTTCCGATTACACCCCGTTGGACACGCTCGATCCCTGGTTGCAGGCTGCGATACCCCGAGACGTCCGGAGCCGTCAGGGACCGGAGGCATTGAGAACCTCCTGGGGACGCGAAAGCTAGGTGCTGCATACCAGCCCAGGCATCAGGATTTTACGCGCTCCAGGTATTTGCCCTCATTGGTATCCACCCGGATCACTTCCCCCTCATTTACAAACGGCGGGACCTGAATCACCAGGCCGGTCTCGAGCGTGGCGGGCTTGTTGACGTTGCTGACGGTCGCGCCGCGGAGCGCAGGCTCGGTGGCAACGACTTTGAGCTCCACCGATGCCGGCAGCTCGATGCCGATCGGTCTCCCCTCATAAAACTCCACCTGGATCTGGATGTTGGGAGTCAGGTAGGGGATGGAATCCTCCAGCAACTCCATGGGAAGATGGATCTGCTCGAAGGTCGCCGTATTCATGAAATAATAGTCGGTACCGTCCGTGTAGAGATACTCCATCTGATTCGTTTCCAGGTACGCCTGCTCGATGCGATCTTCGGATCGGAACCGGTTTTCAATAATGGATCCGCTCTTCAGTGACTTGAGCTTGGTCTGGACCATGCCCCGCCAGTTTCCGGGCGTAATGTGCTGGAAAGAAAAAACACGGTACAACTCACCGTTGAGCTTAATGGTCATCCCACGTTTGATCTGGGTCGCAGCGATCATCATGAAGAACAGCCTCGATTGCCAATGAATTCAGTTAATCTTACTCGAATCCGGGACATGTCATCAAGATTCGTGCGCAGCTATGGGGCGGCGGCTTTCGACCTCCGGTTGCGCAGCACCTCAATCACAGCGGGAAGAAGGGACAGGAACACAACAATGACGATCACCAGTTCGATATGCTGGTCTATGTTGGGAATCACGGATGAAAGAAAATACCCGGTCAGCAACATGCTACACACCCAGAGAATTCCTCCCACCACATTGAAGGTTACGAAACGCCGATAGTTCATGTTCGCAGCGCCGGCCACGGCAGGTGCGAAGGTGCGCACAATCGGAACGAACCTGGCCAGCACGATGGTCTTGCCGCCGTACTTCTCATAGAAGTCATGCGCGCGCTGCAGATGCTGCTTGCGGAAAAAGAAGGAGTCTTCGCGGCGGTACAGAGCCTGGCCGGCCCCCCTTCCGATCCAATATCCGACCTGATCTCCCGCCACGGCACAGGCGGATGCCGCGACCAGCAGCCAGGGCAGACTGAGATGCCCCATGGCGGCAAAGATGCCCGCAGACACCAGGAGGGAATCTCCCGGGAGGAAGAAACCGACGAACAAGCCGGTTTCCACAAACACAATGGCGCACACCATCAGCGTCCCGCCCCACTGGATGAGGCCCTGAACGTCGGTCAGGAGATGGTAGGTGTCGCGGAGGAATTCCAGCATCAGATCTCGAGAATCTCCGCTTCTTTCTTTTTCAGGAGGGCGTCGATCCGGGAGATGAAGTCATTGGTCAGGTCCTGCACCTTTTTGAGCCCTTCCTTCTCCTCATCCTCGGAAATGCTCTTGTCTTTGAATATGGCCTTGAGCTGGTCGTTGGCCTCGTGGCGCACCTGCCGGACAGAAACGCGGTGCTGCTCGGCCATGTGCGCTACGGTTTTTGCCAGCTGCTTGCGCCGTTCCTCCGTGAGGGGAGGGATCGGGAGGCGAACCACCTTGCCGTCGTTGGTCGGATTCAGCCCGAGATCCGAGGCCAGGATCGCCTTTTCTATGCTGGAGATGGTCGAGGGATCCCAGGGCTGGATCAGGATCAGGGTTGGATCCGGCGTAGACAGGGAAGCCATTTGGTTCAGAGGGGTTAGGGTTCCATAATAGTTGGCCTGAATATGATCCAGAAGGCTGATGGACGCCCGGCCGGTGCGGACCGCAGCCATGGCGTGCTGCATCCCTTCGACGCACTTTTCCATCCGTTTTCGCGCCGTTTCGAGTGTCTGTCGGACCATTGGATTCTATCTCCTTTTGCGGGGAGCGGGGAGCGGGGATCGGACCAGGCGGGAGAGGCCTCAAGCCCGGATGGTAGAACCTACCCTCGCGCCCATGACTACATCTTTGATATTACCATGACGGAGCAGATTGAAAACCACAATGGGGAGATTGTTCTCCATGCAGAGTGTGATGGCCGTCGTGTCCATGAAGCGCAATCCCATTTCCAGGACTTCGAGATAGGAGAGGTTTTCGATCAGCCGCGCCGAAGGATTGGTTGCCGGGTCGGAATCGTAAATTCCGTCAACCTTGGTGGCTTTCAGGACCCCCTCGGCTCCGATCTCGATGGCGCGCAGGGCAGCCGCTGTATCGGTCGAGAAGTAAGGATTGCCGGTGCCGGCGGCAAAAATGACCACGCGGCCCTTCTCCAGGTGACGGATGGCACGGCGGCGGATGTAAGGCTCGGCGACGGTCCGCATTTCGATCGCAGACTGAACACGAGTGAACACTCCGCGTTTTTCGAGGGCGTTTTGCAGCGCCAGCGCATTGATGACCGTGGCCAGCATTCCCATGTAGTCGCCGCTCACGCGATCCATGCCGGCGGCGCTTACGGATATGCCGCGCACGATGTTGCCGCCGCCGATCGTGGCGGCCACCTGGACGCCGATGGTGTGGATTTCCTCGATTTCCCCCGCAATGCGATCGGCCATGCGCGGATCGACGCCGTACCCTTGCCCGCCCATGAGTGCTTCGCCGCTGAGCTTCAGCAGCACCCTCTGATACCGTGGTGTGCCCTGAAATTCTTCCATACGCCTTCCCCCGCGGCCTGGCGCCGCGACGACTATTCGCCGCCCAGGCGATAGCGAACAAAACGGCGGATCTGGATATTCTCGCCGAAATTCTGGATGTGGCTGGCGATCAGATCTTTTACCGAGATGCTCGGATCCTTGACGAAAGGCTGCTCCAGCAGGCAGGTTTCCGAATAGAACTTGGACATGCGGCCTTCCACGATCTTCTCCAGAACGTTCTCCGGCTTCCCGGTCGCCCGGGCCTGCCCTTTATAAATCTCGCGCTCCGAAGCCAGCACGGCATCGGTGACATCTTCCCTGCGAAGGAATCGTGGGTCGCTGGCTGCGATGTGCATGGCGATATCTTTCACGAAGGCCTGAAATTCGGCAGTGCGGGCCACAAAATCGCTCTCGCAATTCACTTCGATCATGACGCCGATCTTGCCGTTGTGCACATAGCAGCCGATCAGGCCTTCCTTCGTCTCACGGCCTGCCTTTTTCGCGACGGCCGAATGGCCCTTCTTGCGCAGGATCGTGACGGCGGCCTCCAAATCTCCCTTGGCCTCCAGGAGCGCGTTCTTGCATTCCATGAACCCGACTCCGGTCTTTTCCCGAAGCGTTTTGACAACCTCTGCGGAAATGTCCATTCCAAACCTCCGGATCTCTCTCTGCGCGGCGCTGCGGAGCGCTGCACAGTCCGACACCTTAGCCTGCTGGGAAATCAGCTCAGGCTGCGGGGCCGCCTCAAAAGCTGTAGGATGTGAAAAACGAGACGCAGTCAGTGCCCGCTAATGGCCCGAAGCTCCCGGCTCGCCGGATTCCGGACCGGGTTCGCCCACGGCCGGACTGGCAGCGGGTTTCGGCTCGGCATTCGCATCCGCCACGGGCTCGGCCGCAGGAGCCGGCTCAACTTGCACGGTCGGCTCGGCAGAATCGCCCGGCTCAGCCTGCTCAGCGGCATCGACATGCACTCTGGGCTCCGGCTTTCTCGGCCGGACTTTGCGCTGGAGCGTCTTCTTGATTGTGGTTTTGGGTTTCCCGCCAGCCTCTCTTGGAACTGCGGTTCCCTCTGCCGCCGCCGGCGCCGATTCCGCAGCCTCTTTGCCCTCGGCCGCCCTGCGGGCCGCCTCGGCCGCAGCCGCTCGCGCTGCGGCTTCACGCGCGGCAGCCGCCTGCTGGGCCTGGATCTGCCGCTGCTTCTCCATCTGCTCCGCCAGTTCCTTCTGCTGAGCCTCATACACCGCACGGCCGTCAAGAAACGCCTGCGCGATGGTGCCGGCGATCAGGCGGATGGCGCGCAGGGCGTCGTCATTGCCGGGAATAATGTAGTCGATCTCGTCAGGATCGCAGTTCGTATCGGCCACCCCCACGATCGGGATGCCGAGCTTGCGCGCTTCCTGCACCGCGATCGCCTCTTTCTTGGTGTCGATGACAAAGAGCGCATCCGGCAGCTGCGTCATTTCCTTGATGCCCGAAAGGTTCTTCTCCAGCTTCTTGCGTTCACGCTCCAGACGGGCCACTTCCTTCTTCGAAAGCAGGTCGTACTGGCCGTTGGTCTGCATCCCCTCCAATTCCCGGAACCGCTTGATGCTTTTTTGGATGGTGGTGAAGTTGGTGAGAAGCCCGCCCAGCCAGCGCTGATTCACGAAATACATCCCGCAGCGCTGAGCTTCTTCCTGGATCACCTCTTGCGCCTGACGCTTGGTGCCCAGGAAGAGAACCGATTTGCCCTGGGCGCTTAGATCCGAAATGAACTGCACGGCGTTCTTGAACAGCTTCAGGCTCTTCTGCAGATCAATAATGTAGATGCCGTTGCGCTCCCCGAAAATATACTCTTTCATTTTCGGGTTCCAGCGCTTGGTCTGGTGGCCGAAATGGACGCCCGCCTCCAGCAGCTGCTTCATGCTAATCGAAACCAAATAGAACCTCCCTCGGGTTACCGCTTGGAGAACTGGAACCTCTTGCGGGCTCCTTTTTGTCCGTATTTCTTCCGTTCCTTGATCCGGGAATCACGCGTCAGCATTCCAGCCCGTTTCAATCTGGGCCGCAACTCGTTGTTGAACTCCAGCAGGGCCTTGGCAATTCCCAGCCGGATAGCTCCGGCTTGCCCTGAAATCCCGCCGCCATCCACGGTGATCTTGAGGTCGAATTTCCCCAAATTGTCGGTAACCGTCAGGGGTGAACGGATGACCGTGCGGTGGGTCTCACTGCGGAAGTAGTCCGCCAGCTCGCGCTTGTTCACTTTGATATCGCCGATTCCCGGCAGGAGAAAGACCCGCGCAGTGGCACTTTTTCTTTTCCCGGTTCCGTAATATTGAACTGTCGCCAAACTGGAACTCCTTACGTTAGGTGTACACTGCAACGGCCACAATCCTGCCGATCCTCACAGCGCTAGCGCGCTGGGCCGTTGAGCCTGATGAGGATGATGGGGGCCGCGATACACTCTCAACTTCTTCCGCATCGCCCGGCCAAGTTTGGTCTTGGGCAGCATTCCAAATATGGCCTCCTGCACCACACGTTCCGGATTCCGTGCCATGAGCACCCCGGCCGAAACCTCACGCAACCCTCCCGGATAGCCGGTATGGTGGCGGTAGAACTTGTCCGTGAGCTTTTTCCCCGTAAGCCGAACCTTGTCGGCATTGACAACGATGACGTGATCGCCGGTATCCAGGAAGGGAGTGAAGATGGCTTTGTCCTTGCCGGTTAACAGATTGGCCACACGGGTGGCCAATCGGCCCAGGATCTGCCCCTTGGCGTCGACTACGTGCCATTGTCTCTGAATCTCTTTCTCACCGGGTATAAAACTCTTCATTATTGACCCCATCCAATATCCGCAACGCAAAATAATCTTTTAGGCTAGCCAACAGAGGCGTGACTGTCAAGATAAATTGGCTGTAACGGGATGGATATCCTGCTTGGAAAGAACTGTGCCCGGAGGCATAATCGGCTTTCTGCGCGCTGTACCCTCGGAAACCCGATCCGGCCGCCATGAATACCACCGCGGAAAATCCGACAAACTTCTATTATAACATAAGAGAGGCCCCGCACAACCCCTCCATTTCTTGGCGGCACGATTTGCGGAAATAACCAGGCGTTTGCGGAAACATTATGGCCGTGCCCCGGCGGCGGCCGGAAAACTCGATCGGAATTCTTTGAAAAAAAACGTGAACGTTCTTGGCGGGTCTGAACGATAAGAGTCTCTGAGACGGAACGGCCGGGCCGAGGGCATCGGGATAAGCGGAGGACAAACCCCCTGAGCACTTGCCGTATTACGATGTCCGCGGTCGCTAATAAGGTTAATCCCCCTGAAGGCTTATCCATAATGAAATCGAGAGCCTAGTTCGGACATCTCATGGCACTTACCCTACTGAAGCGATCCAAACAAATCATCGGCCTGGATATCGGATCCAGCAGCATCAAGGCAGCGGAACTGCGCCCTCTGCGTAGGGGAGGCTTTGAACTGGTGAGCCTCGGCATAGAGCCCCTGTCGCCCGACTGCATCGTTGACGGGGTGGTCATCTCGAAGATCCCGGTCTCGGATGCAATCAACCGGATCTTTACCCAGCAAGCCATTAAAAACCGCCGCGTGGCGACCTCGGTCTCGGGGCATTCGGTCATTGTGAAGAAGATTGCCCTCCCCATTCAGAACGAGGAGGATCTGGCCGAATCGATCCGCTGGGAAGCCGAGCAATACATTCCTTTTGATATCGCCGACGTGAATCTGGATTACCAGGTTCTCGGGGAGAATCCGACCTCGGCAAACCTCGATGTGCTCCTGGTTGCGGTCAAGAAGGAAAAGATTACCGATCACACCGGCGTGATTTCCATGGCGGGCAAGAACACTGTGATTGTGGATGTCGACGCCTTCGCGCTCCAGAATGCCTACCTGTTCAACTACGAACCGGCGACACGCACCACCGTGGCCCTTCTCGACATCGGCGCCGGCACCATGACCATCACCATCGTATCCGGGAGCGATTTCCTGTTCACCCGGGACGTCAGTGTCGGCGGGCGGCAATACTCCGATTTCATCCAGAAGGAGTTCAACCTGAGTTTCGCCCAGGCCGAAGCCCTCAAGCACGGGGAAGCGGTGGACGGGATCGATCCGGCCGAAGTGCGGCATGTGCTTGAATCGGTAACCGAGATCATCTGTCTCGAGATTCAAAAGACCTTTGATTTTTTCAAATCGACCACAACGATCGACCATATCGACCGTATGCTGGTGAGCGGCGGCGCCGCGCACACCCAGGGCCTATTGGAGACACTGGCCCGCAAGTTCGAGATTCCTACGGAAGAGTTCGACTCTTTTAAAAACATTTCCTACGACCCGAAGCGCTTCCCGTTCATCCCGGAACGTTCGCCGGACCTGGCCATCGTCATCGGCCTTGCCCTGCGGAATACTGAGGAATAGAGCAGCCATGATCAAGGTTAACCTGCTCCGCGAACCTACCATTCGAATCCACAAGAGCGTGGTCACCCCGACAACATCGCCCACGGGGTGGCTGGCACTGGCCGTGCTGGCCCTGGTCGCCGTGGTTCTGGCGGGTACGTGGTACTACCTGCAATCCCAGATCGATGAGTTGTCCGGCTCACGCGACAAACTCCGCGTGGAAAACATGCGGCTCCAGGAGCTGAGAAAGCAGATCGATCGATTCGAGAAAATGAAGCAGGAGCGACAGAGCCGGATCGATATTATCGAACAGCTCAAAACCAATCAGACCGGGCCCGTGCTGCTGCTGAATCATGTGCTGCACAGCATCCCGACCAGTGCCGCCCTCTGGCTGACCGCTTTGGACCAGAAGGGGGATCAAGTGCGGATCACGGGGTTCACCGTGAGCGGCGAGACGATCCCGGACTTCATGAGCAACCTGTCGGCCACGGGTTTTTTCAGGACCGTAGACTTGGAACTCTACGAGGATCAGGAGAAGGAACCGGCGAAGTTCACCCTGCTCTGCGTCAGCAATCACAAGAGCGGGGGCCAAGCGCCCATGGAGTAAATCGGTATGGCCTTTGCTAGCTTCAAACTGGAAAACCTTCCGCGCAGGATTCAATTCGCAATCATCGCGGTCCTGGCCATTGCGCTGGCGGCCGTGGTGTACATGCTCTTCTTGAGGACACTCGTTGCAGAGCGCAGCGCAATCCAGGAAGAGATTGCCCAGCTGGAAGCCGCGGTCGCTCAGGCGACGGCAGTCGAAAGCCAGCTGGGTCAGTTTAAACGCGAGGTGGCGGCGCTCGATGCCCGGCTGTATGAACTCCGGCGTATCCTGCCCAGTCAGAAAGAAACGCCCGACGTTCTCCGCAACGTGCAGCAGATGGCAAGCGAGAGCAGCCTCCAGATCGTCAAATTCGTGCCCCAACCGGTCGCATCGCGCGGATTTTACTCCGACTGGCCCATCCGCATGGAGCTTCAGGGATCCTACAATGCGCTGGGAGTCTTCTTTGAAAAGATCGGCCGGTTCACGCGCATTGTGAACATAGATAATATCGGCGTCAAGGGTATCGAAGGCTCCATCGACCCTTCGCGAACCCTGAATTCCAGTTGCACAGCCACAACCTTCGTGTTTGGAGACGAAGAGATTAATGATCCCGACGAAAACGTGGTTCCCGCACCGGGAAAGGCACCCGCCAAGGGCAAGACTCCCGGAAAAGGAACCGTTCCCGGCAGGGGTACTGTTCCCGGTAACTAGGGTAAACATGCTTACAAAACGGTTGTACATAGGACTTGCGGCTTTCGGGAGTATGGCCTTGCTCGCGTCCTGGGCCGCCGGCGGACAGGCGCAGAACAACGGGGCGACGAGTGCAGGAAAAACCGCGCCGGCAGCGGAGGCACCGGCGGTGTACCGGGGCGCACGCTACGAACCCAGTAACCGGCGAGACCCGTTCCTGAATCCCCTCCTGTTCAAAAAGAAAGAGGATGTCGACGAAGAAGTCCAAAGGGATACCGCCCCGCCAGGCATCGCCGGCATGAAAATCAGCGATGTGGAACTGCTGGGCTTCTCGCTTAGTCCGGAAGGGAAAACCGCGGTCTTCAGAGGCACGGACAAACGAGTCTATTTCCTGCACGAGGGGGATCGCATGTTCGACGGGTTTGTCAAGGTCATCAACCTCGACTCCGTGCAGCTGATCCGCGAGACCAAGATGCGAAGCGGTAAGGTCTTGACCCAGGATGTCACCAAGCGTCTCAGAACTTGATAGGAACTGCCGCCATGAGAATGCGATTCGTCAGAAACAAGGGCCTGGTCGCCACCAAGAAAAACAACTGCTGCGCGTGGAGCCTGTTATGGCTTCTTCTGTTGCTCCCCGCTCTGTCACGCGAGGGGATCGCGCAGGACACCGCGCCCGGGCTCAAGCCCGCCAAAGAGAGCGAAACTCTCAATGTGCCATACCTGGGCAACAAGGAGGCAATGGAAAAGCTCAGCAAGGCGCCTGCCGGGTTCATCTCCGATGTCACAACCACCCAGGAGGGAGGCGACCTCGTAATCTCAATCGCCAGCAGCCGCCAGCTGACCTATCAGGAGTTCAGCCTTAACAATCCTTCCCGCCTCGTTGTGGACTTCTTTGGTGTAGAGAATCGTGCTCCTATACTGAACTTTCCTGTTGCAGCCTCGGGAGTGAAACGGCTCCGAGTCCGCCAGTTTCAATACATCGATCCGAAGATCGCGCGCCTGGTTTTTGACCTGGATAAGAATTACGGCGATCATAGAATCGCCGTCGGTGACAACAATGTGCGCATCGTATTCCATCCGGCGGATGCAGCCGAATCCAACGGCGCCATGTCTGCAGCATCCCCCGTTCCAGCCTCGGATTCTGAAGCACAAAAGGCCCCTGTTGTGCCTGCGCCAGTCGCCGACCCAAGCGTCTCCGGGCTGCCGTCGCACCCTGCCCAGGGCACGGATGCCGTGACGAAACGCTCAACCCCCGGAGCACAGTCAAAGCCGGCCCCGGTCCCGGAGCGGAAGGATCTCGAGGATCCGGTGACCATCCGTCCGATCATAAGCGACCTTGCAGTATCCGAGATCCCGCAGAGCGCCCTGGCAACGGCCTCGGCCGAACCTGCCGTGCGTGTACTGCCGCCGCCGGCAAAGAGGACGGCACCCCCGCCGCCACCGCCGGCGCTTGTGCCGGCATCCACCACGCCGGCAATGTCCCTGAATCCGCAGCCGGGCAATTACACCGGCCATCCGCTAACACTCGACCTGGTCAACATCTCGCTCGTCGATTTCTTCCGGCTCATGGCGGAAGAGGGCGGCGTTAACATCGTCATGGATCCGGGCGTTTCAGGCGGCCTTTCCATCAAAGTGGAAAAAGTGCCATGGGACCAGATATTCGAAGCGGCATTGACCAACAACAGCCTGGAAAAGCAGGTGGACGGAAACCTCGTCCGGATCGCCACCAAGAAGACCCTCCAGGCCGAAGCCAAACAACGAGAAGATCTCAAAAAAGCGACCCTGCTTGCGGCAGACCTGGAGACCCGTGTACGGCGATTGAATTATGCAAAAGCGGCCGCACTGGGTGCCACCCTGAAGGACCAGATCACCGTGCGCGGCACCATCGTAATCGAGGAGAGATCGGGTTCGCTCGTAATCACGGACATCCCGAGCTCCCTGAATAAGGTCATACAGCTGATTGACGAGCTTGACAGGCCCGAGCCCCAGGTGGAGATCGAAGCGCGCATAGTATCGGCCAACCGCGATTTCGCCCGCGACATCGGAGTCCAATTCGGTTTTGTGCAAGGAAACCTGGATCGCGTCACTGTGGGAGGTCCCAACACCTTCGGCACGATCGGCGGCACGCGGCCGTCTGCGACGCCGAAAAACACCTATGCCGGCGGCAATTCCCTGACGGGACGGGGTGCATCCGAATCGTCGTCCACCGAGTCGGGCGGGACGAGCACGGGAACCAGCGCGACCAACAATACAGGCAATTACAATGTGAACCTGCCTGCGCTCAAACCGTTCGGAGGCCTGGGCCTATCCGTGGGAAACATCTTTGACACCTTCCTGCTCGACGCGGCCATTACGGCGGGGGAGTCCAAAGGACAGGCAAAGCTGATCTCGCAGCCAAAGCTGATCACCCAGAACAACAGCCCCGGCATGATCACTCAGGGTTTGCGCTTCCCGGTTCAGGTGATCGCCAACCAGACCGTCACGGTCCAATTCCAGAACGCCGCCCTCACGCTGACGGTAACCCCTCAGATTACCTCGGAGGGCAACATTGTTCTCGACCTTAAAGTCGAGAACAACACACCCGACTTCGCCCGCCAGGTCATGGGGATTCCCTCGATCCGCACCAGCGAGTCAACAACCCGGGTGCTGGTAAGCGATGGCGGCACGACGGTCATCGGCGGCATCCTCATCGACAATGAAGAGAATCAGGTGGACGGGGTCCCCGGCCTGTCTTCCTTGCCGATTTTCGGCAACCTGTTCAAGCGGACGTCGGTTTCCCACAATACCCAGGAGGTGTTGTTTTTCGTTACCCCGAGGATCGTGAAATAGGACGGCGGATGTTCCAATCCATCTTATCCGGACTCAAGACCCGGGCGGGCGCGCGCTGGGCCATGATCGTTGCCACCGACGGCGTCCTGCTCGAGACGGACACCCCGGCCTTCCACGCAGCAGCCGAGAGCCTGGCCGCTGAATACGCCTCTCTATTCCGCGCCTCACGGAAGGCAGCCAGCAACACTGAAATGGGGGGTGTACACAGTTCCCTGCTGGTCACAGAGCAGGGCAAGCTCCTGTTCCAGACCTTGACCCCCGACTATTTTCTTGTGCTTTCGCTGGAAACCACAGCCACTGCCGGCAAGGCGCTGTTTGAAATCACCCGCGCAACCGGATCGATCGAAGAGGAACTGGTCTATTGAGCTGACCCAGGCATGGATCACACGGATCTGGAGTGAAACCATTCCAATCGCTGATTATGCCCTGGTTCAGACATTTCGCACTACCTCCACGCAACCCTTTGCCGCCCTGCAATAACTCTTCACCGCTG
>CAYGWQ010000062.1:0-21090 GCA_964353465.1 uncultured Acidobacteriota bacterium | reverse complement strand
CCGCAGCAGCGGGGACAAACCAGAGGATCCGCTTCGTACACTTTCTTAATCAGCCGCGCCCATGACCGCCTGCGCCCGCGCAGGAATTCCCCGGCGCTCTCGGAATCCTCCTGGTGCGGCAGTTGCAGTTCGACCGGCTGAGCGGATGCCGAGGCGGCAGCCCGAGCCGAAACCCGGCGCGCATTGGAAAAGGCACCGTAATACCTGATCAACTGCTGTCCGGGATCAGGAACGTGCGTGCACAAGGCGGCCAGGAAGTCGAGCGCGGGAAAGATGCGGGCCGGGGATGGTTCGGCGTCACCGCACCGCTGGCGGCCATAGTAGATGACCCGGCCGGTTTCAGGACGATAGCGCAGGCGTTCGAGGGCGATCGGGGGATGGACCATGTAGCCGGCCAGACGGCGGCGGGCCTGGTGATCGTCGGGATCGATCCGCTCGCCTTGATGCACTGAAAAACCTGGATGCCTCCAATTCTGCATGATTTCCACCAGGCGGGGCGAGATCTTCTCGCGTGCCAGGAGTGCCTTGACGAGCTTGTGCCGGAACAGCTCCATGATGCAGACTGGATCGGGGCAAGGAATGGGGACAAACGAGCCAGCCGGAGAAACAAGGCCATCGGTGACCAAACTATGAAGATGAGGATGAAACCGGGTGGGATCATCACCGTAACTCTGCAGGGAGGCGACCATGCCGGGGAGGGATTCGGGATCCCCGACGGCTTCCTGGAAGAGCTCCTTGATGGAGGCGTAGAAGCACTGGCTCAACAGGCCGAGCAGCTTGCGGTCGTACTTGAAGCAGAGACGCAGCATTTTGGGAATCGTCACGACGTATTGGCGGACGGTGAGATCGCCGAGGACTTCCTCGTCGACGTGCTCGGCGAAGAGCAGGGCGCGCTTCTGGTGGCATGAGGGGCAAAAACACCTTCGGCGGCAACTATAGGGCAATAAAAGGTCTTTGTGGCAGGTTTCGCACCACAGGCGGGCAAAGCCGCACCTTGAGTTGCCGCAATCGAGGAACTGCTCGAGGACGTGCCGGACGGCGGGGCGCCAAAATCCGTGCTGTCTTTCGTAGCGCTCGTCCCAGACGCGCTCGAGTTCGTCGAAGTAGTCGTCGACCAGGCGATACAGCGGGGAGGCCAGGGCGTTTCGGGGCCGGTAGACTCCTTGAGGTAGGCATTGCACATAGGATCTAACCGGCCAGGAGCTCCGGACGCCAACGATATGTTTCCGCCTTTTGAAACTCCAGATCCGATCACCAGACACCTTCCGCAGGCTCCATTGCTGCTTCAGCACACCATGAAGCGCATGTTGGCGAAGAACGTAAATCGTCGCTACCAGCACGCCCGTGATGTTCCGTCTGGGTTCAGCCGCTCGCTGCGGGAGAGCGCAAACAGATCCCGGTGCGACTCGAGCTGCCGCACGCGAATCCAAAACGCATCTTGTTGCGCAATGTGCGCGTGCTGGATTTCGAATCTGGAGGCTTTCGCCGGCCGGCCAGCATGTTAATCGAGCAGGGAAGGATTGCGTGGATCGGCGCCGAAAAATTACTGTCGCTGATGATGGCACGAGCGACCGTCTGGAGCAGAACACGATCTTCGTTCGATATTTGCTCCGCAGGCCTGACAAAGATTCCGCCCGGCCGATTGGTCACGCCGGCCTCGATGCCAGCGGCAATCAGCCCCATGATTTGTTCTTGGAGCCCTTGCCGGTAACCGGCGCGCTCTTCGTTCCAGATCACCAGGTCGACCGCCAGACCCTTCAAGCGCCAGTACGCGTGCGCCTGCACGATCTGGCGCACCAGATCGATATTAGCCGGGTCTCCAATCCTCTGCATCCTGTTATCCCTTGTCAAGTTGCAGGTTGTCCATGGCTGAAGATGAGTTCAAGCCAGGATCAGGACTTGCCCTCTTCAATCTTCGCGAGTACGCGATCAAAAGACGCCACCATTTCAGAAGACTATTTTCGCCACCCGGGAACAGGTGTAAGATGCTGCCCGACTTCGCACTCGTCGCAAATCACCGTGGAGCGCCCGTGCCGAGACCCTTGATTGCCCTGAAACCTTATCTCGACCAAATCAGGCAAGCCTGCGAGAAATGTTCCCATGATGATTTGGTGGCAGCCATCCTGAAGCTCGCAGCCGCGCGACCGCCTGGTGCCCGCGAAGCGTTTCTCATCCAAATCCGAACGATCCTGCGCAAAGACAGGATCTCGACTCCTCCTGCCGACGAAAGCGCCGAGCTTCTGGCGGAGATCGACGCACTGGTCGAGCAGGTCAGTCAGCGGATGGATGCCATCAATGACGGATCGATCTACGAGGAGCCGGACGATTGGGAAGATGAGTACGAGGAAAGGGATTATGGCTGGGACGATGATCCTCCGCCGATGACAGATGCGCAGCGGCAAGACGCGGAAATGCTGTTTGCCCGGGTGGATGGGCTTTTTCTCGACCGCCAGTTTGCCATTGCAGCCAAGGCGTACGGCAAGCTGCTGAAGCTATTTGAAAAGGATTATGTCCCGGACCTGGCCGTTCCTGTGGAGGAAGCACGCGCGCGATACTACCGGTCCTTGCTCGAATCCACTCCCGCCCATAAACGCGCAAGAGTTCTGCGCGATGCCATGCTCGGCGAGAATCAGCCGTCCGGCTGGCGCCGAATCAGGGAGGCGCCGAGGCTGCGCGAGATTGTCGACTCCGCGGGTGGCGCGATTTCCTCGTGGGATGCCTTTCTCCCGGACTGGAAGAAGGCCATAGCCAGGGAAGCCGGAGAATATGCGGTCTGGCTGAAAACCGAGGCGATCGATATGACCGAGGGATTGGGAGGCCTCGAACAATTCGCCCTTAAACAGAGTGATAAAGAGCCCCTTGGATTCATGGCCTGGATCGAGGCGGCGCGACGGGAGGGCCTGTGGAGCGAAGCTCGCCGCGCCTGCATCGAGGCGTTGACCTGCGTCTGTCACCGTTCTCCCGGCCGGCATATTCAAGATGATTCTGGCCGCTACCGCGTGGAGTTTGCGGAGGCTTTGCTCCAGGTTGGCCGGCAGCTGAACGATCCGGAGACGATCCTTCGAGCTTGCCAGGAGATATTCAATGAAATTCCGGCGGATGCAAGCTTTGGCAGGTTGCTGCAGCAGGCCGATGCTCTTGGGCGCCGGGAAGAAACGCTGGCATGGACCTGCGAACAACTGGAGAAATCCGGAGGGCCCGCCGCGCTGCGGATGAAGGCCGAATTGCTGCGCGGGCATTGGGTCGCGGTGATCGGCCTGGCGCAAAAACACAAGCCCTCGCCTTTGGGATGGTCCTCGCCAGAAAGCCCCGAAGGCCTCTATGTGGCCGCTGTGCTTGCGGGATTGTGTGGGGAGGCAATCGCGCAGGCGCCGGCCGCGGCTGCATTGCTGCGTCGCTACGCTGATGCACAATTTCCTCACTGGCGGTTCGAGGAAATGATGGATGACCGGGATGACGAGTATGAGGATCTTGAATACGCGCATGTTGGGGTCAAGACGATCCCGCAACATGACGACAAGCTCCCAGACAAGTTTTTCAGCGAAACAATCCTTGCCGCCATGGCGCGCTCGCCTTTGCCGTCCGGAGATTGGCAGCGCCATTTCGACAAGGTCAAGACTCGAGCGGAAGCTCGAATCAAAGCCATCCTTGAAGGCCACAAGCGCGGAGCTTATGACCGCGCCGCGGAACTGCTAATGGCCCTGGTCCAGACCCAGAGATTGCACGGGGAGCGCGCCCAGGCCGACCGCATGTTGGAGGAATACACGGAAGTCCGCTATAACCGATTCGTGGCTTTCAAAAGAGAATTGGCGCGGTTTCGGTAGTGCTGTCTCGATCACTTCCTGGCTGGCCTGCTCGGCATGATGAACCAGCTCTACCATCATGTCGCCGCCGTTTTCGAGATCATTACCGCCTGGCTTCGCTTTCTCGAATTGAGGGGGCTAATCGCCGCCAAGGTGCGCGCACGAACGCTCGCCGAGTTGGCGGGCTTGGCGGATCACCTGCGCCGCGCATTCGACGATTTCGACGGCGATGCAGCGCCGCGTCAGGCGTGCGCAGGGTGGTGCCGCGACGAGGGAAAGGAGTGAAGCTCGTGCCTGCGTATCTTCTTCGGAAAGGCGAAGGGAAAGCCATCGCTATCTACAGCAGGTGTGAGGATGAGGATCTGTGCCGCGCGGAGCTATTGGCAATGCTCGGCGACATCGACGCCAGAGTCCCCGACCACATGTCAGGAGGGCCTGTCCATGGCTATTACGATGTGGATCCGGCGTACACCCGCAGGGAATTTCTCCGGCCGTACCGGAAGGATCCGGACAAGTGGAGGAAGCTGAAGGACGCCAGGAGAGCCATCGCGGATGACGGCTGGAACTTTCCCCCGTTGGGCTGACCAGTTTTCCGAAGAGTCTGCCCCAACGGGCAGGCTTTTCTCCGAAATTACTACCGTCAGTCCCAGATTCCCACGATTCCAGCTTGACAACATCCACGGATGGTGTAAATTGAATATCTAATATTCAATTGTCTTGATGGGGAAAGCATGATCCGACGCACTCTCTCGAAACAACTCCGGGAGGCTGCCGCGAACTTCCCGGTTGTTACTGTGACCGGGCCGCGTCAGTCGGGGAAAACAACGCTTGTGCGCGCGGAATTCCGCGATTACGCCTACGTTTCGCTCGAGCTTCCGGACCACCGCTCTTTCGCCCTTGAAGACCCGCGGGGATTCCTCAATCAATTCCACGGGCCTGTGGTGCTGGATGAAGCCCAGCGGGCCCCGGAGCTGTTTTCGTATATACAATCCGCCGTAGACGAAAGGGATCAGCCGGGGCAATTCATTCTCACAGGATCGCATAACTTCCTGCTTCTGCAGGGCATCTCCCAGTCCCTCGCCGGCCGCTGTGCCGTGCTTCATCTGCTCCCGTTTTCCCTCTCGGAGTTGGGCGCGCGTGCCGCGCTGTCAATGGAGAAACTGGGCCGCGAACTGCCGGGCCGGGCCAATCCACCGCGGCGGGACCTCATGGAGACACTGTTTACGGGTTTTTACCCGCGCATTCACGACAAGAAATTGCCGCCGCGCGACTGGCTGGCAAACTACTACCAAACCTATTTAGAACGGGATGTGCGCAGCGTCGTAAACGTGGGTGACCTGGAGGCGTTCGGTCGGTTCGTCCAGCTGTGCGCCGGCAGAACGAGCCAATTGGTGAATCTCTCCGGACTGGCCGCCGACTGCGGAATTACGCACACAACGGCAAAGCGCTGGCTGTCGGTGCTGGAAGCAAGTTTCCTGGTGATGCTTCTCCGGCCCTATCACCGAAACTATGGAAAACGGCTCATCAAGAGCCCAAAACTCTACTTCCTGGATTCCGGCCTGCTCTGCTATCTGCTGCGAGTTCAAACTGCCGAGGAACTCCATAACCATGCAGCCCGGGGCGCCATTTTCGAGAGCTTCGTAGTCTCGGAGCTCCATAAGAATTTCGCGCATCGAGGCGAACGGCCGGAGATCTATTTCTGGCGCGACGCCGCCGGACACGAAGTCGATTTTGTGGTTGAGGCGGGCCGCAATCAAATCATGATAGAGGCCAAGTCCGCTCAGACTGTCGCGAGCGACTTTTTCGATGGCTTGAAGCACCTGCGCCGGCTTAGCGCACCCTCTCAAGGACGCTATGCCCTGGTCTATGGCGGGAATCAGGCATACGTCAGAAATAAAGTGACTGTGTATCCCTGGTTCAACCTCTGAGTACCCGTGCGGGAACGGGGACTGAAGACGCCAAGCCATTCAGACGCTTTCGCCTTTGCCCTGTTCACCCACGAGGTTCATGCCGTCGTTCCAGTCGCCGGAACCCATCAGGGGCAGGCCGTGCTCACCCATGCGCAGACCTCTTAGGACGGATCGGACGCAATGTTCATACAGACTGGCCGTTTCTTAATGATAGGCAAATGTTTTTCCTGTTGGGGAGATCATACGACGGATCGCGGATAAAAGCATGCGGGATTCTTTCTCCGTGCAGGTAAGCGGGCGAATTTTTAGCAAGGATTGAAGATATAAGGAGTTGAAACCGGCTGGAGAAGCGCCCGGCGAGCTCCCCAGGCGCCTATCGGGGCCGTTTCGGGCGCGCACGCAAGCATACCGGTCCCTGGGCGGCGCCCGCCGGCTGGCGCAGTGGAGCAGAGGCGGGAGTGCCCCAATCCTGGAGGGTTCGGGGGAGGCAGCGAATTTCCAGCCGGAAATCGGTTTCTGAGCGGCAGAAAGCCCGGCAATTGGCTGCCGGCTCGCGGCCTGCGAATCGGGGCTCGGTCCACATCGCCTTTCACGCTACAAGCTGTCGCGTGCCTGTTGGATCACGCCCATGCCAATCCGCGGTGACAAGGACGCCCGGGGGAACAGCCTCCGGCGTCTTGAACTACCTGGTCATGAAACGCAACCCGACGCTGCCTCGCTTGGCCCCGCTGACCCTGGGGGTGCGGGACTGCGGTCCCAGCTGGTCGGGCGTGTCGAACTTTGTGCCGTGCGCCGGGATCACGTCCAGGAAGGCCAGGCCCGTCTCCGGGAAACCGAGCATGGGCGGCTCGCCGTCGCGCGGTCCAAAGAGACCGAAGAACGGGATGTGCGAGCCGTTCTCGACGGTCAGCGTGCCGTCGGCCGTCTCCAACTGCAGCCACCGCCATTCGCGGAAGTACCCCTTGAACTCCGGGTAGGTGGCCGACTGTCCCGGGACCGGATCATTGTAAGCGACCTGATGCAGGTCGAACACCCCGCCTTCCAGGCGGTTGCGGTACACGCGATACGGTCCACGCCCGAGCCAGCGCTTGCCCGTGAACGCCTGGGCGGGCACATCGAAGGTAACACCGAGCAGATCAACCTCCCCGTCGTAGGCGTACTCGTACTCGAGGCGAGCCCTGTCCACGGTCGATCCGATCCGCCAGGTCACCCGGCGCAACGCTCCTCCGTACTGCGCGTCCACGACCACGTCGCGCCCGTCGGTGCGCCAGGACAACGAGGTGAGTGTGCCGACATCAGGCACCTCGAGGTGCCTTATTGCCTGACGACGGTAGGCGGCAACCCGCGGTCCATTCGCCAGCGGAAAGACGCGCTCGCCGCGGCGCCACTCGCTCAATCGCCCCGTCGTTCGATCGAACCGCATCTCCCCTGCCGGTCCTGTCACAACCACGGTCCGTTCGTCCAAACGAACAGCGGCTGCCCCGCGCGCCGGCTCGGACGCGTCCGGCCTGGAGTGCGGGATGGAGGCCGACCACGTCCACAACGCTGCGCCGGAAGGTCCACGTGCCGTCACGTGGACGACGTCCGCGCGGGACCAGTTCGAAGGCAGTTTCAGCGCGAGTGTTCCCGATGTGCGAGGAGCGAGGGACGGTCCCTGAAGGGCCCCCTCGGCCATGACGGTTCGAGCCGATCCGGCCGCGCCCGGCGACGCGAATTGCAGCAACCGCCACTCGAAGCGGCACCGGTCGAGGCTGGTGAAGTCATACCCGTTGGTGATGACGGCCGTTCCGTCCCAGTCAGCCGGCAGCTCTCCCAGGGAGTCTGCGGGCAGCACCAGCTGGATCGGCGACCAGATCTCCCTGACGGAGAAGTAGCTGCCCTCCAACTCGCGGTGCGGCCCCACCATCCCGTCCGGGGCCTGGTTGCCCGCTGTGTCGATGCGGCCATTCCGGTCGGTGCGCACGACGCCTTCGTCGGCCCACACCCAGAAGAAGCCTCCCGCCACGGTCGGGCTCTTGCCCATCTCATCCCAGTAGTCGCGCAGCCCGGCGCCGATCCCGCCATCGTAGAGCCCGTGCAGGAACTCGGTCGGCATGAAGATCTGCGGCCCGGCACTCAGCTTGACCGTGCTTTCGTACCGCTCGTAGTGATCGGTGTTGATGCCGTCGTGCACCGCCCACGGATGGAGCACCCTGCGGCCCTGCGGATCCCACTTCGCGAACTCGCCGTCGTTCTTCTCGTTCCAGCCGCCCTCGTTGCCGTGGTCCCAGAACAGGATGCTCGGGTGGTTCACGTCGCGGCGGATCAGCTCGCCGATGAGCCGCGCCCCCACGGCTGTCCCGTAGGACTTCTGCCAGCCTGCGAGTTCGTCGAGGACGTAGAGCCCGAGCTCGTCGCAGGCCTCGAGGAAGTGCTCGTCCGGCGGATAGTGGGACATGCGGACGGCGTTGAGGTTGGCCTCCTTGATCAGCCGGGCATCGGCGTAGCTCCGCGCGCGCGACACGGTGCGCCCGGTCTCGGGCCAGGCGGCATGCCGGTTTACTCCCTTGAGCACGATCTTCGTGCCGTTGAGATACACACCGTCGCGCTCGCGCACCTCGATGGTGCGAAACCCGAATCGTGTGGTGACGGTGTGGAGCGGCCGGCCGTTCACCGACTCGAGCGTGACGCGCGCACGGTAGAGGTGGGGCGTTTCTGCCGTCCACGGACGCACACCCGCGAGCTGCCCGCGGATCGTCGCCCGGCTCTCGTCGCGCGGCACCTCGGCCCGCAGCGGACTGCCGATGGGCTGCCCGGCCGAGTCGATCACCTGGGCAACGAGGCGGGCATCGCGCGCGGCTCCGGTCAGAAAAACGTCGAGCGAAAAGCGACCGTCCGCCCGTGCGTCGATGGCCGTGCGATCGATGGCGACTTCCGGGCGTGCCTCGAGCCACACGGGTCTGAAGATCCCGCCAAACACCCAGTAGTCGGCGGCCCGCTCGGCGTTGTTCACGCCGCGATTGGCCGACATCTTCGCGACCGTCACCTCCAGCAGGTTGGGTTCACCGAATTTCAGCAGCCGTGTGATGTCGTAGTGGAAACGGTAGAAGGCGCCTTGATGCGTCTCGCCCGCCTGTTGCCCGTTGATCCACGCGGTCGTGTCGGTCATCGAGCCGTCGAAGACGATGCGCACCTGGCGATCACGCCAAGTCTCCGGGATCAGGAACGTGTGGCGGTAGAGGCCCTGCTCGTGGCCCACGGGAACCGCATCCGCGTTGATCTCGTTCCCATAGTTGTAGGTTCCGAAGCCCTGCAGCTCCCAGCACGAGGGGACCGGGATCGTCGTCCACGCGCGGCTGCCTCGTCCGGCCGTGCAGAAGAAGTCCCACCGGACCGCGTCCTCGGGCCCGTGACCCGACAGGTACTGGATGTACGTCTCGGGAGCAGACGGAGACTTGACCTGCACCTGGGCCTGCGCCAGAAGGATGCAGGCGAGTCCAAGGATCACGATCCGTAACCATTGCGTTCGAAAAGCGGTTCGCGACATAGGGCGCCTCCTCGAGCCCGCGCAGAATAGCGCACGTTGGGATGATTCACAGGGAACCGCGTTGGATCACCGCCACCGATCCGGCGGGCGCACGTGTATCAATGTCCATTTTTAAGCATTCCTATTCGGAAGCACAAGGTGGAAATCGGAGAGGCAAGGAAGGAAATCGGGGGAGGGTTTGAGTTAAGCCGATTCAGATCAACCGGAGGCGGGGAAAATCCTGCGCGTACCGATCGCGATCCAATGTCATGAGGCGGTCGGCGCACAGGGACGCGTGCGCGCCGATCAGGAAGTCGACGAGGAGGCGTTTCGGACTGCCCCCGCCCGATCTCCGCCGTCGCCCGGCATAGGCCGCAAACCGTCGTCCGGCTTCGCGCCAGATCTTTTCGTCCAGGAGGCAATCCACATCAATACCGGTCGTGGTCAAGAACTCATCGACAAACCGCTCTGTTGCCTTCGGATGCGCCAGCAACTCCGCATAGACGGGTCCACAGACTACAAGACCGCCCTCATCGCTTGCGCGGCTGAGCAGCGTTGCCATTTGGGCGGCCAGTGGGGTGCTCGACCAAAGACTGGAGATCACGTTTGTGTCGATGGCCGTTCTCATTGGTTATCGGGTTCCTCGTCGCGGAGCTGCCTCAGCCAGGCGTTGATTTCCTTCTTGCCGCCCGGGAAGGTCTTCAGGGCGCCACGGTACTTTTCGAAGGGGCTTATGCCACTTCGGGCTGGTCGGATGATCGTACGGTCGCCCGCGACCACGAATTCGACACGGTCCCCCACCTTGAGACCCAGACGCCGCCTAATTTCCTGGGGCACCGTTACCTGTCCCTTCGTACTGACCACACTCGATCGAATCATGCTCTTTACCGCCTCTTATTACAGTAAGGATAGGCATCCTTACCTTTTTGGTCAAGGGCTAATGCGGGGGCGACCATCCGAGAAACCGTCAGGCGCAGACAGAACTGAACCGCGTCAGGCCCACTCCGGTTGCTCTTCTTTGTTTCCGGCTAACCGGAATAGTAGCCGGAGCGGCAGAGCACCTTCAGTTTCTTGTCTTTGGTGCGCAGGGTGATTTTGCGGAAGCCGGGGCTGGAGTCTGCCTTCGGCGGAGTGTAGCCGATGATGTACTGGTTGCGCAGTTCTTGCTGAATCTGGTTGAAAATCTCCACCAGTGTCAGCTTGTTCGAAACCTCGAACAAGCAACCGCCGGTCTCATCCGAAAGCTGCTTAAGGACCTTCTTTCCGTCGGGGGGCGGCCTGACGGTGCCTGGACCTCTCGTCCCCCCTCGCCGGCCGGTCGGGATCCCCCGTCCGAGCTGCCCTCCTCCGTAGGCATTTTTGTCGTAGTACCGGATGCTGTAAATCATCGTATCCGCGCGCTGCACGGCTTCCACGGCCGAATCCAGATTTAGGATGCTGCCGAAATCAACTCCGTCGGAGATGAGGATGATGGATTTGCGTCCGGTCTGGTGTCGCAGAATTTCATCCGCGGCGAGATACGCCGCGTCGAACAATACGGTTCCCACCCCGCCGCCGCCCCGCCTTCCCGGAGGAACCGGCCGGTTTCCCGGAGAATTTCTCGGGAGTGCAACTTCGCGCAGGGACTTGTCGAGGCGTCCCAGATCATTCGTCAGGTCTTCCATCAATTTAGCCTCGAAATCGAAGCTGATTATAAAAGCAAGGTCCTTTTCGGGGCGCAACACCTGCTCGAAGAACTGCAGGCTGGCTTTCCTTTCCTCCTCGAGCACCTGGCGCTGGCTCATACTGCTGTCGACCAGCAGCCCCAGGGTAAGCGACAGATCCGATTGCCGCGCAAAATACTCGATCTCCTGCGCCTTCCCGTCCTCCTCGAGGAGAAAATCCTCCTTGTTGAGGTCCGCCACCAGCCGGCTGTTTTTGTCTCTCACGGTGGCGGCAATCTGGACTTCGGCGACTTTGATCGAGAAAGTCGGCGGCTTTTGCGGAAAGGGCAGAAGGAGAATTGCTCCCAGGATTATGGCGGACGCAGTCTGTAGTGTCATTCTGTCAGCTCCGCCCGGCAGCTGTGGAGCCACCCGGTGATTGGAATGAAAGCACGAAAAGGACCTCCGCATATGAAAAGCAAAATCGCCGCGCAGAGATCGCAGAGAAGAAATGTGGAACGTCCGGAAAATCTCCGCGGTCTCCGCAGTGCAGCTTGACTGCTGCTATGCCGAGGTCTGCCGAAAGTCCCGCGTGTCGGCATTGCTGCGGCGATTACTACTTAATAATACCACGTCCTGCTCCCTGAACTGCGGGGCCCTGTCCCCGGCCCATCCCTCCGCGCCCGGCTCCCCGTCCCGGGCCTCCCGGTCCGCCGGCGAGAGACTGCAGCATGCCAACGAGGCCGCCGCTGCCCATTCGTTTTTGCAGCAGATTCACCTGATCCGCGGTCAAAACCTGGGCCACGGCCATGGTGAACGCCGCCTCGGCATTCATGCGTGCGCTGATCTGGCTGAACTGGTGGTTGGCCATTTTGCTGATTTGAGCCGAGACCGCGGCCGTGTCGCCGGTGAGAATCGCTTCGTCATATTTGAGACGATCCGCCTGAGCATTGCCGTCCGGCGGAACCGGCCGGTTGGCGGCGCGGAAATTGGCGATCAGGTTCTTGATGCCTGTTTCCTGATCGGGTGTGAGTGCGGGAGCTCCGGCCGCCTGTAACGCATTTTTCAGCGGACCGAGCAGATCTGGGTTCGGTTGGACTTCAGCGGCTGCGATGGCCATGCCGCGGCCGGCCTGTCTTTGTGCCGGAGCGATTCCCGGAAGCAGCAGGGCCATGGAAAGCGCGAATGCTGCCTGGAGCAGCAGGGGGGTGCGTTGGTAACTAATCTTCATGGGAACTCCTTTCATTCCTGCTATGGATGATAGCGCGCGTCACCACTCGCCGTTTGCTAAGATTATGTAAAAAGGAACATCCACGCCCTATATCCGTGCCTTCTTGATTTCCGCGGAAAGAGCTTTTAGCCGGGACAACGTGCTGGGGACAGCCCCGAATGGCACTAAGATAAGGATTTCAATTGTGACCCGGAAAGGGTCCAGCAGGAGAGCCCGGGCGCAACCCTGGGGACGGACGCCGAGCAGGGAATCAGCCCTGTAAGGGCGGCGCAGGCTGTGTCGCCCTTACAGGGCTGCTATCAACTAATTGGTTTCTGTCGCGAAACTTGGTTGCAGGATGTGCCGGCCGAGCCCCAGAGGGGCGGAAAGACAATAGCCGGGGGCGCAAGCCCCCGGATAGGATGTTGCATTTGATGAGCCCCGGCAGGGGCGAAAGATCTTTACCCGCAACCATTTTCTGTCGCCCCTCCAGGGCTCCGCGTCGATTTCTGTCCTAACCCCGGGCTGACGCCCGGGGCTATTATCTTTCCGCCCCTCCGGGGCTTGCCTCCGGGCCGAACGAGTTTCGCGACAGATACTAATTACGCCTGATCCCAGGGTTTCACCCGGGGCTGGTCTGCACGCGTCCTTTCAGGGCTTACATCCTTAACTTAGTGCCATTCGGGACAGCCCCCCGGTGGAGCTGTCCCCATAGAGGATTGCTAGTTGGACTTGGGATTGCCCTCGATATCCAGGATGACGATGGGCCCAATGCCGGTCGCCTTCAGTGGGCCTTCGATGGTGGCACGGTCGCCGACGATAATGACGGAGATGTGATTGAGGTCAATGTACTGCTTCGCAACCCGCATCACATCCTCCTTGGTGACGGCTGCAACCGCCGCGCCGTACCGCTGGTAATAGTTGTCCGGCAGGCCCTGCTGCCACAGCGAGGCAATTGCCCCGTTGATGGCGGTCACCGAGGCGAACATGCCGGGAAGCCGCTGCACGAGCGCGTCCTTGGCTGTTGTCAGCTCCTCGTCTGTAACCGGGCGGCTGCCGGCGATGCCGCGGAACTCTTTCATGAATTCGATGAGCGACGCGTCGGTTTTCGCCGACTGAACGTCACCCCCGGCCCGGAAAGGACCGGGACCCCAGCCAAACGAAAATCCCGAGTTCACGCCGTAGCTGTACCCTTTCTCCTCGCGGATGTTGGCATTGAGCCGCGATTGGAACAGCCCTCCAAGCATGGTGTTCATTATCTGGATTGCGTAGAAGTCGGGGGTATTGCGCGGCGGACCGGGATTGCCTATGGCAAAGGTCGACTGCGCGGCGCCGGGCTTGTCCACGATGTAGATCGTCGTCGACAGAGGCGCCGGCAATGCCGGATAGGAGAAGGACGGCTTCGTGCCGCCCGCCGGCCAGGCCGCCAGTGCCTTTTCAACCGTGGTCTTCACACCGGCCGGGTTTACATCCCCGGTGACCACGATCAGGGCACGCCCGGGCTGGAAATATGCCTTGTGGAAGGCGACAATATCGTCGCGCGTAATTGCCTTATACGACTCCTCGCTCACATTTTGACCATACGGATGGGAGGTGCCGTAGAGAATCCTGGGAAACACACGCGCGGCGATCGAGCCCGGCTGAGCCTTGGCCTGGGTCAATGCCACCAGCCTCTGCGCGCGAATCCGTTCGAGCGCATCAGCAGGGAAGGTCGAGTTCAGCAGCATATCGGCAAGTATGTCGAGCGTGGCGCCGAACTTGCCCGCAGTCGAGACGAAGCCTATCGATCCGGATTCCGTGCTGATGCCGACGCCCACGCTGGTGCCCAGCAACTGCAGGGCGTTCGACAGCTCCTCGCCGTTCCGCGACTTCGTCCCCTCGCTCATCATGGAGGCGGTTATACTCGCCAGTCCACGGCGGTCCGCCGGCTCCAATTGACTCGATCCGCCCAGTATCGTCAGGGAAAACGACACCAGCGGCAGGTCATGCTTTTCCGAGACGATCAGCTCGGCGCCGTTGGCCAACGTGGTCCTGGTCCAGGCCGGGACGCGCAAGGCCGGGGTCTTGCCCGGCGGCGGGATCTTGTTGCGATCGAGCGCCTGCTGCGCGGCCAGCGGAAGAGACACGAGCGCCAAGACGACGCAGATGCAGAGCAACACACCGACGGATCTGGAATACAGGTTTTTCTGTTTCATGGCTGCACCTCCGGGCGTGGCATTTTGATACCAGTGACATTCTTGCTTTGTGCCGGCTTGGATGCCTGATCGACCTTCCCGGTGGGCACGACGCTCAGGATGACGCGGCCACTCGTCAGATACTTGTTGGCCACCCGCTTGACGTCGTCCGCGGTGACTGCCTGCGACTTCTGATAATCCGTCCGGAAGTACCCGGGATTTCCGTGGTAACCGGCGCCATCGCAAAGCTGCATGGCCTTGCCGAGGTTAGACTCGAGGCCGCGCAAGAATCCCAGTTCCTCGCCCGCCAGGGCTTTCTTGATTTCCTCGGCCGTGGGACCTTCACTCTTCAGCTTGTCGATGACGGCGTCGGCTGCCGCCTCGATATTGGTCAGCGAACGATCGGGCCGGGGGATGATCATAATGCGGAACTCGCCGACATCCTCCTTCGAGCCCTGATACGCCGACACCGATGCCGCAGCCTGCTGATCGTAAACCAGCGCCTTGGTAAGCCGGGCCGTGCGCGGGCCGGCGAGGATCGCGCCCAAGACCGAGAGGGCATATTGATCGTCGTCTTTATCGCCTACCGTCGGCCACTGGATGTAGAGGCGCGGCACCTGAACACGGTCCTCATAGACCAGCCGTTGCTCGGCGGTCAGGCTGACAGGAGCCACCGAAGGGCGCACGACCGGCTTGCCCCGCGGGACGTCGGCGAAGTACTTTGTGACCCACGCCTTCACCTGGGTGGCATCGAAGTCGCCGACGATTGCCAGAATAGCGTTGTTCGGGGCGTAGAAAAGCCGGAAGAAATTCTTGGTATCCTCTTCGGACGCCGCCGAGAGATCCGCCATGCTGCCGATCACGTCCCAGGAATATGGGTGCGAAGCCGGATACGTCGTTTGTGACAGGATTTCGTTTGCCCGGCCATAAGGCTGGTTGTCAACGCCCTGACGCCGCTCGTTTTTCACGATATCCCGCTGCGCATTGAGCTTGACGATGTCGAGCTTGTCGAGCAGGAATCCCATCCGATCCGACTCGATCCAGAGCGCCGACTCCAGGTAGTTGGCGGGCACAATCTCAAAGTAGGTGGTGCGATCATTGGAGGTAGTACCGTTGTTGCTTCCGCCGATGCCCTCGGTGAGTTTGTCGTGCAGGCCGTAGGGCACGTGGCCTGACCCGGTAAACATGATGTGCTCGAACAGGTGCGCAAAGCCGGTGCGGCTCGGCAGTTCGTTTTTGGAACCAACGTGATACCAGACATTGACCGCGACCGTCGGAGTGGTGTGATCGGCCGACAGGATTACCGTCAGACCGTTGGGGAGTGTGTAACTTTCAAACGGGATCCGAATTGCGTCGGACCCGGCACCCGAACCGCCTGCAGGCGGCCTCTGGACCGCAGCACAGCAGACCAGCGCCAGTATGGCGATTTGGGCGATCTTTCGACCGGTGGTGAACACAGTTGCTCGTCTCCTTTCAGAAAGCCGGAGCGTTCCGGACGAATCATGGGCTTGGTGTTCGTTGCTCATCTTTTTATGCGATTTAAGCAACAAGAATATCACGACCCGGGGCTGCAGGATCCTGGAATCATGCCTAGCCAGACTTTTGACCGGGCATTTTTCCAATCACAACTTTGACTTCATTGGAGTAAATCCATTTGGGATCGGTACCCCTGCCCACCTGAATATCCAGCCGTAATACGTATTCCCCCGGGGCGACCGTCGGGTCAAAATCTCTGGCCGGCCACCACGAGCTGGTGCTTTTATCCCAGCCGTGCCTGGCCAAATCCATGGTGGCACTTATGGATGTTTCCTTCTCCATAAGGAGCCGAGATGGAGAAGCCAGGATCAGGCCACCCTTTCCCGCCGATTTCCTGTCCGCAAGATTGACGGGGCACCAGTAACTCCCAAATGTGAGTGTTGATTCCGGCGATGTTTTCGAGGAATTCCTGAGACGAAATGCGGAGATTGCTTCCAGGTCGATTCTTGTTCCCGAGATATTTTCGACCGTCACGGAGACGGCGAACGGACTCCCTCTCAATACGGACGTCTTTTCGACTGAGATCGAAGACCTGAGACCGAATGCGGGCTGCCCCCAGGATCTGATCGAACCTTGGATGAGTTCTTCACCTTTTCCGCAAAAGCCCGGAGTGCCGGGAAAGAGCGCAAAAAAGGCCATCACGACATGGATTGTCATTCCGTCTCCTTAGCACACCAGATCGGCTTGCATGACTTCAGAAATGCAAGAGATGCTTCTGAATTTTTCCGAGGGCGGTACGCGGCAGCTTGTCGACGACGACGAAAGATCTGGGGACCTTGAACGAAGCCATGGATGCGCGGCACGCAGCTTCCAGGGCTGCGATATCCGGCGTGCCTCGCGGCACGATGTAGGCAACGGGCACTTCCCCGCGCAGCGCATCGGGGACACCGACAACCGCCGCCTCGGCAACCGATTCCTGTTCTTCGAGAAACTCCTCGATCTCGCGCGGATAAATGTTGAATCCTCCCGAAATGATCAGGTCGCTCCGCCGTCCCTGCAACGTGTAATAACCGTCCCGCGAACGTACGGCCAGGTCTCCGGTACGAAAATAGCCGTTGACGAATGCGGCCCGGGTTGCCTCTTCCCGGTTCCAGTACCCGGAGATCACGTTCGGGCCGCGCAGATATATCTCGCCCGTCTCCCCGTCCGGTACCGGATTGCCTTCCGGATCCAGCAGCCGGACCGAGACACCCGGCAAAGGCAAACCTACGGTTCCGGCGCGGCGTTCGCCTGCATAGGGATTGCTGATGTTCATGAGCGTTTCGGTCATGCCGTAGCGCTCCAGGATCACATGTCCAAAGAGCTCGCGGAAGTCTTCGAGCACCTGTGCCGGCAGCGGGGCGGAACCAGATACAAACAGCCGCATGAAGCTGCCGATCTCACGTGCCTGGCCGGGCGGCGTGTCGAGCAGGCGCACATAGATCGTCGGAACGCCGAAAAACAGCGTGGGCCGGAAGTCGAGAAATTCGGCGGCGGCAGACTGGTGATCGAAACGCTCCAGGAGCCGCATCCGGCACCCGCTGATCAGCCAGACATGCAGCCCGTTGCCGAGCCCATGAACGTGGAATAGCGGCAACGGAAGCAACAAACGATCCGCCGCCGAAACCTGCCAGCATGCGAGCAGGTTGAGCGCATTGGCGGCAAAGTTGTTGTGGCTGAGGATCGCGCCCTTGGATGCGCCGGTAGTGCCTGATGTATAGATGAGTGCAGCGGCGGCATCGCCGTCGAGCGTGAGTGCCGGCCGTTCGCTGCTCAGCGGGGAAGCTTCCGCGGCCAATTCTTCGGGGCGCCAGATCTGCATCCCGCCGGGAAACTGCTCCGCTGCCGTCACCACAGCGCTGGGCCCGGCATCGTTGAGAATATGGGCGATCTCGCGTTCCTTGTAGAGGATGTTGATCGGGACGAAGATCACTCCCTGTTTCACGCAAGCCAGGAATAGATCAATCATCTCGACACAATTGGCGAGGTACACTCCGAGGCGATCGCCCGCATGCAGCCCCCGTTTGGCGAGGAGGCGCGCCATCCGGTTGCTTCGGGCATCGATTTCGCCGAACGTGAATTGCCGCCCGCGAAACTCGAGGGCTACTTGGTCGCGCCGGCACTGAAAAGAAAGGTCAAAAAGGTCGGTCAGGTTCATGAGTCGTGAATTCCAAGCGTGCTTATCAGAACGAGCAAAGAGAAACATCCCAATGCCAGGAAGCTGGATTGAAAGCTCCCGCTCCAATCAACGAGCCGGCCGATCATCGGCGGAGCAGCGAGGATCATGATGATGCCGAGCATATTCACCAGGCCCATGGCCGCACCTGCCCGCCCCGGGTAGAGCGCTGCAGCGCGCGTGAACAGCGCGGCATAAGGAAATCCGCAGCCCATGCCAATGAGCACCACGGCAAGCGCCGTCGAGACCACCGAGTTGCCCGCAAGCGCCAGCAGAAAACACCCCGCAGCGCTGAGGACGAGGCTTAGACGCAGGAGGGAACGCACGCCCACACGGCGCACGAACACCCCGCCCAGCGGACGCATGACGATGCCCATCATCAGCGCAACCGAGCCCAGCATTCCGGCCTGCACAGGATCGAGCTGCAATCCCCGGCGCAGGAATGTCGTGATCCAGGCGCTGACAACGAGCACGAGTCCGAAAGATGCCATCTGCACCAGCCCCAGCAGCCAAAGCTGAGAATTGGCGATCATGCCGCCAAAGCTGCCCGGCGGATGGCGCATCCCGCTGGATGCCGGAGCCGCGACCACCCACAGAATCCATGCCGCCGTAGCTACTGCCGCCGTGGCCAGAAAGCCGCCTTGCCATCCGAAAGCCGCCGCAAAACGGGGGACGGCGAAGATGACAAAACCCGATCCCAGCAGGACCGACCCGCCGTAAATGCCCTGCGCCAGGTGCGACCGGGTGCCCGGGTACGCCGCCGAAATGTAACGCGCACCGGCGACGAAACAGGTTCCCGTTCCCAGCCCGACAAAGATCTTCCAGAGCAGCAACTGCCAGTAGCCCGAGGCGAAGGCAATAGCGAAATTCCCAAGACATACCAGGGCCAGGGCGATGGTCACGACCCTCCTGGCACTCAGCCGATCGGCCAGCTGGCCTCCCGGGACCTGCATCGCGGCATGCGTCAGGAAAATGCCGGTGGTAAGAAAACCCGCCCGTGCCAGGCTGAAACCGAAAGCCTGCGTGAGCGCAGGAACCAGCGGCGCGTGATTGGTGTAGTTGGCGGAAAAAGCAAAGCCTACGACACAAGCGCAGACCAAATCGAGCTTGAACACGCTCTCTGCTTGTTTGGTTTCAGGGAGTACCGAATGATTGGGCATCGCGACATTGTATGCGAAAATGTCCCTGATTGCAGACCGGATTTCTGGTCGAGTTTCGCAATCACATCCACAGCGGCCATGACACCACCCTGCAATTCTGGACTATTCGAATTGGACTCGCTTTGCGAGGGCGGATCCACGGTTAGCCGCGCGCGACAGAAGCTGACATCATGGAAGTTGCCGCTGAAAGTGCCATGCAGGGAAAACCGGTAAACATGGGGACGTCCCCGGTTTTTTGCTCGCCCTATTCCCTTCCGTGACGAGCTTGGCCTAGCGCCATGACAAACAGGAACAGCAATTGGACGTCCCTATAGAAGCTGAGGACGACTTTGTGAGGGCGTATCAAAAAGATTCGGCCCCGCCGCCAGCTTCGCCAGGTTTTGTTCCAGAATTTCTGCAGATCCGCCCGTGAGTACGTAACCCTCTTAGCGAAGCCGAGGTTGAAGTCTCGGAACGCCAGTGTCAGTCGAGAGGGCACACACAGTCTCGGAAAGTGAATTCGCGCCCGGATATGGGCAAGCTGCAACTCGGCGGAACGGAGGCTGCGGTTTGCTTCTTCGCGCACCCGTTTGAGCTCCGCCATTAGACGCAGTTCGCCGGCACTGCGGGGGCGCGTCTGCAGCCAGAGTTCTTCCATTTCGAGCAGAAGAGAGATCCAGTCCCGGGCAAGGCTGCGCAACTCACAGAACCGGCGCAGGCAGTGCCGGAGGCGGGACTCCACCGGGAATCCGGGACGTCGGTCCCTGCGCTCCTTCAGGCGAAAGAAGCCGTGGATCATCGGATGTCCACCTTCAATCAAGGCCGAATTCTTGTACCATATGAAATTCCGAAAGATGTCCCAGTAATTTTCCGGATCTGCCTGGCTCAGTATCTCGCGCATGTAATCGAAGGTGTAGAAGTTCCTCCATGCCTTTCTGTAGGCCAGGTGCCATTCTCCTGGTGCGAAGTTGGGATGCCGCATGGTTTCGTGAGATGCGTCGTATTTGTTGAGATCCGGGTCAATGTACTCGCCGTCGCGGACCATGCGGACGTGATCTTGGGATCCGGGAAGGGGCATCAGCATGAAAAAGGACGCCTGCTCCGTCACAAGCTCCCGCTTCAAGCGCTCGACATCTTCCTCGATGGATTGCGGCGTATCGAACGGAAAACCGATGATGTAAGCGATATGAGTCGCGATCTTCGCTCTGTGCCATGTCGAAACCATTTCTTTGTAGTCTTGAACATGGTTTTGCGCCTTGCCCGCGGCTTTAAGATTCTTAGGATTAATGCTTTCCATTCCGATGAACACCTGAATGCAGCCGGCCTGACCGGCCAGATGCACAAAATCGGGAATCTTGTACGACTGGGTGTCCACCTGGCAAGAGAATCGGATGCGGATGCGCTCCTTTGCCCGCAATCTGATCAACATCTCGAATATCTCGCGCCATGTGGCATTGCGCGCGAAATTGTCGTCAGTAAAGAAATAAAAATCGATGCCGTGACGACGATAGTTCTCACGTATGGCCTCCTCCAGCATCGCTACCGAGCGAAAGCGCATTTTCCGTCCCTGCACCTTGATGATCGTGCAGAAGCTGCAGTTGAATGGGCAACCCCGTCCGCAATCGATGGTACCCTCATTTGCCATTGCGAAGCGCTTGAAGTATCTGCGATGGATCCTCGGCACCGGCTTGTCGTAAAGATCAGGCCTGCATTCCAGGAAATCGTAGATCGGCCTCAAACTGTCTTGCAGGGAGTCCTGGAGAATCTTCCCCCAGGTTTCCTCCACTTCTCCCTTCACAACCGTGACACCAAGATCGATCAACTCCTGGATCTCCGCCGTAACATCCCCGGAAGGCGAGAGCGAGCCGCTGACATGAAACCCGCCAATGAGGACCTGCAAGCCGCCCTGCCGGAAACGCCGGGCAAGATCAGCGGCACGAGGGAACTGATTGGATTGCACTCCCACAAGTGCAACAAGAGTACGATGCGCGGGCGGGTGATGGGAGCGGATGATT
>CAYGWQ010000061.1:0-21175 GCA_964353465.1 uncultured Acidobacteriota bacterium | reverse complement strand
AGGTATCAATGCCCCCTCACTGCGTCCGTTCCTGAGGCCCACCATAAACACCGCAAGAATGATCGAGAAGGTATATACCGTTGCGCCGAGCACCAGAGATAAGAGGCGCGTCCAAATAACCTCAGCCCCCAACGCGCAGAGCCCGGACAGGGCGATGCTGAGATACACGGCGCCGGTGCCCGGTGCGCGCACCTGCAGGGATTGCGTCGATTCCGCCGATGGGACACGGTGGGATGTCTTCGCGGCAATCAACAGGGCAAAACCGGCTACCGCAACGTTGATGGCCACGGCCGCGAAAGTTGCCGTCGGCATGTCGTAAAGCCTCAGCAGGTAAAAACCGGCCAGCAAACACCCAAAAACCGCTCCAGCGATGTTTCCCCCATAGAAGAAACCCATCCAGGAAACCCCTTCGGGCGTGGTTTCCACCCATCGGGCGATCGCCGGAAGTGTGGCTCCCATCAGCAAAGTTGGCGGCAGCAGGCAAAGGGCCGCCACCAGTGTCCGCGCCAGCACCCCGTGCCCGAAGAAGTTCGTATATAGCCCGGCGAGCAGGGGCATCCCGAAAAGCACGGCGATGCCGATGGTCCCGATTCCCAGCTCCAGGTAGGCATAGACGCGCAGAGGGTGATGCCGTTCAGAGATAATCCTGGGCAGCACCAGGCTGCCCAGACACATTCCGCCCATAAAGGTGCCCAGCAGCACCCCCAGCGAGATGCCCGAGGAGCCGATCACCAGTTGCAGCAGCTGCAACCACACGATTTCATAGATCAGCGCCGCACAGCCGCTGCCAACGAAGAGTACCAGCAGCCAGGGTAGATAACGCCGCGACGCAAGAGGATTCATTGTCTGGTTAGAGTTCTGTGTTGTCATGTGGTGAACGTGGCTCCCGAAAATGCATTCCTGAAATGCACGCCAATAATGAAGTCAAGCCGCTTCCTACGAGCGATTTCTTATCACGTTTCCGATCGAAGGGGAAACATTTCCATGGGTATTTCGGATGGGGAAATCCCTTCATCCAGAGGGCGTGCCGTGTCGATCCCCGTTCTTCCGCGTCCCGAAATGTTTTGCGATCCCTTCTTCATCAATAAAGCAGGCCAGAGGCACATCAAACCTTACTTTCCCTGGTAGATGTGGCTCCTGAGGATACCCACATAGGGAAGGGACCGGTACTGCTGGTTGTAGTCGAGGCCGAACCCTACTACAAAGCGATCGGGGATCTCGAAACAGCGATATTTTACGGGGATTTCGACCAGCCTGCGTGTGGCCTTGTCCAGAAAGGTGCAGACCGCAAGGCTGCTCGGCTGGCGTCCGGAGAGGATATTGAGGAGATACCGCAGCGTCAGTCCGGTGTCGACGATGTCTTCAATCACAAGCACATCCTTGTCCAGGATATCCAGATCCAGGTCCTTGGAGATGCGCACAACGCCCGGCAATGCCCGGCCCGGAGAAAAGCTGGCGATCCCAAGGAAATCCAGCATAACTGGCACTGCCAACGCCTCAGCCAGGTGCGTCAGGAAGAATACGGCCCCTTTGAGAACGGTAACCAGCATCAGCTCTCGCCCGGCATAGTCGCGTGAAATCTCGGCGGCGACCTCCTGGATGCGCTGATGGATCTGCTCGTGCGTGAAGAGTACTTTCTCAAGATCATCGTGCATGGCTCTGCCTTATTCTCGCGTGCTCTTGGTGGCGTATTTGAATAACAGGTCTTCAAAATCCTTCTGATAGAGAAGCCGGATCTTAATGTCGGGGTAGAGTTCGCGCAACCGTCGGACCTTTCTGTTTTTCTTGGTTACCAGCGCCTGCTTCATGGTTGTCAGCTCCACATACAGGTCGCTGTCAGGGAGGTAGAAATCAGGCGAAAAGGCCTCGGTGATGTTGCCCTTCTCGTCGTGACTGAGCGGAAAGGTTCGCGGTTCGTACTGCCACCGTATACCGTAAAAGTCCAGCAGGTGGGCAAAAACCATCTCGCTCGGATGGGCGAACTGCATCAGGGACTGGCTGTGTTCGATCGACAGCTTCGTGAGGGATCGTACCAGCCGGATCTGGTTGCGCAGGCGCGCGCGCTCGGTATCTTCGGTCGATACCATGCCGTAATCGGCCAGTTTCCGCTCGCGGGCCGCGTACATGACCAGTTCCGCGGCTTGGTTGACATCGAAGCCGCCGGCGTTGATGACCAGATCATAACGCTCCGGAGTTTCACTGGGGCGCCGGAAGGTGGAGCGTAGGAACCGCACCGTGCGGCGGTAATGCCGGTCCATGTCTTCCAGAGCCTGTGTAAAGGAAATCCCCGTGTCCTGCATGATATTGTGTGCGCGGATATCTCGCGCCGCGATGACACGCACATGCATGGCATTGGGAAAAGCGCGGAAGATGAACTGGCCGCCGCACTCCAGCACCACGAGATCGTTTAAGACCGCCATGTCGGTCAGAATGGCCGAGATGAGATTGGCAAATACCTTGCTCATCTGCTGCTCACGCGGAGCCTGGCCGATTTCCCCCGAAAGAGAGTAATCGAGCTGATAGCGCACACGGATGATCTCATCGACACGGGCCGGTGTGACCAGGGAAAAACCCAGCCTCTGGGCGATTTCGGCCGCGAGAATCTCGCCGCGTGTTCCGTATTGGTGGGAGATAGTGATAATAGCCAATGGTTCTGCCGTCTGCAATCGCCCCACGGCCGACGAGGGGGGCCGGCCGCATCAGGTCATAAAAACTACATCATAGCGCAAGGCTAGCAGCAGCTGCAACAAACGATACCCTTGAGCAGTGCAGGCGCAAAACATTAGCGAACCACAAAGACCTCAAAGACCTCAAAGAACCATGAGCTGCAGCCAACCGAGCTCTGGCTGCGGCGGAGGCGGCGATGACTCCCCGTTGGTGGTAACCCGGAGGTCGTAAGTCGGAGGTCGGAAGCCGGATCAGGCCACGCGGGGAGCGATGCGAAAAATGGCCGTGTGCCGTACGGTCGCCAGGCAGCGCCCGCCGGCAAAAATAGCAACATCCAGCACGATAAAATGGTTTCCCCTCTGCTCGAACTTCTCCAGGACCCGGCCTCGCGTGGTTACGCTGCATTCCTGTTCCTGGGCATGGTAATTCTGTACCGCACTTGATACGTGAATCCAGGGAGGAAGATCGTAGTTGGCCGTGAGGATGAGGTTGGCCTGGGACAGCAGCCATCCCGGATGCACAAGCTCCCGGTAGATCGGGTGATGGTCGCGCACCGCCTTCTCACAGTACTCCCAGTGAGTCTTGCGGTCGAATTCGGATGTGATTGCGGTCAGGCGCTCCCCGGCCTTCAGCGTTTCAAGCGAAATCGGACGCGCGGGTTCGTGCTGCCGGGACGGATAATCATCGGGGGTCGGTTCCGGCTGGGGCCGCTGCGCAGCGAGTCTGGCTATTCCGCTGCCGCATGCCATGCCCTGCGGATTTTCGGCACGGTACTTGATGCAGAGGGTTCCTTCCCTGGTGATCGATGCCAGCTGGCCGGCAACCCGCATTTCCTCTCCTTCGTATGCCGGGTGGTCGAATGCGACTTCCGCAAAGCCGCGATCCAGCCATTCTCTTCCCAGAAACTCGACCAGGCTGCGGGACATGTAGGCGTAAATCGACACACCGGGCACGAGCCCGGCCTTATAACCATAGCGCCGGGCGTAGGTATCGTGGCAGATGAGATTGCATGCATCCCCGCCGCTCTTGAACGCCTTTACCCGGTATTCGGGAAGCGGAGACCCTATCGCGCGAAGCATCGGCCCCAGATCTCCATGGTATGCGCAGTGCCTGGCCCCCAGGGGCGTGAATGCCTCCTGGACAGCATGGGCCTCGGTCAACTGCAGGATGCCGCCTCAGGATACCATAAAGGCCGCGCGGCTGAGCAAGGTGGTTGTTACATTCGGATGCTTTTTTGCCCCAGCGGCCTGTTTTTCGAGCGCCGGCATGGATGTCGTAGTATGATTTGACCTCACAGGATCTATTCCCGGCTTGGTAGTGCAGGAGTCAGCCATGCAATCGATGGAGCACAGGACTTTGGGTAAAACGGACCTCAAGGTCTCGCGCCTCGCGTTGGGGACCATGACCTTCGGCGGCCAGGTGGCCGAAACGGAAGCCATTCGCATGGTGGACCGCTGCCTCGAGCATGGAATCAATTTCTTCAATACCGCCAATATTTACAATCAGGGGAAATCCGAGATCATTCTGGGTCAAGCCCTGCGCGGCCGGCGTCACCAGGCGGTCCTGGCCACCAAGGTGCGCGGCAAGATGGGCGAAGAACCGGACGACGTCGGACTGAAACGGTTTGCCATCCGTAAGGCGATCGACGCCAGTCTCAAGCGGTTGGGGACGGATTATGTCGACCTGTATTATCTGCATCAGCCCGATCGGGAGACACGCATCGAGGAGACACTCGCCGCAATGGAGGAACTGGTCAGAGAGGGTAAGATCCGCTATCCCGCCGTATCCAACTATGCTGCATGGCAAATAGTGCAGATTCTCTGGCACTGCACAGATCACGGCTTCGTGCTGCCGACCGTGTCGCAGCTGATGTATAACTTGTTCGCCCGGAGTATCGAGCAGGAGTGCCTTGCCTGCTGCAGGGAATACGGGATCGGCATTATTGCGTACAATCCTCTCGCCGGCGGGCTGCTCACAGGAAAGCACCTGAAAGGGAGCGGACCTGCGCCCGGCACGCGCTTTGACGGCAACCAGATGTACCAGGACCGGTACTGGCATCCGGCCTGCTTCGATGCGGTGGATGATGTGGCTGCCATCGCTACCCGGGCAGGGATGACGACGATTGCACTCGCATTTCGCTGGCTGCTTGCACAGCCGGCAGTCGATTGTGTGCTGCTCGGCGCCTCCGGCCTGGATCAGCTTGAGGAGAATCTGAAAGCCTGCGCCGGTCCCCAGCTCGACCCCGATGTCGCCAAAGAATGCAATGCGGTTTGGGAAAAGCTGCGGGGGGTCACACCCAATTACAACCATTAATAAAGTGATGAGTAATGAGTGATGAGTAGTCGCTGGCTGGACGTGGCGCCCAATGAGTTCTTCAAGCTCGTTACTCATCACTCATTACTCATCACTCGTTTGTGAAGGCGGCGGGGTAAATCGGATGCGCGAATTCTGGGCGGAAGCAGCTGCCTTGGTGTGGGGGAAGTACACAGTTGCTCTTTTGATGGGAACCGGCATCTATCTTTCTACGCGCGTCAGGTTCACCCACCTCCGCAAGTTCTATTTGGGCTGGAAGTTTGCCCTGCAATCGGCAGGCAAGCAGTCTGGAAACTCTGATCTCCCGGGTGTGATTTCGCCCTGGCAGTCGATGATGACCATGCTTTGCGGCGCCATCGGCAATGGTAACATCGCCGGCGTCGCCACTGCCATTGCCGTGGGCGGCCCCGGAGCCATCTTCTGGATGTGGGCTTGCGGCTTGTTCGCCATGGCGATCAAATACAGCGAGGCCATTTTGGGGCTGCAGTTCCGCGAGAAGTTGCCGGATGGTTCCACGGGCGGAGGTCCCATGTATTACCTCAAGAACGGCGTCCATTCGCCTCTGCTTGCCTGGATGTTCGCATTCCTGGCGGGGATGGCCGCGATGACAACGGGTCCCTTGGCTCAGACCAACTCCATGGCGCTGGGGCTGAACACCGAATTCCACATTCCCAGATGGTTCTCCGGGGTAGGCATTGCCTTCGCAGCCTGGCTGGTCATCATCGGCGGCATCAAGAGCATCGCCCGTTTCGCCGAAAAGCTTGTTCCCCTCAAGATCATTCTTTATGTGGGGGGATGCCTCTACGTGATTCTCGCTCATGCGCAGCTGCTGCCGCAAACCATCGCTCTGATTTTAAAGAGCGCATTCACGCCGACGGCGGCGATCGGCGGCTTCGCCGGCGCAACCGTGTTCCTCGGCGCGCGCCTCGGCGCGGCCCGGGGCTTGTACGCCAATGAAGCCGGCCTGGGCACGGCCGGGATGGCCTACGGGGCGGCACGGAGCCGGAATCCAGTACGCCAGGGGCTGATTTCCATGGTGGATGTTTTTATCATTACATTTGTTACCTGCACCATGACGGCGCTCGTGGTTACGATCACAGGGAAGTGGACGAGCGGAGCCATGAGTATCCCGCTGGTCGCTTCTGCATTCAATACCAGCATTCCCGTCGCGGGAGGTTGGATAGTAGCTATCAGCTCTTTCCTGTTCGGTTATTCGAATCTCGTCGGCTGGTCGTATTACGGGGAACTCTGCTTCGGCTACATCTTCCGAGCCAATGTCCTCAAGGTCTACTCCTGGATCTATTGCGGATTGATTTTCGTGGGTGCCATCACGGATGTCAAAGTCGTCTGGGACTATGCCGATACGATGAACGGACTCCAGATCTTCCCGAATCTTATCGCTCTTCTCGTTCTGGCACCTCAAGTGGCTGCCGCCACGCGCGGCTACTTCAGCCGGGAGGCGAAAGAACAGAATCTCGTGGGCCGCGAATCCTGATCCCCATTGTTCCCCGAAAGAGGGGAATGGTGCCTGATTGAGAGTGATCGCCATCAGCTGTTAGTGCGCCAAATCAAGTGCTTCCGCCCCGAAGGGGCCGAGATATAGTAGCCGGGGGCGCAAGCCCCCGGATAGGATTTTGTATTGAAGGAGCCCTGGCAGGGGCGAAAGATCTTGGCCCGCAACCTTTTCCTGTCGCCCCTCCAGGGCTGCCCGCTGTTTTCCGGCCTAACCCCGGGCTTGCGCCCGGGGCTATTATCTTGCCGCCCCTGCGGGGCTGGACTATAGGGCGGGGCGAATTTCGCGACAGTTAACTATGTAAGCGCTGGTCCGGACAGGGAGCGTGATCATTTTTGTTCCAGAAAGCGGCTGGCAGTGTAGCCTACGGAGAAAGTGATCACGGTGCCGATCAGCACAAACCAGGTGAAGGGGATCGTGCTCCATTTCCAGACTGCCATCATTGAGAGCAATCCCGCGGCCATACCCAGGATGGAGCCTTTCTCGTTCGCCTTTTTCGTGAAGACGCCGAGCAGGAATACGCCCAGCATGCTGCCGTAGGTGATCGATGCAATGGTCAGTCCCGCCTCCAGCACAGATTGGACGCCCCGCGAGAGCATCGCCAGGCCAACCAGGACCACTCCCCAAACAACCGTCATCCAGCGTGAGAATCGGACCTGCTCGGCGGCCGATGCATCCTTTTTCAGGAAAGGACGATAGAAATCCACAACCGTAGTTGAGGCCAGCGAATTCAGGGCGCTGCTCAAATTGGACATAGCCGCAGCAAAAATCGCCGCGACCATTAGGCCGGAAACGCCGTGCGGGAGGTGTTGCACTACAAAGGCAGGAAAGATCCGGTTGCGATCGGTGGGGACAATCTGCTCAGGATTATAGAGGTAAAAGCTGAAGAGCATGATACCAATGATGAGGAACAGCGCAAACTGAAAGAAGACCAGCACTCCGCTGCCCAGCAGCGCCAGCTTGCTGTCGCGCTCGGTTTTGGCTGCCAGCAGCCGCTGTACGATCAACTGGTCTACTCCATGACTCGCAGTGTTGAGAAACGCGCCGCCGATGACGCCTGCCCAGAAGGTGTAGGTGATGTGGAAGTCCAACGAGAAATTCCACAGCACCAGCTTGTGCCCGGCATTGGCGGTCACTCCCGCCCACCCTCCCGGAATCAGGCCCAGAATGACGAAGAAAGCCACGAGTGTGCCGCCAATGTAGATGAATAGCTGGACAACGTCGGTCCAGATCACGGCCGTGAGGCCTCCCTCGAAGGTGTAGATCAAGGTCAGAGCCGAAATAATCAGGATCGACCAGACATCTCCCGTCCCCAGCACAACGCTGACGACGGTGGCAATGGCGAACACCCTCACGCCTTCCGCCAGAGCGCGTGTGATGAGAAACATGCTGGCGGTGGCGTGCTTGACCTTCGATCCAAAGCGCCGCTGCATCAGCTCATAAGCCGTGTACATCTGTCCCTTGAAATAGGCAGGAATCAGAACCAGGCAGATGAAAACCCGACCTACCAGATAGCCCATCACCAACTGCAGGAACGACAGGTCGCCCCCAAAAGCAATGGCGGGAGTACCGATGATTGTGAGCGTGCTGGTCTCGGTAGCGACGATCGACAGCGATAGCGCCCACGTGGGTATGTTCTGGCCGCCAAGAAAATAGGTGTGCAGGGAGTGCTGCTTCTTGCGGAAGCTGACGCCAAAAAGGGTGATGGCAGCCAGATACACGACAACGATAAGACCATCGAGCCAGTTGAATCCCAATGAACCTCCTGTGCCGGAAGCGTTCACAAATAGCGCAATTGCTCTCCGATTGCAATAGTCGGATCTGAAAAGCTGCTACTATGGAATGAGCCTGACAGGTTGCCGGCAGAGCGCTCCTGCCCGTGGAGCAGGCTCTGGAAAAGTGGTATGTCTCCGTGGCAAACTGGTATGTTATTATTTCGTTCTGGTTCGCACGCCCCGTTCGCGGGGACAATGCTGCGACGGCCGGAACTGACCGGCGGCGCGAGCGGACCGAAACCAGAGCAAGGAGCACTTCAAATCCCGTGAAAGCCTACATCAGATTGACTTTTCTCATTGTCGCAATCTTATTTGCCGCTTACCTGATGGCGCAGGCGACAGGACAGACCCAGGCAACAGGTCAAGCCCAGGCGAAGCCTCCGACTCCACCCCAGACCAAAGCGGCTGCTCCTCCCCAGCAGGCCAAACCTGCCGTAAAGGCTCCGGAGACGGAGGATCCGATCCCTCCTCCGGCACCCAACGCTCTTTTTCCTGCGGTGGTCGCGCGCGTGAACGCCAAAGCTGTATTGGGAAGGGATCTCGAGCAGCGCGTCCGAGCCGAGCTGGCTACGATCGGAAGTCCGGCCTGGAAAGATCTGCGGGAGGATTACCGGAAGGAACTCACGGGGAAAGCCCTGGCGCAGCTGATTGGAGATGAGCTCCTCTATCAGAAAGCAATTGCGAGCGGCGTCGTGGCTGCCCAGGCGGAAATCCAGGCGGAATTCGACAAGGTTGCCAAGACCTATCCGAATGACGCCGCGTTGAACACCGAGCTGGCAAACCGCGGCATGGATCGCAGGTCTTTGATGCGGGAGATCGGCAGGAATTTTGTGGTCGAGAAATACATTGAGGAAAACATCCGCAAAAAGCTGGCTGTAACTCCGGCGGAGCTGTCGGATTACTACACCAAGAATCCCGACCAGTTCAAGCATCCGGACATGATCCGCACGAGTCATATCCTGATCAGCGTGCCCGACGGAGTGACTGCAGAACAGGAGAAGCTGGCGCGCCAACGAGCCGAATCGCTGCTTGAACGTGCGAAAAAGGGGGAGGAATTTGCCAAGCTCGCCAAGGAATACTCGATGGACCCCTCCGCCTCGCAAGGCGGAGATATCGGCCTGACCGAAAATGGCGAACTAGCCTCTGAGTACGAAGCGGCTGCCGCCAAACTGAAGGTGGGTGAGATCAGCTCGATCGTGAGAACATCGTATGGTTTTCACATCATCAAACTGACCGACAGGAAGAAGGCGGGCATGGCAACCCTCGAGGAAGTCCGCAGTCAGCTCACTGATTTTCTGAAAGGCCAGAAGGAAAACGCCGAGGTGGCAAAACTGGTCAACACGCTTCAGGGCGCGGCAAAGATAGAAGTCCTGCTTGCCGGTTTCAAGGATCCCGATAGCCAGTAGCCGGACTGCCAACCACAATCCTAGCCCCCATCCTGCATGGTTCTGGGGGCCGGCAAAAGCCCTGCACACGGATCCGGTCCGTGTTGGTCCGTATACTTCAGTGTCCTTGGATGCTTTTCGCTGCTTCCCTCATGAATAATCCAGGCTTGGGTCGCGCGATATCCGGCCTTTATTCCAGACCGTGTTCGCGGAGCTTGTCATACAGCAGCCGGCGGTTGATCTTCAGGAGCTGTGCGGCCCGCGTGCGGTTGCCCGCGGCTGCCGCGAGCGCGCGTTCAATCAGGCGGCGTTCGAGCTTACGGACGGCGCCATGGAGCCCGTCCTCCAGGGATAAGGATTCGAGCGCATCGGTCGACGGCGGCCCTGCAGCAAGTTTTACATGTTCCGGCAGGATCACTCCCGAGCGGCTGAGAATCAGCGCGCGTTCGAGGCAGTGTTCCAACTCGCGCACATTCCCGGGCCAGTCGTTCTGGCTCAGAACCTCTCGAGCCTCTTCTGAGATCGTGGGAGTGGGCAACCGGAGTCGCGCGGCGCTGCGGCGCAACAGGAATTGGGACAGCTCGAAAATGTCTTCGCGCCTTTCACGCAAGGGGGGAATGACGATCGAGACGACGTTGAGCCGGTAATAGAGGTCTTCGCGATAATACCCGTCGCGCACTGCCGCCTCCAGGTCGCGATTGGTCGCTGCCAGCACCCGGACATCGAGCGGGATCGTGATATTGGAGCCGAGTCGCTCCACGCAGTGATCCTGGAGCACACGCAGCATCTTGACCTGGGTCGATGGACTGAGATCGCCGATCTCATCCAGAAAGATCGTGCCCCCCTCCGCAAACTCGAATTTGCCGATGCGCCGCTGCGCTGCTCCCGTGAATGCGCCGCGCTCATGGCCGAACAGTTCCGCCTCCAGAAGCGTTTCCGGGATCGACGCACAGTTGACCTTGACCATGCGCTGTGAGGCGCGGGGACTGTGGCGGTGGATCGCGCGCGCCACTATCTCCTTGCCGGTTCCCGACTCGCCGCGGATCAACACCGTCGAATCCGTCGGAGCGGTCTGCCCGATCAGCTTGTACAGCTTCTGCATGGCCGGACTGCTGCCGATCATTTCGGATTCGTGAAGGCTGCCCTCCTCCTCGATGCGATAGGCTTCCAGCTCGCGGATGCGGCGGCGGTTTTCGATGGCCCGCTGCAGCTGAATGCGCAGTTCCTCGAAATTGAGCGGCTTGATCAGGTAATCGAAGGCGCCCAGAGCCATCGCTTCGATGGCAACGGCACTGGTCCCATAGGCGGTCATGATGAGGACAGCCGGGGCGTCGGGATTGTCGCGCAGCTCGCGCAGCAGCGCCAGGCCATCCTTGCCGGGCATGCGGATGTCGACCAGGGCCGCTTCCACGGGGGTGGTCGTGAGTATTTGCGCGGCCTCGTCCCCGTCCGCAGCGCAAAGCACCTTGTAACCTTCATCCTCGAGCAGGGCGCGCAGCGATTCCCGCGCCGGGTATTCGTCTTCGGCAATCAGGATTGGTATGTCGTGTCTCACAGCGGGCAGCTCCTATCAATCGGAAGCAGCAGGATGAAGCTCGTGCCTGTGGGGCCGGTTTCGAACTCCAGCGTGCCGCCATGGTTGGCAACAATCTCCCGGGAAACAGCCAACCCAAGCCCCATGCCGTTCGGCTTGGTGGTGAAGTATGCGTCAAAAATGTGCGGCCTCGATTCCTCCGGAATGCCGGGCCCGGTGTCCGAGACCAGAATGCGGGCGGTATCGTCACGGCGCTGCACCTCGACGCGCACCGTGGCGGAAGCCGATGAGGCATCGATCGCATTCAGCAGGAGGTTGATGAGCACCTGAACGATCTGCGGGCCATCGACGTCCGCAGTCGGACCGTCCCTCAGCCCCAGGGCAATCATGCGTATCCCCTTCTGGCGGACAGCGTCCTGCACCATCTTGATTGCCTGTTCAATTATGGGTGCCAGGTTTTGCACCTGGCGGTTCATCATGCTGGGCCGGCCGAAGGCCAGTAAGCGCCCCAGAATCATGTCAAGCCGATCGATCTCATGCAGGGATTCCTGGATCTCGTGGGAAACGGGCATTCCCTTTTTCAATCTTCTGTCGAGAAGCTGAAGCGTGAGCTTCATGGAGTTCAGGGGATTTCGGATCTCATGAGCTACTCCCGATACCACCTTCCCGAGGGCCACCAGCCGGTCCTGACGGCGCAGCTCTGCCTCGAGCGCCATGCGCCGTTCCGCCATGCCGTTGATCGCCATGGCAATCTGGCCGAAATCGCCCCGGATCATGGGAAAGCGGTAGGTGAAATCGTCCTCGAGCCGGTGCAGGCCGCGGCGGATGTCGGCCACTCCCCTGTGGAGCATGTACCAGATCGAGACAATCCCAACCATGCCGAGCAGAGTGGAGAGCACTAAAGCCGCCAGCCAGCCCCGACCTGTTTCCGCTAATGGATCGCGCCCCAAGGGTATGCGCCGCAATGTCCAGATCACTGCGCCGCCCGATTGGGAGGGCACGGCTGCCCCTACGCCCCAAGGGTCAGTCTGGCTGACAATCCTCTCGGCCTCAACCGCACGGCCGGCCAGCGACCGAATGAATTCCATTTCGGGGCTCTGCGGTTCCGGCGCTGCGGCCGTGGGATTTGCGGGATTGGCATAACCCACAACTCTATCCAATGCAGTTAGATAGATCCCACCCTCAATTCTTGAGAAATTTCGTAGGACAGTCTGGGAGACGCCCTTGAGCGAAATGTCCTGGGCATCCAACGGCAGGTTCTGGAGTGTGTCTCCTCCGAGGTTCGCACGATCCTCATACTCAACTTGCAGCCTCTGGCAGGCTGAGGTACAAACTTGCCTTGCTTCCGCCTGCAGGGCGCCTTCCGTTGTGCTGATGACATTGCGCACGAGAAAAACAGCCAAAGCCACCACCGCCACCGAGGCTGCTGCGATGATGGCTGCCTGTGCGCGAAAACTTGCGGGAGCAGGCCAGAACATCTTTGCCTATTTGATCACAGGAGGATCGGGAATCTTGAGTGATGCGTGAGCGATATTCTCCAAGGCCATGACAACCAGAGAGGAGGCTTCCCCCAGCATTCGTGCCCGGTCATATTGGCGGGTATCATATGCACTACGTGCCTGCTGGTAGATGCTGCGCGTGACCGTCACGTATTGCTTTGACTCCTTCTCACCGCTGATGCCGGCGAAATATTCGGCCTGCTGTACCCGGAAGTAGCATTTCTGCAGCAAAAGCGCAGCATCACGCTTCTCATTCTCGTCAACCCGGCTGGCCTTGCGAGCCGAAAAAATGCGCTCGCTCGCCCGCAGCAGGTTATCAGTAGCCGTCGCAAGCCGGTCGAACTGGAAATCGTTTCCCCGCGCCTGTTTGGCACGTTCCAACAGTTCACCGGCACGGGTGTTCAGAAAAGCACATTCCGGAGGAGCATCGGGCGCATTCGTCCGCCATGAGTACATCTTGGCCAGGAAATCCAACCTCTCCTGCTTGCTGCGTTCCGACCAACCTCGACTCCCCCGGTCCCACTGCCCGCGCTGGTCATGCTGAGGATCCGGCAGCAAGCCCGCAGCCGCCAAAGGAACCGCCATGAACAGCATCAAAGCTATCGCCAGAGATCTTACTGTTCGCACAGCCACCTCGGAAACGACCCAGTCATCCCCAACGCGGGCAGGACCTCACGGCCGTTATACATCTTTTCGGCATCCTAATAAAATTGAATTTTTGTTGCCTGTAATCCTTTGACAGGCTCCAAGATCCTCTGCCCCCAGGCAAAAGACACAAATACCAATAAGCTAGGAGCAATTGGCGTGCCACCGGAAAATGATCACAAACTCAATAAACTCAGAGGCTCTTAGAGCAATGCTGTGCAATTTTATCACACTGAGTGTATAGATTCTTCTCACCCTCAAGAGGCTGCGTGCTTACTCCAGGCGCTCCCTATTCGTTTTTGTGAACCTTTCCTATATTATTGAGGTCTATAGCATCGTATACTATCCTACAGGTCTGCCGGAATCACCGAGATCCAACCAGCCGCCGTATTTTAGGAGGTGAGTGAGATGAGAAGTACAACAAAAGCGCTACTTGCCCTGCTTGCCTTAGTGCTGTTCATGGGGGCAGCTGCAGCGCAGAAGGATAAACCCTGGACAGAATGGACCAAGAAGGACGTCGAAAAAATGCTTAATGATTCTGCCTGGGGGCAGACGCAGATTGAGACGGACACCTCCGAGATGACCTGGTCCACTGCCACGCGGCCCATAGATGGAAAAGGAGCCATTAACCAGGCTACCAGCGTGAACTACTACATCCGCTTCGTCTCTGCAAAACCCATTCGTCAGGCTTATGCGCGGCTTGCCGAGCTTGATCCGTCGTCGAACACGCCTCAGCAGCTCAAGGCTGCCCGGGATTTCATCGACGATAGAAGATTCGAGCAGATGGTTTCTGTATCGGTTGATTGTCTTACTAAAGACGGACGATACTACGGCCCTGCCTTTCAAGCCTTCAACAGCGCGATCACGAGCATGCTGCGCAATAACACGTATCTCGAGCTGAAGGGCGGCAAGCGGATTTTCCTGCAGGAATATCAGCCCCCGGCAGTAGGTGGCATCGGCGCTATCTTCAGCTTCCCCAGGTTGGTCGACGGCAAGCCCCTCCTGGAGGCCAAATCCGGGGAAATACGCTTCTATTCTCTATTTCCCAACAAGATGTCCGACGGCAAGCAGCTTGAGCTCAACATGCGTTTCAAAGTCGACAAAATGATGTACGGAGGAGTCCTGGAATACTAGCCGGCTCGCAACTACGGACCAGGTAACTCCGCAAACCATGCCGACCTCAAAACTCACGAAGACTTCACGGCACATTTCTTCGTGATTTTTGAGGTCCCCAAGATCCAGCTTTCGTCCGCATCCAGCCCCCTGGATCCGGCCTACAATCCCAACAGCCGGGCAGCGTTCCCAGAGAAAATGCCCTTCTTAGCCTCGTCTGGGATGTCCATTTTTTCGATGCTGGTGATCATCCGCTTGAGGCTTCCGATCTGGTGCGGGTAGTCGCTCCCCGCCAACAGATGATCCGCGCCGGCAAACTCAACGGCCAGGCGGAGGGCATTGGCGTCAAAGTTGACCGTATCGTAATAAAACTTCTTCAGGTACTTGCTTGGCGGCTTGCTGATGTGCTGCCGGCATTCGCTGAAGGCCTCGTACCCGCGATCCAGCCGCTCGGCAAGGTAAGGGATCGCTCCCCCGAGATGACATAGCACCCATCGGATACCGGGGAACCTGTCCGCTACGCCGCTGAACACGAGTTTTGCCGCCGCGAGCGTTGTGTCGAATGTGAAGCCGAGCAGCGGTGTCAGCCAATATTCGGTCATCGCCTCGACCCCGACAGGGAAGGAGGGATGAATATAAAGAACGGCATTCCTCTCATTGGCGTACTCATACAGGGGCCAGTAGCAGGGGTCGCTCAGCGGGATGCCGTTGATATTGCTGAAGAGCATTGCCCCCTTGAACCCGAGATCGTCCATGACACGCTCCAACTCAGCGACCGAGGCCTCCGGCGCGTTCAATGGGAGCGTTGCCAGTGCCGCGAAACGGTCCCCGCGCTCACTGATGATGCGGAACATGGCGTCATTGACCATGCGGGCCAGTTCGATCGCGCGCTCCGGTGATTCCACATGGGTTCCCGGCGTCGTGAAGCTCAGAACCTGCTTGCTCACCCCCGCTCGTGCCAGGACATCGGCCCGGAAGGCGATGTCCCGGTGTCCGGGCACCAGTATGTTGTAATCTCCGGGATAGTGAACCAGGGGATTCCCTTCGGCGTCCAACGTCACCTTGACATTGCTGGGGCCGGTCTGAATTGCCTCGAGATATTCCGGCGGATAAAAGTGGTTATGAAAGTCGATGATCGGCATTTGCAAGACTCCTTTCCTTGTTGATTCTTGCCTGGAAGTAATATGCGGGAAGCCCGAGCAATACGAGAGACAGCCCGAACATGCTCTCGAGCGGGGCGGATAGAATCTGGTTGGCGACGATTGCAAACGAAGAAACAACAAAAAGCGCCGGAGTGAAGGGGTAACCCCACATGGAGTAGCCGCGCCGGAGTCCCGGCCTCCGCCGGAGCACGAACAATCCGATGGCCATAAGGCCGAAGAAGATCCATTCCGTGTACACTACCCGGGTGAACAGTGTGCGATACGTTCCGGTCGCAACGAGGATCGAAGACCAAAGCGCCTGCAGCCAGATGGCCCGGTGGGGGGTGTGAAAGCGCGGGTGAATGGCGCCGAGCGCGCGGAACAGCAGGCCGTCCTGCGCCATGGCATAGTACACGCGGGGACCGCAGAGGATGATGCCGCTCAGGGCGCCGAAGGTGGAGAAGGCCACCAGGACCGACATGAACGCCCCGCCTCCAAAGCCGACCAGCGCATCCGCGGCATCCGCAGCGATTCTGGTGGAGGATGCGACCGTGGCAAGAGGCAGCACGTACATGTAGACGGCATTCAAAGCCAGGTAGCACAAGGTCACGGTGAAGGTTCCCAGAATAAGGGCGCGCGGGACCACCTTCTGCGGGTCCTGCGTCTCTTCCGTGCTATAGGTGACCATGTGCCAGCCGCCGAAGGCGAACAGGCCGGCGATTAGCGCCAGGAGAAACCGGCTGGCAGATGCATCGCCGAAGCTGCTGAGATCTCCTGTGGCAAAATGAGCCGGCGCTTTCGCGCCGAATGAAAATCCGAAGGCAATAATAAAAGCAATGGCGACCAGCTTCCCCGCCGTGAAGAGCGTCTGCAGATTGCTCCCCTGTTTCACACCGACATAGTTCACGGCTGACAACAAAACTATGGCGGCGACGGCTACTCCCTTGACGGCTCCTTCCGTCAGGGGATGGAAATAGGCGGCATAGCGGGCAAAGACGACCGAGATCGCGGCAATGATGCCTGAATGCATGACCCAGAACATGGCCCACCCCCAAAGAAACCCCACGGCCGGGGAGAAGGCCTCGCTGAGGTATATGTACACGCCGCCTGTGCGCCTGAAAATCGAAGACAGTTCGGCACAGACGAGCGCCCCGCAGAGGGTGAGCATGCCCGAGACGATCCAGACCAGGAAAACTCCCGTCACAGAAGGGACGCGTCCGGTGATCTCAGCGGGCTGAACGAAAATCGAGGCCCCGATGATCGTCCCTGCCACCATCGCCGTGGCATGAAGAAGCGTTATTGCGCGCTTTAGTTGCGGCGGAGCGACGGAATCCATCAGCAGCCACTGGAAAGAACTTTACCCAAGGTCCGGAACACACGAAAGAGGCGATACGTTCTTCCGCGTGTTCCGGGTCTACAGCGCATCACTTCGCAGCAGCGGCGAATCTGTCGCTGACGGCCTTCCAGTGAATCGCCTTGAAAAACGCTTCAATGTAATCGGCGCGCTTCAGTCCGAAGTCGGTAATGAAGGCGTGTTCGAAGACATCCATGATCAGCAGCGGCGTGCAGCCCGAGAGGTGTCCCACATCATGCTCATTGACCCAGACATTAAAGAGGTGCTTGCTAATGCTGTCGTAGTACAAGAGCGTCCAGCCTATGCCGCGCATGGTGCCGGTGCCTTTGAAATCCTTCTCCCAGTTCTCCAGGCTGCCGAATTCGTTCGCGATCACGGTGCCCAGTGGCGTGCGTGGATCCAGCTTTGAGCCGCCCTTGGCCATGTTTTCGAAATAGTACTCGTGCAGGCGCATGCCGTTGAATTCCCAGCCGAACCGGCGGCTCAGCTCCGCATACTCCGGGGTGGCAACCTTTCCGTCCTTCAGGAGGGCGTCCAGGATCTCCGCCAGCTTGTTGGTGTTGGTTACGTAGCCTTTGTAAAGAGTGAAGTGATTGTTCAATAAGTTGTTGCTGAAACCTTCGGTGCCCAGCAGATGCTCGAAGTTCCTCGGTTCGTATTTCATCGTAGCCCCTCAGATTATTTGGATTCGAACGATACAATCCAACCGTACCCATACATGGTATACGGTGGCATGCACTTTGGCCAGAGAACACAATCCTAACTAATTTCTGTCGCGAAACTCGTTCGGCCAGCAGGCCCCAGAGGGGCATATTGATAATAGCCCCGGGCGCGAGCCCGGGGTTAGGCCAGAAATCGCCGCCGAGCCCTGGAGGGGCGACAGAAAATGGTTGAGGATAAAGATCTTTCGCCCCTGCCGGGGCTCATTCAATACGACATCCTATCCGGGGGCTTGCGCCCCCGGCTATTGTCTTTCCGCCCCTCCGGGGCTCGGCCGGCGCATGCTGCAGCCGAGTTTCGCTAACACGATCGCTGCGATCATTTATCGCAAGTGGTCATTATGAATCACACACGAAGCGATCTTCGCGGATGTCATGTACGCGGCGGCCCGATCCAGACGGTCTGGATGTTCACGAACTCGCGGATGCCGAATTCCGAGAGTTCACGGCCGTAGCCGGATTTTTTCACGCCCCCGAAAGGCAGACGGGGATCGGACGCCACCATGCCGTTGATGAACACCTGTCCCGCTTCAATCTCGCGCGCCAGACGGCGTGCCCGACTGAGGTTCGAAGTCCAGAGATTGGAGCCCAGTCCAAACGGGGAGCTATTGGCAACGTGTACCGCTTCGTCTGCGTCCCGCACGCTCATCAATGCGGCTACCGGGCCAAAGACCTCCTCGCAGGCGGCAGGTGTATCCGGCGGCACATCGGTCAGGACCGTCGGATGGTAAAAATAGCCGCGCCCCGCGCGGCGATTGCCTCCCAACAGGAGCCGGGCACCGCGCGCCACCGACTGTTGTACCTGCCGGTCCAGGTCGTCAAGCAGATCGGGGCGCGCCAGCGGCCCGATCCGCGTTTCCCTGTCCAGGGGATCCCCGACCTTCAGGGCCCGCGTTTCCGCCAGGAATTTCTCCTCGAACTGCCGGTACACCGCATCGACAATGATAAACCTCTTCGCGGCGATGCAACTCTGCCCGGTATTCTGATAGCGCGCACGGACTCCCACGCGCGCAGCCGCTTCCAGGTCCGCATCCTCCAACACGATGAATGGGTCCGATCCTCCCAACTCCAGGACGGTTTTCTTGAATGCGCGGCCCGCCTGCGCAGCGACCGCGCTCCCGGCGGCCTCACTGCCGGTGAGCGTTACGGCGGCGATGTGCGGGGACTCGATCAAAGGAGCAACGGCGGATCCCGGCACCAGCAGCGTGCGGAAAGCCGGCTCGGGAAATCCGGCCTCGCAAAACACTTCTTCTATGGCCAGGGCGCATTGCGGCACATTCGACGCGTGCTTCAGGATGCAAGTGTTGCCCGCCATCAGGGCAGGCGCGGCAAATCGAAACACCTGCCAGAACGGAAAATTCCACGGCATTACCGCCAGGATCACCCCGAGCGGCGTGTATTGGATATAGCTCTCGGTGGCGTTGGAAATACGCGCCTCGTCCTGAAGGAACCGCAGGGCGTTATCCGCGTAGAAATCGCAATTCCAAGTGCATTTTTCGATCTCTGCCTCGGCTTCGGTGATGGGTTTGCCCATCTCGACGGTGATGATGTTCGCCAACCGCGAGCTGTGATGCCTCAGATAGGCGGCCGCGCGGTGCATCCGCAAGGCACGCTCGTCAAAAGAGGTCTTGCGCCAGGTCCGGAAAGTCTCGTTTGCCTTCTCGAGCGCCTCCGCTATCTGCTTTTCAGAGCTTTGCTCAAACGACTTCAACACCTCTTCGGTGGCCGGATTGATGGAATGGATGAGCCCGTGTGCCGTCATGGTTGCCCCCTTAAGCCTACTGGCGCAACTAAGGGATATTCGAGTTGATCGCCAAGGGGCGGCAAACTCACCTGGGATTGAGCTTCGATCAATTTACGCGCCACATCGCGGGCGATTTCCAGCGTTTCGGCTATGGTTCGCCCCTGAGCTACCAAGCCCTGCAATTCATCCGATGTTGCCAGGTAAACACCTTCCGGCAGCTTTTCAATATGAACATTGATTATCCTTTCCATGACTTACCTCCGCAAACTTATTATACATGAGTCCGCCCAACCATCTAGTTGCTTACCGCGTCATTGAGGCATCCTCCGCGGCTATCTAGGAAAATCGGGAACATTCAACTCGTCTACCTGTGGAGCGGATAGTCCAAACAAGCTGCCATTTTTATAACTGGGTTTCGGTTCTGGAGGTCGGCTCAACTCCTGATGTGCGATGTTACGTCAACTGCGCCAGTCTTCTACGACTGCTCAGGAGACCAAGGTCGATCACAAACGGGATTTCATGCCCAAATGATGTTGTCGGAGAGGGAGTTTTCCACACCTCTCGCCAAGCAACGGAGCCCCCCTGCTTGTGGACGGGGATCACGGTATTGTTGAGGTCGATCACCTGTAGGATTTTTATTTTTCAAACAGAGGCAACCGGTGCCAGAATGCGAGCCTCTCCGCCAGCGGCAGGAGTTTTCCAGCGATAAATGGATCAATCATGAAACCGGCTATTACCAATGGCAGTCGTGGTTGGAGATAGGCGCAATCCCGGCATTCAAGGAATTTGGCTGCCTCCCCCCGGGCGTGCGCCGCGCGCATAGCCTGCATTGTCTGGTTGTTCCAGACCTGTGCCAGCGTGGATTCTGTCAGATTGCCGACAGGACCGGCTTTGTACAGGACTCCGGGAGAAGCATACACGTCGCCGTTGGTTTCCACGAGAACCGGCCCATACCAGAGCCGTGGACAAGGCTTGCGCCGGTGCGGGGCGAGGCGGGTTCGCCGCTTAGCTGCAGGATTGTTGCAGACCACATCCGCCTTGACCCGGACCACGTCAACGCCCGGAACCGACCGCCATTGCCGGAAAAAGTCGTGCACCTGCGCCACGGTCTCAGGCAGGCGGATCATCTGAACCGCAACCAGAATGGAAGATTTTCGCTTGCGCCTGATTTCCAGGAACCTGTGAGTGTTTGCGCAGGCTTTTTCAAAAGCCTGGACGCCGTGAACCGCTTCGTATACCTCCGGCGTTGTCGCGTTGATGGAGAAGATGATCATATCGAGACCTGAGTCGACAATGGCGGCGCACATCGCCTCATCCAACAGGGTGGCATTGGTCGAAAACATCACCCGGATCCCCTGGGACCGGGCATAGCGAATCATCCGGAATGCTTCCGGGTTCATGGTCGTTTCCCCGGGGCCGTCTAAGGAGATATAGCTCAGGCAGCCCTTGCCCTCATCGATGATCTTTTTGAAAAGGTCGAACTCCATATCGGGGCCATCGAATGTCCTCACGGCACGGATACACATACGGCAGGTCATGTTACATCGATGGGTAGTGGCGATAATCGCGGTGAGCGGCGGGCCCGGACATGTGGCGGTCCGCTGCAAATAACTTTTTAATAGCTTGAATCTATAGCCGACGGGTGACATTAACGTATTGATTACCAGACACAGGGCAACAAGTCAGAGACGATAGTCTCTGCATTGTGTCCGAATCGAATCCGTTTTGCAACTCAGGGAGGCCTGAAAGCAGCCAAATCATCTGATTTATGG
>CAYGWQ010000060.1:0-21257 GCA_964353465.1 uncultured Acidobacteriota bacterium | reverse complement strand
CCTATTTCCCGCATGACTTCGCCATTCATCGGCTATGGCACGGCGGGAACTAGGAAAACGTCCCCGGTTTTACGGAGGCGGCAGGTGAATCGAAGATGATGATCATGGAGCGGCTCTGGTGTAATATAGGGCCGCCGAGCAAACGCACGCGAGATTATCGAGCGCCCTTGCCGGCCTTGCGAACGTATCGAGGTTCGCGCAAGCGTGTCCGATTCTTCAGTCGGTCGTCGGAATAGAATGCAGCTCTTTTCAGCACCTGCGGGAGAACTGATATGTATCGGAGCCGGATACGTTCTGGGCTGCTTCTCGACCGGCTACTATTTGATCCGATGGCGCACGGGGCAGGATATCCGAACCCTCGGCAGCGGGAGTGCCGGCAGCACTAATGTGGGCAGGATATTGGGGATCCCGGGGTTCATCGCAACATTGCTTGGAGACAGTGCCAAGAGCGGCATTGGGTTCTGGACTGCGATCCATTTCGGGATCGCTCCCTGGGGCGTGGCGCTCGTGATGATCGCCGTCATGGCAGGGCACATCTGGCCCGCACAATTGGGATTCCGCGGCGGCAAAGGTCTGGCCCCAATGCTCGGCATAGGGATGGTTCTGGATTACAGGCTGACATTGATCATCGGCGGCATCGCCGCGCTGGGCCTGGTATTCCGGCTCGGAACGGCCAGCCTTTTGGGTGCCGTCGTCCTATCTCCCGCGGTCGCGGCCATGCTGGGTCATCGGGCGGCCGAGGTGGCGGGACTGTCAGGAATCGTGCTGCTGATCTTGATTGCTCACAGAGCCAACATCCGCGCATTCTTCGCGGGAAGGCGCGGCAGGAAAGGACCGCAGGCATGACGCAAACGACAGCGCTCTCATTCAGGATCGCTACAGAAGAATGGGAATTCGAACAGATCCACCGGCTTAACTATCGGGCTTTTGTGCTGGAAATTCCGCAACATTCCCCCAATGCAGCCGGCATCCTCGTCGACAGGTTTCACACCGAGAACACCTACGTGATCTGCACGCATGGCGAGCGCGTGGTGGGTATGGTCTCGGTCCGGGAGAAACGGCCTTTTTCCCTCGACGAGAAGCTGGACGATCTCAATTCTTTTCTGCCGAAGCACAAAGCCGTTTGCGAGCTCCGGCTCCTTGCGGTTGAACGGGAGTACCGGCACTCGAGGGTCTTCCAGGGGCTGCTGCTGAAGGTGTGTGACTATTGCGAGAGCAGCGGCTACGACCTGGCTATTATGTCGGGCACGGTAAGGCAGCAGAAGCTTTACCGTCAACTGGGATTCAGGCCTTTCGGGCCCCTGGTCGGAACGGAAGAGGCGCGCTTTCAACCGATGTTCCTCACCCTGAAGGCATACCAGGACCTGAAAGCGCGGTCCAGAGTGTTCCTGCATCAACCGGCTGCTCCAGCCGAGGAGCGGGGAAATGTCGGCCTGCTCCCGGGGCCGGTCGCCATCAGCCAGCCGGTCAGGCAGTCTTTCAGCGACGCCCCGATCTCCCATCGGTCCAAGGTGTTCATGGAAGATTTCGCGCTCGCAAAGCAGCTCCTGTGCCGCCTGGTAGGAGCCCGCCATGTCGAAATCCTTGCAGGCTCGGGCACGCTGGCCAACGACGCCATCGCAGGTCAGCTATCATTGCAAAACGGGCCAGGGCTATTGCTTTCCAACGGCGAGTTCGGCAACCGCATCATTGATCATGCAACCCGCTTCCGTCTTCCCTTCGAAATCCTCAGAGCCGACTGGGGACATGCCTTTGATGCCGCCAATATCCGGCGCGTGTTGGCGGACAACGGCAGCATCGGATGGCTGTGGGCGGTTCACTGTGAAACCTCCAGCGGTGTGCTCAACAACATTGCGATGCTGAAGGAGATCTGCGCGCCTCGGGGAATCCGCCTCTGCCTGGATTGCATCAGCTCCATCGGCACGGTGCCTGTCGATCTGAGTGATGTGTACCTGGCCTCGTGCGTGAGCGGCAAAGGCCTGGCCGCGTACCCCGGCCTGGCCATGGTGTTTTACAACCACGAGCTTGTCCAGGCACCGCACAAACTGCCGCGCTACCTGGACCTGGCCCTCTATGCCGACTCCGACGGCGTGCCGTTCACGATCTCTTCCAATCTGGTGTATGCCTTGCGGACTTCGCTGCAGCGGCTTGAGCCGGGCCGAATGGAAGCGATCGGCGCTGTTTCGTCGTGGCTGCGGTCGGAGCTGTGCAGGTCGGGATTGAAGATCGTAGGCAGCTCGACAGAGACCTCGCCGGCAGTAACTACGATCGCGCTTCCGGACGCCATCAGCTCTGAGTGGGTAGGCAGGAAGCTGAGCGAATCAGGCTATCAACTGAGCTATCGTAGCCGGTATCTTCGCGAACGTAACTGGATTCAGATCTGTCTGATGGGGGAAGTCGAACAGGAAAGCCTGATTCCCCTGATAGGCCTGCTGGGCCGGTTATGCGCTACCGCCGGCTCACACGAGCGTGTGGCTCACGGTGCGCGCTAGTTAGTATCTGTCGCGAAACTCGTTCGGCCAGCAGGCAAGCCCCAGAGGGGCGGAAAGATAATAGCCCCGGGCGCGAGCCCGGGGTTAGGCCAAGAATCGACGCGGAGCCCTTGAGGGGCGACAGAAAATGGTTACGGATAAAGATCTTTCGCCCCTACCAGGGCTCATTGAATGCAACACCCTATCCGGGGGCTTGCGCCCCCGGCTATTATCTTTCCGCCCCTACGGGGCTGGGCTGGATGGCGGAGCGAGTTTCGCCACAGAACCTGGTTATCGAGATTCAAGATTAGACTTACAAATCTCGAATTTGTTAGCCTATTCGGGGGCGCCCCCGCAGGCTGGTGCACCCTCCGGCAGTACCTTCTTCAGATTGTCCACGAGGAGATAGCAACCCATGTCCCCTAATGAAGACCTCACAGCAGAACTGGAACGGCTCCGTGCCGAGAATGAGGCGCTCAAAGAAATTGTGAAGCTTAGGGCCGAAAATGAGAATCTCAGAAAAACCGCATCCCAGGGCCTCAGCTTGAAAGTGAGCGACAAAGGCGGCGTCTCAGTCTACGGACTCGGCCGGTTTCCAGTGACGCTCTATAAGGAACAGTGGCATCGGCTCCTCTCGCTGGCTGACGACATCCGCACCTTTATCAATGAAAAGGATGATCGGCTGAAGTCCAGGAGCTAACCCGGGCGGGGACCCGATTTTGCGGCAAGCGTGCGGAATTCGTACAGCCAATGTGTGGATTCCGAACGAAATCCCGACAAGTCCGTGCTGTAAGTTGTTGATTTACAACATATTTCTAGTGGCACGGCAATTGCATATACTCTTTCTCGTGTGGCATGAACTGAATTGCGAGGAAGACCGGGATTTGATTCGCCGCTGCCAGGAGGGGGACGAGACAGCATTTGAGCAGCTGGTGGAAAAGTACCAGCGCGAGCTGTTTCATCTTGTCTCCTGGAATGTGGGGAGCGCCGCTGAGGCGGAGGACATCGTCCAGGAAGTCCTCTGTAAAGTCTATTTTTCCCTGCGAAAATTCGACAATGATCGTCCCTTCTATCCTTGGCTCCGGCGCGTGGCCATCAATCAGTGTTACGACGAACTGCGCCGCGTGCGCCGTCGCAAGATCCTGAGGTTTACTGAGCTAAGCGAACAGGAGACGCGCACCCTTGAGTGCCTGATGGCGACCCCTAAAGCCGAGTCTGCTGTTCCCTCCCCTGACAACAGCGAAGAGTTACGTTCCCTGATGCAGAAGGTCCTGGATTCCCTGCCGGAGAAGCAGCGCATCGCAATCGTTCTCCGCGATCTCAAACAAGTCCCCTATGAGGAGATGGCGGAGATCATGAAGTGTTCGAAACAGGCCGTACGGCTGAAGGTGTTTCGGGCGCGGGCCCGGCTTCGAACGCTGGTCACCAGGGCGTTACGCCGCCGGGAAAAGCTGAGCTGCGGGTTAGATGCGTTCCCACTGCGGGAGGCGAGCTTCGCGACTGCGGAAGCAGAACGTTGATCAAGGGGTCCGCATGAGCCATCCATTCAAGCTTTGGCCGGTACGGTCTAATTCTGTTCGCCGCCGGAATCGACGCGCTCGACCTCTATGGTGCATTCGGTCAGAAGGGCGGCAAGAGTTCCGATAGCTGCGAGCATCGGTGCCAGAACGGTGCCGACGACCCCGACCGTCAGCGGGAACTCAGCCACCGGGCGCGGTCCTTGCTTGATCACGATGCGCCGCACATTCCCCTCATGCGCAATTTTTTTTGCCCGGTCGAGCAACTCCCCTCCCTCGACTTTGATCGCTTCCCACCAAGTGTGCTCTGGCATTATCTGGCCTCCTTGGGTGTCAGCTTCCATGGTTGCCCGTGGCTGTGAGGTAAAGGCGCGCCGGACTGGAACGGGGAATGCGAGCACATCCCGGCGCCTGGCGCTTTCCCGTTCCTGGCAAGTATTATCTCCTATGCCAACGTTTGTTGATGTTTTCCCGGCCCATCTCCTTCAAGCGCCTGATCCCCTTTGACAGGCCCAATCGATATCCCTTGAATACGATCGACGACACGGAGCGGCCGAGCAGCCGTGCGATCTCACGATTACTCCTGGTGCGGTATAAACGCCTCAGGGTTGCGATTTCCTCTTTTGTCCATCGCGGTCGCTTGCGGGCGGGCGGGCGAGAACGACGCTGCCCTTTTCCTCGGCTGGCAGATGCGGGTCTTTTCATAGCTCCCCCCTTACGTAGGAACTTGCTTCAAGAAGCCTAGACCCTCCCATGAACTAATGCAATGCCTGAATCCTGGTTTTTCCGCCGGCTCCGTGGCATGGCTTCGCTTGGAGTCAAGGAAAGGCCGCGCCAATCATGCTACAATTTGCCCGGGATCTCAGCTATGCAAGTGCCATTTCCATCCATCCTCCGCGTCGGGACTTCGAGCTGGAGCTCGATGGACTGGCGCGGCACATTCTATCCCGAGACGATCGAGCCCGCCGACATGATTTCCATCTACGCCCGGCAGCTCAATACGGTCGAAATAGACAGCACCTGGTATCACATGCCGACTCAGGCCATGGTCGATGCCTGGGATGCCCGCACGCCCGCGGGATTTATTTTCTCGGCCAAGCTCCCGCGTGTGATCAGTCACGAAAAGTACCTGGAAGGGTGTGAAACGGAATTGAATCAGTTTGTCACCGTCATGTCGCGGCTCGGCCCAAAGCTCGGCCCGATGGTGCTGCAGTTCCCTTACGTGGCCAAGGGGAAAGATCCCGAGGAGTACGCCACGGGCAAGCAATTCCTGGCTCGCCTGAGGAGGTTTGTTCCGCTGCTTCCCGCGGATTTCCAGTGGGCCCTCGAGATTCGGAACTCGCGCTGGTTGCAGCCCGAACTCTTGGATCTGCTGAGGAGTCGCGAGATTTCTTTGGTCTTCATTGATTACTACACCATGGATCCTCTGCCGAAGCTGGCCGGCCGCAGTGGGATTTTTACGGCTCCCTTTGCCTACATCCGCTTTCTCGGTAATCACAAGACGATGGACGAGGCCGTACAGCGCGCCCGCGCCGAGGGGAAGCGCAATTCAGACTGGGGAAGCCTGCTCGTGGATCGCACGGCGCAAATGCAGCTCTGGCTGCCCGCGATCCGTGACCTGACAGCCCGCGAGGTCCCCACCTACATATATTTCAACAATCACTACGCCGGCTATGCTCCCGGATCCGTGGAGCTTTTTTCCAGATTATGGCACCAGCAGGACGGGCAGGCTTAGTGCCGCGTTTCATAATTACGATAACGTACCAGGTCGAGAAGCAACCACGAAATGTACGGCGCAGCATGGCACCAACCAAGACTATAATGCGCCGCGGAGAAAAGGAGCCTCGAAGAGGCGGCAGATAATGGCCCCGGCCGTGAGGCCGGGGTGCTCATGCAATTGGAATGAGCGCCGAAGGTGCGGCACAAAACATGTGTGCCGGTCCTTCGGACCTCAATTCCTTGTTTCACGCATCCCCGCCCTCACGGGCGGGGCTATTCACTACCGGCGCTTCGCGCCTCCCTGCTCTGCGTTTCGCTGGCGAGGATCCTCTCCTTCGTGCAAGGGAGTTGCGAGGAATGTGTTTGATCCGTGTTGATCCGTGGCCAGATCTCTGTCACGGATTTATGTCGCTATGGATAAGTTACTCGTACAAGTTCCCTCGCGCACCGCGTGGTTGTCGCTCCAAGGCGGCCGGCGGCACGGCTCGGAATGATGCCTGCCCAGGAACCGGTCGCGGCGACAGGAGGATTTTTCCCACAGAAAGAAAATCTTTGCGTTCTCTGCGCCTCTGCGGTGAGATGGTTGGGTTGCGGCTGGGCTGCGCCGTGTATTTCATGGTTCAAAAATAGGGTAATGAAAGCGTGGGATCTCGGGTGGTGACGAAATGGCCGGGGAGCAGGACGAGGCAGTTCCGGGAGCGGCTTTTCTCCTGGTACGGGCACCACAAGCGTACGCTCCCATGGCGGAACAGCCCCACGCCCTACCGTGTCTGGATTGCCGAGATCATGCTTCAGCAGACCCGGGTTCAAACGGTGCTGCCTTACTACATCCGTTTCCTCAGGCGTTTCCCGGATCTGGCGGCCCTGGCTGCCGCATCCGAAGAGGATGTTCTGGCGCACTGGGCCGGTCTCGGGTATTACCGGCGCGCCCGTAATCTACGGAAGGCCGCCATTAAGATCGTGGATCAGTGGCGGGGCAGGTTTCCTGAAACCCTGGAGGACATCGGCGACCTCCCCGGCGTGGGACGTTATACCGCAGCAGCCATCATCTCCATCGCCTTCAATCAGCCTCATGCGGTAGTAGATGGGAACGTACGCCGGATCATCCGGCGCTTAATGGGGATTGGCAAAGCACCCGAGGACCTCTTCTGGGAGCTGGCAGAATCCTTGCTGGCAAGGGGCCGCGCCCGCGATTTCAACCAGGCGTTCATGGAGCTTGGCGCCCTGATCTGTCTTCCGTCGCGCCCGCTTTGCACTGCCTGCCCGGTCCGGTCCCTGTGTCGCTCGGGCCGCCGGGGCTGCGTGCCGGTCTCACGCGAACGATACCGTCCGGCGCAGATACCGGTGGAAATGTTTCTGCTGGTGCTCGAATGCGGGGGGCAGATCGCAATCGCAAGGCAGCCCGATGGCGGATTCATACCTGGGGATTGGGGCTTGCCCGGTAACATCCTGCGCGCGGCGAAGCAGCCGCTGGCCGCCGCCAGACGCCTCGCTCGCGGCATTCTCGGCCGTGCGCCTCAACTGGATGTATACGCGCCTGTGCGTCACGCCATCACGCACCGGCGCATTCTCGCGCATGTCTGCAGTGCATCGATCGAGCCGCCGGCGCCCGGGCTGGCCGACAGACATGCATGGGCTCCTCGAACTTCCCTCGGCCGGGTCTTTACCTCCTCGCTGTTTCGCAAGGCTCTGGCGCGCGTTCCGGCAGCCGGCCGGCGTCAGTCGTTCCGCTCCTCCAGGACTCCTTTGTCGAGGTAGTGCCGGACCTTGGCAAAAGCGGCGGCTCTCGGGTCATGGGTCACCAGCAGAATGGTCTTGTTGAACTGCCGGTTGAGGCCCTGCAGCACTTCCATCACTTCGCCGGCAGATTCCGCGTCCAGGTCGCCCGTGGGCTCATCGGCCAGGATGAAGGTCGGATCGGTCACGATGGCGCGCGCGATAGCGACCCGCTGCTCCTGCCCGCCGGAGAGCTGGCGCGGATAGTGGTCGGTGCGATCGGTCAGGCCCACGAGCTTCAAGGCTGTCATGACATGCTCCCGCCGCTCGCGCCGGGTAAGTGAAGTGAGCAGCAGCGGCAGCTCCACATTGCCGAAGGCGGTCAGCACGGGGATGAGATTGAAGTGCTGGAAAACGAAGCCGACATGCCGGTTGCGCCAGGTCGCGAGCTGGTCTTCCGACATGGACAGCAGGTCGGCGTCAAGCACCTGCAGCGTGCCGCCTGTGGGACGGTCAATTCCTGCGACGATATTGAGCAGCGTGCTCTTGCCCGAACCTGACGGGCCCATGAGGCTGATGAAATCCCCCTCACACACCTTGAGGTTGATATCGCGCAACACAAGAATTTCCACGCTGTCGCGCTTGAATATCTTGCTGAGCCCGGTCATTTTAATCAGTGGTTCGGACATGACCTCATCCCTCTGAGCGGTTAATCCCTGAGAATCTCGATAAGTTTGACTCGGGCGGCGTGGCGTGCCGGGAGGTATCCACCGACAACCCCGACCGCGACGGCAAATATCATCCCCTGCATGAGAATTCCCGGCGTAAGCTTGAAATGAAAGAGCACCTCGCTGAAGGTTTCGAAGTTGGCCGTGGCCGCCGAAATGCCATGGACCGGCAGAGCCAGGACGGACCCGAGGATCCCTCCCATCAGCCCAAGCAGCACCGACTCGAACAGGAAGGATGTCAGGATATTCCTGCGCCGGAAGCCGATGGCGCGAAGGGTGGCGATTTCGCGGGAGCGCGACATCACGGAGCCGTACATCATGTTCATGGCTGCGAAACAGGCGCCGATGCCCATCAGGGCGGCGATGAAGTTGCCGAGCAGCTTTATGCCGATGGCAGTCGAAGATTGGTCCGCAAAATATTTTTTCTGCGGGATCGCCTGCAGATTGATCCGGCGGTCGTCCGCGATGCGCCGGCGGATCACTTCGCCCGCGGCATCATTTTCAACGCGCAGGAGTATGGAGGAATAGATCGGCCGGTCCCAATCCAGGGAGACGGCGCCATAATCCGCCCACACCTCTGAGTCATATGCGCTGCCGCCGGCGTCGAAGAGTCCCACCACCGCCCAGTCGCTGCGCCCGAAATGTACGGTCGAGCCGACGGTCAGGTTCTGAAATCGCAAGGAGAGGGAGCGGCCGGCGACGACCTCGTGCAAACCGCTCCGGAACATCCGCCCTTCCACCAATACAATCTCCGGATGCAGGGTCAGAGCTTTTCCGGAGGTGCCCCGCAGGATGAGATTGGAAGCTTCGCCGTCGAGACGCGTGTGGTTGACGTTGACGACAATTTCGCCGACAGCGATGGGTTCCTCATCGGGGCCGCGTGCAATGCCCGGAAGAAACCGCACGACCTGAAACAGGTCGCGGCCGAAGTAGCTGTTGGTTTCGTTGAGGGATCCCTGGCGGATCACGATCCACTGGTTCTCCTGACCGGTCTCGACGAAGGTCGACTCCAGGCCGTTCGCGAGCGCCGCCATAGTGATGAAAATCACGACGGTAAAACCAATGCCGACCACGGTCATCACCGTGCCGTTGCGCCGGGCCCACAGGCTTCCCAGGTTATATCGAAGCGGAATTTTCACTCCGTCAGCTCCCGTATTGCCTCTCTGCGACCGTTACTCCACGCCGCGCAATGCATCCACCACCCGGCGGCGGACGGCCTGCCAGGCCGGAACTCCCGCAGCCACCACGCCCACACAAATCCCGATAGCCGCACACAGGGCAATCGTGCCGAAGGTCACGTGGAATCGCTGCACGAAACCGGCGGTAATCGAGGACAGCTTGAAGTTCGAGAAGAGCGCCTTGGCTCCCAGAGAGCCGATCAGCGCGCCGCTCAAGGCGAGCAAAGCAGACTCGCCGATCAGAAGGGAAAGGACATGGGTTTTGCGGAAACCGAGCGCTTTCAAGATGCCGATCTCCCGGACACGCTCCCGGATCGACATCGCCATGGTGTTGGCGGCCACCAGCACAATCGTGAAGATCACCACCGATGAAATGGCCGTTATCAGCAGGCGGACGTTGCCCATCATGGCAATAAAGCCCAACACAAAAGCCTTTTCGGTCTCGGTCTTGGTGGGGGCCGTAGTGTTGCGGAAGAGATCATCCACCTGCTGGGCGACCGCTGCCACCTCCGCCGCCGAGCGCACCCGGATCGAAAAGGTCCCTTGGAAGTCGTTCAATCCGAAACCGCTTGCTTTGATCCCTTCATTGAAATACTCCCAGTGGAAGTAAAGGCTGCTGCCGTCGTCCGACCCGGCATGGTAAATGGCGCGCACCGTAAATTCAGGGTCGAATTCGAACAGGGCCCCGGTCAATCGGACCTTGTCGTTCACCTTCCAACCGAACCTCTCTGCGAGATTGTCCCCGACCAGAGCACCCGTGCGGTCCGCCAGAAAGGCCTGCTTTTGCTCTTCCGGCAGTTCCATATCGGAATTCACCGCGAAGAACTGGTCCGTATCGACGGCGAATTGCGGAAAGAAATTCTTGGGATCGATGTAGACGCCTCCGAACCACATCGTCCCCACCACCGCCTCCACGCCTTCCACCTGCGCAATCTTGGCACGATACGAGACCGGCAGAGTGTTGGCAAGCGAAACGCGGTGCCTCGTGATCAGGCGCAGCGCCGATCCCGGGGTTTCCGGCGGGCTCTCCAGCTCGGTCAGCAGTGTGCGCATGGTTGTGACCAGGAACAGCGAAACGGCAATGCTGGTGATGGTGAGAATCGTGCGCCGGCGATTGCGCGCCAGATTTCTTAAAAGGAACGACAGGTATTTCATACGCAGCCAGTCCGCAAAGGCTGTTAGTGTAGCAGGGATGTCCCGAGGAAGGAATACTCAGCTGGTATCCAGTTCGCCCTGGGGTCAGAGAGATGTCCTTTAACAGCAAAAAGCTGCCACGGATTTCACGGATTTTAGGCAGGCACTACCAAGAGGCGGTGTTTCTCGCAGCCTCCAGAATGCAGGCAAAGACGACGACATCATTTGGCGCGCCTCGATACACGTATGCCCTATGCATAGGAATTCGTGAAATCCGTGGAATCCGTGGCTGTTTTTGAAGGCGCTAAACAGTTACCTCAGCTGAGTGATGAGTACTCATCATTCATCACTCATTACTCATCACTCTGTCAGGAGCAGCCGCTGGTTTCACCGCAGTTCATGCACTTATAGCAAGAGCCGTTGCGCACCATGATGCTCCCGCAGCCGGCGCAAGTAGGTGCGTCGTCCAGCGCGTACAAATTCTTGAAACCCTCGAGAGGATCGAGGCTGCCGTTCGGCATCGCGACAGCCGGCGCCGCGTCGGGAGCGGATTCCCGGACATGGATTCCCATCTGCAGCTGTTCTTCGCGCGGCAGGAACTTGGAAGCCAGCCACCGGAAGATATAGTCGACGATCGACTTTGCATATGGCACTTCCGCGTTGCCGGTATGTCCGGATGGCTCGAATCGGACGTGGGCGAACTTGTCGATCAGCACCCTCAGCGGGACTCCGTACTGGAGAGCGAGAGAAATGGCCGTGGCAAAGGAATCCATGAGTCCGGATATGGTGCTGCCTTCCTTGGCCATCACCAGGAAAATCTCCCCCAGCTGTCCTTCGTCATACATTCCCACGGTGATATAACCCTCGTGCCCGCCGATCGTGAATTTGTGGGTGATGGCGCGGCGCTCTGCAGGCAGCTTGCGGCGCACGGGGCGGAACGCCGGGGTTTCGGCCGGCTGGGCGGCGGTCTTCCCCTTGCTTGCGGTCAGCGGCTGAGTGCACTTCGAGTTGTCGCGGTAAATAGCGATGGCCTTCACTCCCAGCTTCCACGCCTGCATGTAGGTTTCCATAATCTCCTCTACCGTACTGTGCTCGGGAACATTGACGGTTTTGGAGATAGCGCCGGAGATGAAGGGCTGCACGGCGCTCATCATCTTGATGTGACCCATGTAGTGAATCGACCGGGTGCCGCGCTGGGCTTTGAAGGCGCAGTCGAACACGGCCAGGTGTTCCGGCCGCACGAAGGGCGCACCTTCGATCGTGCCGTTTTCATCGATGTATTTCGTGATCGCTTCGACCTGCGCCTCCTGGTAACCGAGCTTGGCCAGGGCTGCAGGCACAGTATTATTCACGATTTTCATCATTCCGCCGCCAACCAGCTTCTTGAACTTCACGAGGGCAAGATCCGGCTCCACACCGGTCGTGTCGCAGTCCATCATGAAGCCGATGGTTCCGGTCGGGGCCAGCACCGTTGCCTGGGCATTGCGGTATCCGTGCACCGTTCCTTCGAGAACGGCAAGGTCCCAGGCTTCCTGCGCCGCCTGCAGCAAATCCTTGGGGACGTGTTTGGGATTGATCCGCTGCAGGGCATTGCGATGCATCCGCATGACTTCGAGGACTGAGTCCCGATTTTTGGCATAGGCCGGGAAGGGGCCGAGGGCTGAGGCGATGCGCGCCGATTGCAGGTAGGCCTCACCGGTCATTAAGGCCGTGATGGCCGCCGCAAAATCCCTCCCCTCGTCGCTGTCGTAAGCCAGGCCGTTGTACATCAGCAGGGCCCCCAGGTTGGCGTAACCCATCCCCAGGGGACGGCATTCGTGGCTGTTGGCAGCGATCTTGTCGGTCGGATAGCTGGCATTGTCGATGATGAACTCCTGGGCGGATATCACCACGTCCACGGCCCGGCGGAATCCGGCGGCATCAAAGTCTCCCTTGTCGGTGACGAACTTCATGAGATTAAAGGAAGCGAGGTTGCAGGCGGAATCGTCCACAAACATGAATTCGGAGCAAGGATTCGAAGCGTTGATGCGCCCTGAATTCTTGCAGGTGTGCCACTTGTTGATTGTGGTATCGAATTGCATGCCGGGATCGCCGCAGATATGTGCCGAAGCTGCAATCTTCTTCATCAGGTCGCGAGCCTTATAGCGCTGCACGACCTCGCCGGTCCCCCGCTCCCGGGTTTCCCACATGCCGTCGTTTTCCACGGCCTGCATAAATTCTTCCGTAACCCTGACGCTGTTGTTGGCGTTTTGGAAAAAGATGCTGGAATAGGCCTCGCCGTCCACGGCGCCGTCATAGCCGGCCTCAATCAAAATCCAGGCTTTCTTCTCCTCTTTGGCCTTGCACTCGATGAACTCCTCGATATCCGGATGATCGATATTCAGGATCACCATCTTCGCCGCCCGGCGCGTCTTGCCACCGCTCTTGATCACACCCGCAAAAGCGTCGAAGCCTTTCATGAAGCTGACGGGCCCGGAGGCAACCCCTCCGCGCGAAAGCCGCGCGCGCGAAGAGCGCAGCGGCGACAGGTTGGTCCCCGTGCCGGATCCCCACTTGAAAAGCCGCCCCTCGGTGCGCGCCAGATCGAGGATGGAATCCATCGTGTCTTCAATCGAATTGATGAAGCAGGCTGAGCACTGGGGTTTCGGTTCGATGCCGCAATTGAACCAGACCGGAGAGTTGAAGGATACATACTGGTTCAGCAGCAGATAGGCAAGCTCGTCACCGAATACGCGCGCATCGGCGTCGGAAGCGAAGTACCCGCTCTTGATGCCCCACTCCGTCATCGTCCGGACCACGCGCCCGACAAGCTGGCGCACGCCATACTCCCGCTGGGCCGTGCCCACCGTCCCATGGAAATACTTCGAGACCACGATATTCGTGGCCATCTGCGACCACGCCTTGGGAATCTCCACGTTTTCCTGCTGAAACAGCACATCCCCTTTTTCATTCGAGATCGACGCGACCCTGGTTTCCCACTCGATTTCATCGTAAGGAGACACTCCTTCGCGGCTAAAGTGACGAACAAACTCGATTCCTGCTGCAGCTTCCTTCTGCTCCTCCGCCGCGTATCTTGTGGAGCGCCCCTTCTCGGAGGGCAAAGCACGGTCGCTTTCCATCTCTACCTCCAAAGTCCCTGTGAATTCGAATGCTTGATCTCGAATGCGGGAAACCTAAAATCAAAGAAGCTTCCTCCAGCATCGCAATTTGCGCGATGTCTGGAGGAGCCCCCTTCTTGTACACAATAGTTGTTGCGACGTCAATGAAAAAACTCTCAACATATTGTAGCCTGCCATAGATTATACCACTATATGTGGGGCTCGGCAAAACTCCCTCCAGTGCTTCATTTTTAAGGACTTGCGGCTTTTTTGAGTCGCGGAAAACGGTGGCGGACAGGGAAAAAGGATTAGGCAATTTGTACCACCTGTCATTGATGCCAATGCCCTTTATGAGATATTTCATGACCACTGCCACGCAACTCCTTTGTCGCCTGGCAAGAACTCTTCACCGCTGATGAGACTGTTTGACATCGCGTGGCGCCTCATCCAGAATGGCTGCGGGTGCAGGCTTTCTCCTGAATCGCAGCATGAATCGCTATCTCGTATTCGATATTGAAACCAGGGTCGACAAAGAGTTGGTCAAGCGGATCTATGATCCGGAAGATTCCCTTACCTTGGAGCAGGCATACGACAAGGCGCGCGATCAGATCCTCGAGCACAGCGGACAGCAGAGCGACTTTTTCCCCGTCCCCTTCCACATTCCAATTGCCATAGCCACCCTGCAGGCCGATGAAGATTACCGGATCCGATCACTGGGCTGCCTTGGAGTTGACCGTTTTTCGGAAGCGGAGCTTGTAGCGCGTTTCTGGCAGATATTTGACAATGCGGCAACGCTGGTCACTTACAACGGCCGGGGTTTTGATCTCCCTGTCCTCGAAATCCAGGCTTTGAGGCATGGGCTTTCGCTGCCGCGATATTTCGCCAGCGGGCAGTCGAAGGGAACCTATCGGGGGAGCCGTTATAGCGATGTCTTCCACATCGATCTCTGCGATTTTCTCTCCAACTATGGCGCAGCCCAGCGCCGGGGCTCGCTGGATGTCTTGTCCCGGTTGATAGGGCTGCCGGGCAAATACACCATCGGGGGCGAGGATGTCGAGTATCTGTATCGCCAGGGGCGCCAGAAAGAGATCAACCAGTATTGCATGACCGACGCGCTGCAGACCTACCTGCTCTTCTTGCGTGTGGAGCTGCTGCGCGGCAAACTCGACGCCGCAGGCTACCAGTCCGCCGTCGCAGCGACACGTGAAAACCTATCTCAGCGGGCCACTGCCGCCGGTCCCGACAATTTCCTAATGGGATTTCTGAACCGCTGGCAGGTTTCGTAGCAGCTTTGAAAAAATCGGGGACAGTCCACCCGCGTCCGGCTAAAGTGTTGGTAACTGGGTTCCTGAAGCGGGGCGCTTGGGACAGTCCACAATTTTTTCACAGCTTCGGTGGAGTATGTCAGTTTTGATTACCCTCGGCACAACGCCACGCGAACGGGTCAAACTATTGATTACAAATCAGATGAAGCATGCTTACCAGGAGTTGCCGGCGGCGCGCCGGGCCGGGCATCGGGATGTGCGGCAGTGTTGGAACATAGCAGGCACCCCTTTTGTTTTGTCTGTCCGGGTCCGGCGTCCCTGGACTGCGGCATGTGATCTTCAATGGCCTGTCGCCAGCTTGTAGACTTTCTCTCCCGCCCGTATTGGAATCGGGAGCCCGTTTTCCTCCGGCGGGACGGGACAGCTGAATTCCATGCCGTAGGCGCACGATGGATTATAGGCCCGATTAAAATCGAGGTCATAGATCCCTGAAGTGTTTTCGGGCAGATCCAGGTAACGGCCGCCTCCATACGTTTCTGTGCCCGTAGTGGCATCACGAAAAGGCATAAAAAGGTAAGGTTGGCCGCCATCCCCGGCATCTTCCATGCGATACACATGCAGCCTGCAATCCTGTCCTTCCGCGTTAAATTCGAAGAACCCATAACGCAAGCCGTCTCTGATCTCGCCGGTATTGGTGCCCATCCGGATGCGTTCCGGAGTCGGGAATCGGTTCAGTTTCACACGGAAGCGCAGCTGCGGATTGACTGCAAAGTAGTCAATCCCCTGGAAGCGAGCCCTATCCTGTTCCGGAATTGGAGATTGAGGGCTGCGTTTAAATGCGAGATCCCGCTCGCGCCGGGCTTTCAGCACCGGATCTTCCACTGCCGGCGCAGGGGGGGGCTGCTGCGCACAGCCCTGCAACAAGGCGGTAAAACCGATGACAACCATCCAAAACCGAAGATTTTCCACGCTGATTCTCCGCATGTGCAGAATTATACGGGCTGTCAATGCCCGGTAGGGATCAAAAAGCACTACGGGACGCGGAAGAACGCAGACAAACATGGATTAAAATCCGTCTGCATAGCTTTTTCCGGTCTCACCGCCACAGGCGGTGCTTTGGCTTGAAGGAATTGCGAAACAGGATAAAACGACATTATTCAAACAAGTACTATGATTTGGGGATATTGCCGGCCTTCCGGAAACTCAGTCACAGCTCGTGTGTGCAAAAAAAATCGCAGGAATTGGTGCAATTGCTGCAAGAAAAGGCAACTTTTCACACCCCTTTTTCGTCTAAGTAAGTACCCATTCAATAACCTCCTTCGTGAGCGGTGGGAATGGAATGACGCCTTCTGTTCCCGCCGCTTTAAATTTTGCCTTAAAATTCTGCATGCATCCTACTGAACCTTTCCCCGGGTTCCGATATCTAATGAGTAGAGCTTGAAGTGGGTAGCCTCAGCGTGTTAGAGTACATTAGATTTTTCTATGGGTAGTTGCCAGAAAGAGGGAGGACTCCAATGAAAAGCATGATTAAGGTGGTCATCATCTCGTGCTTATGCTTGATCGCTTTGCCCTTGCTGGTGCATGCCCAGCGGGCCACTTCATCGTCCGGCGACCAGGGGCGAGCGGTCGCCTCCACCAGCTCAGCGGGAACGGCAACTGCCAGTTCCGCCCCGACATCATCGGCCCGCTCCAGTTCGAGCAGTTCTTCCGGAGAATCCGCCAGGCCTTCCTTCGGATCGTCAGGATCATCTTACGGATCCGGCGGCGGATCCGGGGCGTCTGCACCTTCGCTGCGGGGAACTTCCTTCCACTCCTACGGCACGTATATGCAGTGGCAGAGCTTCCTCTACAATCTGCGCAATTTCTACGCATTCTATATGGACGGATCGCGTTTTCTCCGCAATTCCGAACCTCTGCTGACTCCGAGGCTAGCCAGTCTCGCCGCGCGCCGGCCTCTGGCGGCCAGTGCGGAATTGATGGTCTTGGTCGATGAGTTGTCATCCCTTCTGGCCGATGCCCGTTCCGGCAAGGCGGTCGACAAGAAGGCAATCGATGCCACGGCAGAACGGATCCGCAGGCTGGCCAAGCAGATTCGATCCGATGAAGCCCTGTCGTTTGTCGATCGACGCAATAATATCGACATGGCCAAGACCGGCAATTTTGAACAGCTGGGCCTGGAGGCCATTGAGCGGCTGCAGGAAGTCGCGCTGGATTTGAACAGCCAGCTGAAAACCCTGTCCGAGCAGTCGCAGGCTTCCACGGTGTCGATAGACTATCTGTCGCGGCCATCCTTTGATTCCCTGACGAAAGGGATCGATAAGCTCACCCGCGTGATCCAGAATTCTGCGCGCCGCCTCTAAATGAGTGATGAGTAATGAGTGATGAGTAATGAGTACTCATCACTCATCACTCATCACTCATCACTTCTAAGGTTATCCTTCCATTTGACCGATGTACCCTGAAGCAGGGAAAATGAAATTGACATGATTCAGGGCTTTGGTTATATTCGAGTTCCATATCTTGATTATTTTGAATGATTAGGAGTGAACCATGTTCTCCGGTCAGGATTTCGCCAGCCGGTTGCGGGAAGAAACTCGTCGAGCGCTCGCAGAGCACCTTGCGAGCTTCGAAGAGGAATTCCGAGCCCTCCAGAAAAACCTATCCGCTTCGATCTCTTCCATCAGCCAGATCGAAAAACGCCTGGGATCGATCCAGGGCGTTGATAATCCAGTTTTGGAGGCAGTCCTGGCAGAGGCACTGGCGGGAGTCTCTCAGGAGGAGGCGCGCAAGAGAGATGAGGTTTTGTCCTTCCTGGCTCATTTCGCCCATGATCTGCGGCAAAAGGAAACTCAAGAGGAAATCCTCAATTCGTTGCTTGATGGAGCGCATCGCTACGCGCCCCGACTCGTGCTGTTTGTGACGCGCGGCAGCCGATTCATCGTATGGTCATCGCGTGGATTCTCCGAAAAGGCGATGCAGGAGGTAAGCGGGTATGCTCTTCCTTCATCCGAGAGCCATTTATTGCGGAGCGCTCTCGAAGCGGATGGATTAACTACCACCAACGACGCTTCCGGGGAAAAAGCGCTGGCGCAATTCCTCGCCGAAGGAATGGTGGGCCCATGGCATGCCTTCCCTCTGAAGGCAATCCGGCGGCCTGTTGCCGTCCTGCTGGCTTCTGCCGCGCCCGGTACTGCCTGCAATCTCGAGGCACTGTGTGTCCTGATGGACCTGACAGGGCTGTGTATAGAAAACATGGCCCTTAAATTAATATGTGAATTAAAGATGGCGAGTCCATCCGTGCAGAGGGAAACACCGGATGAAGCGGCCGGAGAAGCACGCACGGAACCGGCAGCAGATACATCCGAAGATGAAGCCGAGGACATCGCAACCGAGGAGTTCGCGGTCGATGAGGCCGAAATGCCGGCTCGTTTCGAATCCATCGTGGAAGCCACACCGGAAGATCTGTCCGCAGAGAGATTCCCTGACGAAATCCAGGAAGTGCCCATAGAGCGACAAGCCGACATCCCCGAACCGGCCGGCCCGGATCAGGCGGGGGCAGCTGCCATCGAGTGTTCTCAAGCTTCAGATGCCGCCGAGGCCGCAGCGTCGATGGCAGCAGCCGGAGAGGAGATGGTATCCGCGGCGGCGGAGGCACCCATCCCCGAGGCAGTCGAGGAGGAGATTCCCGGCCCCGCGGAGGAAAAGCCGGAGCCTTTCCGTCCTGCGGTGCTGAGAGAGGTCCAGCCGCTCACCGAAGAGGAGAAGATCCACGCCGACGCGAAACGATTTGCGCGCTTGCTGGCATCCGAGATAAAACTCTATAATGAGCAACGGGTAGAGGAGGGGCGCGCGAATCGGGACATATACGTGAGGCTCAAGCGGGATATCGATCGCAGCCGGGACATGTATGAAAAGCGCGTTTCCCCCATAGTTTCCCGGAAGGTCGACTATTTTCACGATGAGCTCATTCGAGTGCTCGGAGACAACGATCCCGCGACCCTCGGAAGTGACTATCCGGGCCCTCGCGTCGAAAGCTAGAACGACTTGCCGCAGCTTCAGCTAAAGCCAAAATCGACCGGCTCGAAGTCATCCGTCGCCCTCATGCGCCGTTTGCTGCTCGTCCTGGGGGCGGCTCTTTCCCTGGTCGCCCTCACTGTAAGGACGTTTGATGCAACCGGGAGCCCGCCGGCGCAGCTTCCCGCCAACCTCGACCCGCTGGTCTGGAAATATTCTGCGACACTCCTGTCGACGCTTGATGCTTTCGGCAGGGGAGTGACACACTTCGCCGGCGGCGATTTTGCCTCAGCCCTGGCAGCACTCCCTGATGATGCCGCCGGCGGCGCCACCCAGATCAACGATTATCTATTGCTCTACAGGACAAAAACCTACCTCGCCCTGGACAGGAACCAGGAGGCTCTCGGTCTGCTGCGCGCACATCAGAACCAATACCCCAAATCGCCGCTCCGCGAGGAAGCAGCCCTGGGCGAAGCCCGTGCCCTCTTGAAGATGCATGATCCTTCAGCCGCGCTTGCTATCCTCGAGAAACTGCGGCGAGGCGATGATGCCGATGCCGTGTCTTTGCGCGGCCAGGCTTTGGAGGCGGCAGGAACATGGAGCGAAGCTATCCGGCTCTATCTCAGAGTCTATGCGGAATATGTAGATCCGAGCCGCTCAACCCTCGCGGAGGAACGTCTGCACGTTCTCGCATCGGACTTCCTGACCCGAGCCGAAAACCAGGATATCCTCTTGCGGCGCGGCGGGAATCTCATCCGTACCGGAAAAAACCTGGAGGCCAGGACGCTGCTCTTGAGAATGGCACGCGCGAAGCTTTCCGGTCTTCAGGCGCAGACATTCTATCTGCTGCTGGGCGAAGCCTATGCCAACCTGAAGCAGGTCCCGGAAGCGCTGCGCTGCCTGCGCCGGGTGAGCCACCCATCTCTGGCAGCCCAGGCGATCTATCTGGAAGGCGTCTGTTATAGAAATCGCCGAGATGAAGTTTCCTTCCTGGAGGCGCGCGACCGAGCGCTGCGCCTGTACCCACAGTCCCCGTTCACGGAGAGGCTTCTCTACTCGCTGGCGGCTTTCTATGATGTCGACAACCGGGCGGACTCTGCGCGCGAAGCGTACCGCACCATCGTGCGTGGTTTTCCCAAGGGAGAGTCCGTCGGACGCGCTCTTTGGAGGCTGGCGCTATATTCCTATGGAGAAAAGCGCTACGAGGAAGCGTTGAATGGGTTCTGGCAATGCCTGTCCATCAATCCGGGCCCGAGTGCTGCCGTTGCGCCGGCCTTCTGGATGGGCCGCAGTTGCGAGCGGCTTGGAGACTTCGAGAATGCCGCCTACTTTTTCAGGCGTGTCCAGGAGCTCACAGCCAACAGTTACTATGGACAGCGGGCTCGGGAATCTCTGGCTGCGCTGAAGTCGCTTGCACCTGCCACTCCCGGCAATCCTCCTGGAATCGACTTCGCCCTGGTCCGTCAGAAACTCAGCCCCCTCCGGCTGGAGGCAGTGACCATCCCTAAGGCTTCCGAAGATGTGTCAAGGATCATCGAGCGCGCTCGCCAGCTGGCAGCGGCGGGGCTGCTCGATTTGGCCCTTTCAGAATTGGGCCAGGGTCGCAGCGATTACGCGGACAGCGACAAGATCCTGAGTTATGCAATGTCCCGCATCTATCAGAGCAAAGAAGATCATCTCAGCGCCATCACAACTTTGCGCCGGGCTTTTCCGGATTATGCCGACCTGCCCTCCCCCTTGCTGCCCGATGAGCTCCGGGACATTTTCTTCCCCGTGCGTCACATCCGCCTCATCCAGGAAAACGCCGCCCGACACGGCCTGGATCCAAACCTGGTTCTGGCGCTTATCCGCCAGGAATCCGCTTTTCAGGAATCCGCCTGTTCCAGTGCAGACGCACGCGGGCTCATGCAGATTCTGCCGGCCACAGGCCGCTCTCTGGCGCGCGAGGCGCGCATGGCTCGCTTTACCGTCAGCATGCTCTACCAACCTGAAACCAACCTCGCTCTGGGGACGCGCCATCTGGCCTCGCTTTTTCAGCGATATGGCGGCAGAGTGGAATTGGCCCTGGCAGCTTATAACGCAGGCCATGGCAGAGTGGACCGCTGGCTGCAGGAGTTCGGGGACACCGACTTGATGGAGTTCGTGGAACGTATTCCATTCAGTGAAACTCGAGGGTACGTCAAGCAGGTGCTGAGCAGCAAAGCTCACTATGAACTGCGAACGGCTCAGAACTCCGGCTTATTCCCCGGCCTGCGCAAACAATGACGCTGCTGCGCGAGAATCTCGCGGGCAACCTCATCAACGCTGCGTCCCGCCGTCTGAATGTGCAGGTCGGCCCTGGCCTAGCCCGCATTTCTCACCCGCTTTCTACTGCGGCGGCGGATCCGGGCATGTCTACTGCGTTGCGCTCGGTCGGG
>CAYGWQ010000059.1:0-21315 GCA_964353465.1 uncultured Acidobacteriota bacterium | reverse complement strand
CAGGCTCGCCACCGCCCAGACCGGATTGCCCCAGAGATAAGTATCACCGGCCGGAGCGGGCAATGACTCGCTGAATTCAAAAGCTCTGACGCGGACCTGCTCCGGTCCGTATGGGAGGCGGAGCAGGAAGCGGTTGAAAACGAGAGTGAGCCAGCGCGAAGCATCCGACTCGCGCAGCGATTTCCATTTGGCATATTCGGGCTGGTCGAAAAGAGCTCCCAGGTAAGAGAGGCGTTCGACATCCGTCCCCGATTCCAAGCCCAGGAATTCGAACCCGACCGAAGATATCAAGGGTATCTGCAGGGTCTCGGAGATCTCCGACAGCCGCCGCAGCATCTCAAGGTCCCGGGAGGATCGGTCAAACTCATACACTGCCAGGACGAGGGCGTCAGAGTCGATCCCCCCCTCGGATGTGATCCGATCGGAGAATTCGCTATAGGATGACAGCAAATCCTGCTTGGCCGCATTACGGATTTCAATCCGGATCGGCTCCCGGAAATCCGTCCGTTCCACAAGCAGCTTCAGGCCGCGCCAGAGGCTTTCGAGCCGGTGAAACTCGGGATGGTGCAGGATCAGATTCACCTGGGCGCTCAGAATCCTATCCACTTCGCGGACGAGTTCACCGGCGGCTTTGGCGGCCAGCGATGAATCGGAGGCCCCGGTCTCGCCAAGGTGCGCAAGCAGGCGCCCCATGTCCGTTGCAGAGGGCGGCACCGCTGCTTCGGGTTGACCCGCCCCCGGGAGGTCCACCATGCCGAGAATGGAGTCGAGGAGATCCCCTTTCTTGCCCGAGGGAACGGACGCCTCCGGCTCAATGAGAATCCCGGGTGTCGCTGGGGCCTCCCGCTTCTCGGGGATCCCCGACTTTGCAGCCCTGAGTATCTCCAGAAGCCGGTCTGCGCCCTGGAGACGGCTCACCGAGGAGGATAACTCCTCCAAAGTGAGCTTCTTCTCGCGGACCTGAGCAATCTGCCTGCGCACCTCCAGCAATGCGCGAAGTCCCGGCACAGCATTCACGACAGCTTCCGGATGAAGAGATTTGATTCCCTCGAGGGGTAAGTCGATCCAGCGTTCGTGCGCGCCCTCGGAGAGAAAGTCGCGGATCTTTAAAGAAACCCGGCCGGCTACCCGCCGCATCACTTCATCAAACGAATCCTTATCTATGGGAAGCTCGAGGGAGCCCGCCGGCAGTGCAGGTCCACTCTGATCGCGTGGTGTGAACTCGCCGAAGATGAAGAGCTTCAGCAGCCATGCTTCCGCGGCGCCGGGATCGCCGGTTTTCGCGGCTTTTCGGGATGGGTCATCGCGATTCATTGAGTTCACCTGGGTTTACGAATGCCCGGACACTCATGAAACCGCCGTATCGGCCTGTTTTTCCAGTGGCGGCTTATTGGAGAACCGCAACTGAAATTCGCCGTCATCGCCGAGAGCGATCTCCAGCTTCTCGGGCAGGCTCCCTTCGGCCATTTTCATGAGGATCTCACTGGAGATCCTGGGCAGCAATGTCCCTTGCATGATGTGGTCGATGTTACGGGCACCGGTTTCTACTTCCGTGCAGCGCCGGGCGATCTGTTCGACAACATGTGCCGGGTATTCGAGAGCAACTGCGTGATGGTCCATCAAGCGCTTTCGCAGTTGGCCCAGCTTCAGTTCAACGATCTCTTTCATCGACTCCTGATCGATCGGATAAAACGGCACGATGGTCATCCGTGCCAGCAATGCAGGTTTGAAGTGGCGGTTCAGGACGGGCCGGATGGAGGCAACCAGGTCGTCGACAGCCGGACGCACATCGCCCATGCAGATGCTGGTGATGAGATCGGAAGCGAGGTTGCTGGTCATGATGATGACGGTGTTCTTAAAGTCGATGACGCGGCCTTCGCCGTCGGACAGCATTCCCTTGTCGAAAACCTGATAGAAGAGGTTCAGAACCTCGGGATCGGCCTTCTCCACCTCATCCATCAAGACCACCGAATAGGGGCGCTGGCGCACGGCTTCCGTCAGCACACCCCCTTCGCCGAAGCCCACATAGCCGGGGGGCGACCCGATCAGCCGTGAGACTGTGTGCTTTTCCTGGAACTCCGACATGTTGATGGTGACCATGAAACGTTCGCCGCCGAAGAGAGAGTCAGCCAGGCTCAGCGCCGCTTCCGTTTTGCCTACCCCGCTGGGGCCCACGAACAGGAACACGCCGATGGGAGTGGCGGGATTGGCGAGGCCGGCCTTGGCGGCCCGGATCCCCCGGGAAAGCATCTCGAGAGCCTGATCCTGCCCCTTGATGCGCGTCGCCAGGCGCTCTTGGAGGCTCAGGATCAGGTGCGCTTCATCCTTGACCATCTTGCCGACCGGGATGCCGGTCCAGTCTGCAATCACCTTGGCGATGACATCCGGATTAACTTCCAGGCTGATAAGCGGCTCGCCGGCGCGCGCTTTTTCCAATTGTTCCTTGGCCTGCTCGAGTTCCACCTTCAATCCTGCTGCCTCTCCTTCAGCCTGGGAGTCCCGGATCCGCTTCCGGATCTCCACGAGGCGCGCGGCGCTCTCATGCTCGAGCTTCCACCGCTCCTCGAGTTTTTGGAACGCTTCCTTCTCGGCGGCGATCTCTTTTTCCAGCTGCCGCATTCTCTCCTGGTCGACTTCGACGCCGGCCTTTCCGTCCCGCTCCAGGGCTCCGAGTTCCCGCTCCAACGTTCGAATGCGTACAAGGCTGTTTTCCAGAACATCAGGCCGGCTGCTGAGTCCGATCTTGACGCGTGCTGCCGCCGTGTCGAGCAGATCCACCGCTTTGTCGGGAAGTTGCCGGCCGGAGATATAGCGGCTGGACAGGTGGGCCGCAGCCACAATGGCTTCGTCCAGGATGAGGACCTTGTGAGATTCCTCATATTTATCGCGGAGCCCTCTCAGGATCATGACAGCATCCTCCACGGACGGCTCTTCCAGCACAACAGGCTGGAAGCGCCTGGCCAGGGCGGCATCCTTTTCGAAATATTTTTTGTATTCCGACCAGGTAGTGGCCGCGACGGTGCGGAGCTCGCCACGGGCCAGGGCCGGCTTCAGCAGATTGGCGGCATCGCTGCCACCCGTGACGCCGCCGGCGCCAATCAGGGTATGGGCTTCGTCAATGAACAGGATAATGGGTTTCGGAGACGCTTTGACTTCGTTGATGACCGACTTGAGACGGTTCTCGAACTCCCCCCGCACCCCGGCGCCGGCCTGCAAAAGTCCCAAGTCGAGGCTGAGCAGGCTCACGTCCCTGAGCACCTCCGGCACCTCATCCTGCACAATTCTCAGCGCGAGCCCTTCAACAGCGGCAGACTTGCCTACTCCAGCCTCTCCAACCACGATCGGATTGTTTTTCCGGCGCCTGGCCAGGATATCGATCATTTGACGGATCTCGCGATCCCGGCCGAACACGGGGTCGATTTCGCCCGCGCGGGCGCGCGCCGTAAGGTCGATGGTGAATTTGCCCAGGGCGCTGTCTTCACCGCGCTCAGCTTTGCCCGCCGCACGCGTTTTCTCCTGGACCGCGGTCTTCTCTTCTGACGATCCGGCGGATATATCAAAAAAGCGGCGTTTCAGTTCATCCATCCGGATGGACTCCAACATCTGCAATGCGTCACCGCTAAAGTAGCGGCCTAAATTCGCTACCAGGGCAGCCAGGAGCGTTCCGGATCGAACTTCAGCCAGGTTCAGGTCGATGGAGCCGATCAGCCAGCCTTCCTGAATCCATTCCAGGAGCTGCGGGGAGAAAACGGGCCTGCCGGCATTGCCGGATCGGAAGCCTTCGAGGATTCGTTGCAGACCTTTTTGTACCCTCGCAGGATCGACCTCAAAGTGCTTGAGGATGATCCAAACATCGGCCCTGGGATCGTCCAGCAACTGCAGGAGCACATGCTCGATAGCGACCTCGTAGTGGCCGCGCGAAATGCACTGGCCGGCGGCAGCCTCCAAAGACCGTGTGCAGAAGTGGTTGAGGCGGCTGAGCAGCGATTTTGCGTCGACTCCAATCATTGCGACCTCCCTGGCTCCTACTGGGCAGCCAGCAGTGCAGTCCTGGTGAAGATTACGGTCATCTCCCTTTCCCGCTCGGGGGGATCGGATAAAAGCCAGCTTGTCCATCCGAGTCTGGACATTGCCTGGGGCGCCCCCTGCGACAGCAACTGTGAACGGGGCCAACAGCAGGCGCGCACCCCCACATCAAATTCCAGACGGTCGTTAACGAAGAACTCCGCGACGCTGCGCAGGGTCCGGTGATTTTGCTGATCGGGAAGAAACTTGAGGAACTGCTCGTAATTCAAGGGGCCGATCACGATTCGGAAGCTCCCCCTGCGTCCGAAAACACGACTCCCGATGGTGCAATCATCGCCCAGCCTGCAGTTGTTCCGTCCGAGCGCGGCGAGCTGTGCCGGCTTGATGGGGATCCAGCGGCCGGTACACTGATCCACCTGAACGGGAAGATCATCAAAGTAGTCGCTGAGGATGTTTTCCAGGGCGGATGCAGAATGGGGTTGCTGATGAAATAATCCGGCGAAATGGATAAATCGTTCTGGCTGAGGCACCCCTGCGGCCTCCCCTAAGGCGGGCGTGCCCAGCCCGATCAGAGCGAACAGACGCGGGGTAAAAGGATCGTCTTTCCCGTGCTCGAATTCGATGTGATAACGATACTTGCACCAGCAGCGGTAGAAAAACGATAGTAGCCGGTGATGGAAAATATCAAGAAAATCCCTCACCCTGTTGTTGTCCGGATCTCCCCATAGGATTTCCTCGCTGTAAAAGGAAGGAAGAGGGGAGGTGGAGCCGTACAATCCCAGGAAACCGGTTGTGATCCGGTAGCGCGGCACAGCCTTGCCGGGCGCGCGGATCAGGCTCAGGTCGGTGACATCAGAAGCCGGAAACCCGAGAGAAGCCTCCGGGCGCAGCCGTACCGCTTCGTCGGATGCCGGGCCGCGTCCCCCGACACGAGCAGCCGATTTGGCGTGCCGCTCCAGCAGGCGGACCAGCTGAAAGAAGGAGAAACGCCAGACCCTCTCGACAAGAGTCTCATCTAGAGGATCATCTGGCGTCCGATTCTTGGCGCCCACTCGTAAGTCTCTCCTTTCTCGACTCCCTTTACGATGAGTCTGCTGAAGGAGTTGAGAGAGACATATAACGATAGGAACTCATTGAGAACAGCGGCAAAGAGATACATGTCCCCTTCGCTGCTGAAGTGGCTCTCTCTCAGGGCAATACGCGTAGTCATCCCGTGCACCGGGACTCCCTTGAAGAGACAATGTTCGGGAGTACTCTGTACATCCACAATGCTTTCCAGGCGAAGCTGGTTGGCTTTGCCCGCCTGCCGGCTTTCCAGGGATTGGAAATTGTAGAGCTCTAGGACATCCTTGAAAGCCGCAGCACTGGTCAGGGAAACGGAGTTGAGCGCCAGATGCGACATCAGGCGCCAGTGGAGATCTCCTCCGAGAGGAGGCCTGATTCCCGGGGCGATTCTTGTGAGGTTGCGAAAACGGGCAATCTCGGGAGAACTCTCCGCGGCAACCTGGAGGTCTCCTATCCGGAGTTTTCCGGCAAGAACACGATTGGTACACGTCAGCTGAAAAACCACGGTCTCGGTCGGAGGAATGACCACCTCCTGATCGGTGCCGACAAAGGAGACGTACACATCCATCCCGTCGCCGACCACCGCGCTGCGCAGTCGCGGGTGATAAAAAACCTTCTGCCGTCCCGATGAAGCCGGCCCGAACCTGAAGGAATAAAAGGGGAGGTATTCGAGCTCCTCCGCTGTGCCTTGAATCCATCCTGAGGCACGGTCAATCGAATAAATCTCGTAGTGATGCGGATTCGATCCTGCGGGCCGAACTCGATATTCCGTGCGCTCATGATCGATTCTGACAGGTTCCGATTCCATTGAGGCCAGGTTGACGACCGGCGTGCAGAAGAGACGAACATTTTCCTGCGACACCTTGACCGAGGGATCGAGGGAGCGCGAAAAAACGAAATCGATCTCGAAGCGGTTCGTCGTGACGCGTTTGAGGGAATCGAGGCCGGTCAGCTCGATGGAAAGGAATTTTTCAGGAAATGTGAAATATTCCTGGAGCAGCCGGTACCCGTCGAATGACATCTTGGGATAGGGAAGGATGGATTCTTCCCGGTCGAACCCCGCCGGCCGGACCGATTGCGCTTCCAGCAGCTGTTCATCGGCTGCTTTTTCGTTTGTGGACTGTCTGATTCTGATCTTGTCGAGGTGCCGGCAAAACCAGAGATAGAGAGTTTCCGCCGGTTCGCCGACCAGGAAAAGGCGAAGTTTGGGGATTTCGGACAGGGAAAGCGAACAACCCTGATCCATCGCAAAACGGAGGCGCAGCTCCGGCCGGCCGCCGATGGGGGCTTGCAGGGCCGCAGACTCGATCCACAGCGGATAAAGGTTCACATCGAAGCAGGTGCTGAAGCGGCACGAAGTCCCATCTACGGGAACGGAGGCTACCTCGGTCCCCCTGGAGAGGTGGTAGGATTTCCTGATCATTCCCCTTATGGGCTGAAACTCGACCAGGGAAACCGGAGGGATGGGCCGCAGGTAGTGGGGCAGAAGGAGATTCATCAGGGCGTGGGTGACTTCCGGAAACTCGTCATCGAGCTTCTGGCGGATGCGCCCGGCCAGGAAGGCGAAGCCCTCCAGAAGCCTTTCCACGTCCGGATCGCTTCCCTTCTCGGCCAGGAAATGCGCTGCTTCAGGATGGGCCTGCGCGAATTCCTTTCCCATCTCCCGGAGGAACGACAACTCGTCCTGATAATATTTGTTGAAGCTCATGAAACCCTTACCAGCGGCCCCGGTTTCTAGAGTCGGTCGTCGAATGGCGATCGAGCCTTTGACCGGCGCGGGAAGAATCGCCGGATCCGTAATCGTCCAGGTCCGAGCCGGCGCTGATCAAGGCGTTGCCGGACGGGGTTACGGTCGTGTTGAAATGAACGGCGATCTGCTCCTTCTCCGTCACGAGCTGGCCGGTGATCCCGAAGTGCAGCTTGAGGTCGTCCCCCACGGGGAGGTGGGTGATCTTAACCCGGCGCAACCGGGGTTCAAACATCTCGATCGAGCTCTTGATGGCGCGGCGAACCCGGTCCAGCACCTCCGGCGCCCCTTCGGCACAATCGGTGATGTCCGGCATTCCGTACTCCGGCTGGATCAGCACGTGCCCCTGACGTGTATTCAGCATTTTCTGCAGGTGGCGCATGACTGAGCCCACCAACCGCTGGGTGTTCTCGCGGATCGTGCGCTCTTCACCCGGATCCGGATCGGCAAGCCTCTCCAGAAGAGTCAGATCGTGGCCCATGGATTACCAGCCTCGGCTAGCTCTTGGGCGCCCGCCAATCGTCTTCGGATTCAACCCCGTCCGGCTCCCATCGCCACATGACTTTGCGATAGGTGAAAGAGACCTCTTCCATGTGACCCAGGTGCCCAAAGGCCGGATCAAGACAATTTTTCATCCAGGGCCGAATCGACACGATGATGGCATCTTCCAGTTTGATGGTGAAATAGTGCTCTTCCTTCCCCATCGGATCGATCCGATACCACTTGATCTCCACAGTTTTCATATGCTCACCGGTGGTGAGCGCCATATACAAGAGGGGGGATGATTTGTCGAAGGCCTTGAGTATAGTCAACGGATGATGGACTCTTTTCCCGGTCGCCAAGCCGGTCTGAGGGTCACGGGGAATCGAGACATCGTGATCGAATGCCTGAACCAGAATGGTGTCTTCCCTCCCCGACTGATCGCAGGATCCTTTGATCCCGCCCTGGCGTTCACCCGTTAAGGTAAGATGTGCCGGTAGTGCCATTTTTCCTCCTCGCCCAGACAAGGGCCATAATGCCTGGTCATTAAAAGCCGAGCGGTCAACGCAGATGTGCGTTGATCGTCAGCGGATTTGCGCGGCAGACAGCGTCACTCCTTATCCAGTTTGCCTACAAGCGAAAGCGAGAAGAAGGCGCCCATGTACTTGAAATGAGGCCTCACCTTGAGATCCACGCGATACCAGCCGGGTTCCCCTTCCACACTGGAGACAGTGACTTCCGCCTTGCGCAGGGGTCTTCTCCCGCGCACGCCGGGTTCGACGACATCCTGATCTGCTACATATTGACGAATCCAGCGGTTCAGCTCTCTCTCGAGATCCACCCGCTCTTTCCATGTGCCGATCTGTTCGCGTTGGAGCACTTTGAGATAATGGGCCAGCCGGTTGACGATAAACAAATAGGGGAGCTGGGTCCCGAGCTTGTAGTTCAGTTCCGCATCCTTTCCTTCCGGGCTCTGGCCGAAATATTTCGGCTTTTGACAAGAGCTGGCTGAAAAGAAGCATGCGTTGTCGCTCCCTTTCCGCATCGTCAGCCCGATGAAGCCTTCTTCCGCGAGCTCGAACTCTTTGCGCTCCGACAGGAGGACCTCCGTCGGTATCTTCGCCTCGATGGCGCCCATCGATTCGAACGTATGCACCGGAAGATCTTCCACTGCGCCGCCGCCGGCCGGGCCGATGATATTCGGGCACCAGCGGTACTTGGCGAAGCTGTCGGTTATCCGGCTGGCGAAAGCAAAGGCGGCATTGCCCCACAGGTAATTCTCGTGGCTGCCGGATGCTTCGTTGTAGTTGAAGGCTTTGACCGGATTGGATTCCTCCCCGTACGGCAAACGCAGAAGGAAACGGGGCAAGGTCAAACCGACGCTGCGGGCATCCTCCGACTCGCGAAAGGAGTGCCATTTGGTATACTGCGGGCCCTCAAGAAGTGACTTGATGTCCTTCAGATTGGGAACGGGTAGAAACGACTCCTGGCCGAAAAAGGCCGGCCCTGCAGCAGCGATAAAGGGGGCGTGGGCCATCGTGGCCACACTGGCTGCATATTGCAGAAGCTTGACATCGCGGGGGCCGGGACCGAATTCGTAGTTGGCGATGATCGCCCCATAGGGCTCCCCTCCGAATTGGCCGTATTCGGCCGTGTAGATGTGCTTGAAGAGCCCGGACTTGGGCACTTCGGGCGAGTCCTCAAAGTCTTGCAGCAGCGCATCCTTGGAAACGCTGAGGAGCTCGATTTTGATGTTTTCACGGAAATTGGTGCGGTCGACAAGGAATTTCAGAGAAGTCCAGGCGGATTCCAGCTTCTGGAAATCGGCGTGGTGCATAATGGCATCAACCTGGGCGCTGAGTTTCCGATCAATCTCGGCGATCATCTCATTCACAACGCCCACCTGAACCTTCACTCCCTCCCGCTCCGGAGTCAGCAGTTCGCTGAGAAAGGCCTGCACCCCTCTCCGCGCCGTTTCATAGCCTTCGTCCGAAGGCCGGATCCTGGTTTCTTCGAGTATCTGGTCCAGAAGAGAAGGCTGCTGCTCTGCTTCGGTCTTGACTTCACCTGCAGGGGTTTTTTCTTGTTTTTCAGCCATCTTGATTCCTCCTTAACTTAGCGGGGAGCATGGATGCCGGCTCTCCTGCTGCGGATGATTTTTGCTACTCTTTCGCTGCTCCGAGCTCCCGGAGTATTTTTTCGCGGGCTGATACGTCAGCAGCCAGGCTCTCGATCTTCTTGCGAAAAGCCGGAAGGTTGCCTAAAGGACCTTTCAACGCCTGAAGCGCCGCTCGCAACTGCAGCAGTTGATTCAGCTCCGGCACCTTCTCTGCAACGGTTTCCGGGCGGAAATCCTTCGTCGACTTGAAATCGAGATTGACTGTAAGCTGCCGTGCCTCCTCACCGGGCTTCTCTCCCACCAGTTTATTGGGCACATTCACGGTCAGAGACAGCCCCTGGCTTTCCATCACATCATTGAAATTGTCCTTGTCGATGCTGACCGGCTTGCGATCCTCCAGGGGAGTCTCCTCTTCGCGCAGAGTATAGTCTCCCAGCATGAGAAGTTTCAGGGGCAGTTCCTTCTCCTCCTGGGCGCCACCGGTCGCGGGCTTGTAGACGATGTTCACTCGCTCCTTGGGAGCGACAGACGATTCTTTTGCCATGATTATCTCCTCATTGGAAAACAGCCGGTCACGGTTCTGTTCTCATCGCAGACGTGCGACCGACTCGATCATCAGGAACGAGCCGGTCTTCCGATACTGCGCTTCCCTCCACCTTGAATCAAATTCAGTCCTGCCACGACATCCAATCTGCACAGGCGGCTGTATACGGCGTCAGCCCGCTGAGCCATTTCGGGCGTTACTTGCCTGGAAGCCTGGGCGGCTTGATTCAGCGCGTCCCAGTAAGCCTGCAACACTTCCACGCAAAGCTCCGGCTCCCAGAGCTCCAACCCGAATCGGACGGTCTGCTCGTCAAGCATCTCGAGATGAGCCAGTGCAAGTTTCATTTGCCCTGCTTCCAGGGAAAGCCTTGCCAGTTCCAGTTGCGCTAGAAATTTGTGACGCTCCGTGGAAGCCATTCTCATTGCTTCCTGCACCAGTCGCAGGGCTTCCTCGGGTTTGCCGTCGCGCAGCAGGGCCCAGCTCTCCTTCCGCAATTCGGCCAGCACATCGCCTTGCCGCGCCGGCGCCTCAGCTTCCGCCGCTTTATCTTCCGCTGCAGGGAAAAGATCCGCTGAGATCCACCTTCGAGTCGCCGCGTCGGCAAAAGGCATGCCGTCTGAAAACTGGAGTTCCAGGAGCTCCGGCAACCGGTTCAGGACAGATACCAATTCCGCCCTCGCCGCGTCCCGGGCGGCCGCGTAGCCGGCGCCCAGGCCCGCCAGGGCTTGATCGCTCAATCGATGCAGATCGAGCCAGAAAGGAAATTCGGCAACCCGGGATTCTGTCTCGCTCAACAGCTCGCTCCAGGCAGATTGTTCCAGAAGAGTGCGGCAACGATCCCTGATGTGAGCGGGAGGAGGGGGTATGCGAGACTTGCCGTCGGCCGCAGGAGGGGGCGCATCGACCTCGCACCATAGAAGAGAGCGGATCAGCCGATACGGCGCCGGACCTGTCGGCTCCTTTACTCGCAGAATCGCGATCGCTCGCCGTATCGCTGTGACCGAATCCTTGAGAAGGCGCCTGGCATCTTCCAGAGTTTCAAGCGGCGCCGTGCTTCCGGATGGTGCCGAGACGTAGCTTGCCGTGGGCGAGGGCTTCGGCTCGATCGCAGGTTCACTCACGGCCGGTTTCGGGGCAACCCGCTTTGCCAGCTCCTGAAGAGGGCGCAGCAGTTCCGTCATGGCCGGAGCGTCAGGTCCTATCTTTTCCTGGAGCAGAGCCTGGAGGGCGCTGACCTGTGCCAGGCATGCCATGACCGCCTCGTCTTCACTGGACCCTGTTTCTCTACGTGAGATCGCGGATCCCGCCTTTTCTGAAAGCCAGTTGAGCGCGCTGATCCGGGCCCTCAGCCGCTTCATCTCAGGGTGCAGGACGGGCCAGAATTGCGAGACCATTCCCTCCAGACAGGCGATCGCTTTTGAAAATCCGGCGAATCCCTCGCGTTCCAGCAGACCGAGCGCCAGGTAGCTCGTAACGAGCAAGTCCTTCGACTTCTGCTGAAGTATCTTCCTCCCCAATGCCACGACCTGATTCCAGTCCACCGGCTGACGGGAAAGGCTTTCCAGCTTCTGCATCTGGGCATCAAGAAGTTCGAAATCAGGATCGTAGCGAACCGATTCCCCGCAAGGAGCGTCCTCCCGCACCGGTGTTGTGCCGATTTCCCGCCACTCCGCTATGTCTTTCTCCAAGAGACCATCTCCTTCCAACCTGCACGGTTCATGAACGCCGGCGCGGCCGGGCTCATTGCCTACTGTCTCTTCGAGGCTCCTTTTCTCCACGGCTATGCAGCGAACTCCGGCTTTTTATGCGTCAATGCCGCACCGTGTTCATCAATATCCAATATTGCTTCCTGCCCCCCAGCTTAGGAATAACGGGGGCCAATAAGTCATTGTCGCGAAACTCCCTCCGTCCTGCAGCCCAGCCCCGTAGGGGCGGCAAGATAATAGCCCCGGGCGCAAGCCCGGGGTTAGGCCCGAAAGCAGCGCGGAGCCCTGGAAGGGCGACAGAATAATGTTGCGAGCCAATGCCTTACGCCCCTGCTGGGGCTCCCTGAAAACAAAATCCTGTCCGGGGGCTTGCGCCCCCGGCTACTATCTTTGCGCCCCTTCGGGGCTGCCCCGCCGGGGCCGACCGACGTTTCGCGACAGAAACCAACCAAGGGCCAACGTCCGCGTCAGGGTCGGATTCTATCGGAATCGAAGTGTCAGATCGAGTCTGCCGCCGCCGAATACGATCAGGGACCGGGGTTCCCTGAGTTCATAGGTCTTGCCTTCGTTTTCTTTCCCCAAACGGACGTCGCCGCAGTAATAGTTGTCATCACCTTTCTTGATGGCACAGATCTTGAACTGACCCGGATTGATCGGGTTGGGAAACCGGAAATCGCCGTTTCGTGTCTGCGTCCTCATGATCTCTTTGTTGGCCTGGAATTTACTGTCGGCGTAAGCTTCCAGGAGGATAATCGTCGCCCCGTCCAAGGTCTTGTTTTTGTCTTTGAGGATACCGCCCATGATCAGACTTCGCTGCCGATCATCTTTCACCGCTCCGACGGGCGTCGACTTGTTGAGTATGGAGAGGACCTGTTGAATCGGCTGCTTCAGCAGGGGCTCGACCACCTGACGCGAGTTCGCATCAAAGCTGACGAGAAGGCCGTTCGTTACCTGCAGCGCGGCATCGGCCTCCCGCCCGATCTCACCAATCTGCGCGGCGGGCTGATTGGCATCGAGAAAGGATCGGATCACCACCTGCAGTCGACTGAGCGCCTTAATATATTGGGCCAGTGGCGATTCCTGATTCTCCTTTTGCCTGACAAAGGAGTGTATAGCCTGAAAATTCTGCGCTACCGCCTCGACCTGTCCCCCGGGAACCCTGTCGAGAGCTCCGGGAGCGCCCTGGCTCTCCTTCAACTTCGTCGCATTCAAATCCTCCCACGTGTTCACCGAAGCCGCTTTCAGCAATAGAGACATGGGAGATTGTTGAGCATCGGTCAGAATGGTGAGCTTCTGCGATGCATCCTGGAAGCCGTCGAACCGTCTTATTCCGATGCTCTTGAGGAAGCTCCACCAGTATGCCTCGTAGTCCCGGAAGTAGTACGTCCGGAGCTTTTCATCGATTCTGGTCTCACTGGGCCCGAGGGCCGGCGTTCCCAGGACCCAGCTGCGCTCTTCTTCGTAATCTCTTTTCATCGCCTCGATCTTGTCCCGGGCGAAGGTATCCCAGCCGATCTTGGTATAAGTGCCGTCAACTTCCGTTCCGGCATCAAAAATCTGGACGCCCTTACCCTGCAGAATGCCGGCCAGCGTGATCGAGTTGATCTTGTGCTTCCCCTCCTCCTGCAGAATGCCGTAATAGTAGCGATCGGGCTCGACGACAAGCAGCAGCTTCCGGATGCGATCGATCACCTCATCGTCCGCCAGGTCCCTTGAGATCCGATAGGCCGTGTTCCGATGATCGCCCAGCTGATGCAGGTAGAACGTTAACAGCTCCACAGCCAGCGGCGTATCCTTTTCCTGAACTCCCTGGCACCAATAATCGCTGGTCTGTTCCTGGAGGAAGGATGCATCGGCCTTTGCTTCCGTCGAGAACATCAAGAACGTTTTCAGGAGCGTATAGGCTTGAACGGGATTGAACTCCATCTGGGCCGGTTGGGCCGCCTGTCCGCGCGTTGCTGCGGATGCTATCATGTTCAGTCGCGTCTTCAGGCCGCTGTATTTGTGTCCCAGGCTGGTGTCGTTGGTAAACAACGGGTTAATGAAAAGCAGCTTGAGCTTCTCGAGATAGACTCCGCGCGCCTGGTTCAGCGCTACATCCCCGGCGTACAAGCCCCAGTGAAAGCGCCGGCCGTGGATTCTGCAGGCGCTCGTTTGTCCCCGGCACTCGAGGTCCTCCAGCCTTCTTTTCATGTCGACAAGGGCCGACAGATTGTCCGTGGTTTTGCCGTCCCTGGCCGCTATTCCCCGCGAGAACTCGATGGCACGGATGAGGCCGGTGTTATCCCGATAAGCTCCCCAGGCATACGCGAGCAGGACGATGGGAAGAACCACCCCGGCCAGACCGAGAGCCGCCATCCGGAGACGAAGGCGCCGCCGTCTGACAGCGGGGGAAAGTCCTGCCAAGTTTCGGTCGGGGATGATGACGCGCATAAACAACGGGTTGATGAAATAGCTTCTTGCTCCCTGGGGCTGCTCGACCTCCACCGTTTTGGGCAGGCCGGCTTTCGATTTCATAAGATCTGCGACAAGGTCGCGATTGCGGCCGGCCTGGACCGAACTCGTAAAATAAAATCCGCGCAGCAGAGGCCGTTCACGGAACTGGTTGAGCTTGAACAGCACCTCGACAAACTCGCCCAGCTGCTCCCTGATCATGGAGAACTGCGCAGGAAACGCGTAGATCTTTTCCTGCATCTGCCTGGACTTGTCCACGAGTCCGAGGGCACGGCGTGCCATTAGTGACCGGCGTATCTCGTCGAACTCCAGCTTGAACTCATTTTCCGGATGCGGATTCTGATACTGTTCCCTGCGGAATGTGGCGCCGAGGGGAATATTTTCGCCGTCGCCCGGTTCACAGAAGAACTCTTTGAAACCCTCGACACGGTCGGCTTTGTTGAACAACAGATAGATCGGCAAGATCATGCCGAACCCCTGGGCTGTCATGTCCAGAAAAGCACGTGTCCTCTCGGCCTGTTCCCGTAAGGCATCGTGGCCTAGGGGAAGGAGAGCGTCAATATCCACTACAAGGACAATGCCGTCTGCAGGTTTGGCTTTTCTGTGCCGCTTGATCTGGTTCAGCGTGTCCCGCCATGCATCTGTAGGATATCCACCCGAGAAGTATTTGCCGGAAGGATCGAGGAATACGGCTTCGTTCGCCACCCACAAATCGCAACTCTCGGTCGGCATCACACTCGGCTTGCCCAGCGCCTTCTTGGGCTCCGTGTAGGAGAAACTGAACCCGGATTGTGTGATTACAGTCGATTTGCCGCTGCCTTGCAACCCGATCAAGAGATACCATGGCAGATCGTACACGGGATTCCAGCCTGCCTTGGCCAGCTTTGACTGTTTCAGCCACTGAACGGTCCTGGCCAGGCGCCCCCCTACAGCAACAGCTTCCTGAGGGTCGGAGGGTGCGGACTGGGCCTGGGACCGCGCGTGCGTATCCATGCGGGCCGAGCGAGAGGAACGCACTTTTCGCATTACCAGCAGAATAATCAGGAAGAGGATCCAGACCGCCAGAATCGCAACTGCGGCCAGGATGATTGTGCGGCGCTCCAATGCAAAGCGAGGGCCCGCGAACCAGACGGCCAGGATGAGAAGCAGCGTGATAACCGCGGTACTGATGACGGCGCTTCTGGGAAAATAGAGCGGATTCTTCATTGGAGAGTCCCATCCAATATTCCGGTTTGCCGGAGGAGTGCGGTACTCTGGCTGGGTTGCACCTTGCCGACCTCGGATCGAATGCCAAAGAACAGGACCGCATAGAGCAGCAGACACACCACCAACACGGCCGCACAGGTATAGACAAACCACCGAGGCAACTTGTTCGCATGAGGCGCCGGCCCGTCCACTGTCTGCCAGTGCGGGGATAATTCCATCGGATTCCCGGCTTGCCCGCGTTCCAGCTCACTCTGTACGACCTTTCTGAGAGCCTGAAGCCGCTCTTCGCCCGCGACGCCGTATTTGCCTCTGAAGCCGAGCACCAGACACAGATAGTAAACTTCCAGGGCGCCGGCCCTGGTCTTCCCTTGGGCTCGGAGTTCATCCAACTTCTGGAAAAAACCCTCCCCTGCAAGGTAGGTGCCAAAAAAATGGAGCTGAAGCGGATCGTCTCCCCATTGATCCTTCCCCGCCCACTCGGAGCTCAGGATTACTTCATCGACGAAGGCTGCAAGCGCAAACTTTACCGCAGCAACGTCATCCGCATCCGCCTTTTCACCCTTCGCCCGGCTCTCAAACTCCTCGAAAAGCCTGAGCGCCCCCTGGTACACGGCGCCATACTCTGCCTGGCCCGCCCTGTCTCGCATTCCCAGGGCGAAAACGAAGATCTCCGTGGCCAACTCCGCTATCGTTGCCGTCTTTGCAGCTTCATCCATGGATTCACTCTGTGCAAATACCTACTCTTTGATGGACCAGAGCTCCAGCCTCAATCCCGGGAATCTCTGACCCGGGACACGGATGGTGAGCGTTCGTGATTTACAGATTGCATCCCAGTGCGTCTGGCTTTCCGCATCCCCCCGGCTCTCCATGCGGAAGTACTGAAGACCGAGCTTCACGCGGAGCGGGTGGGGAGGGATCGGCCGGTGGACCAGAGCCACCCCGGGAAGGGCCAGACCCAGAAGAGAACTGATCTTGTCGACGGAGCTGATCTTGGCCTGTCTCGGCAGCTCTTCGATGAGCTGATGTTCGGGAATGTCGGCCTTGGCGGCAAGAAATACCTGCGAGGAGACCAGCAATTGATCGTCGACAATGCGTGCCGTGAACTTGGAGTCGCTCTCGCGTTCCAACGGAATCTCAACAGCACCGGTCGGCACTACGGCCTTGAGCAGCTCCTGAATCGCTTTTTCCAATCCAAGAAACGTCTTAGAGAGATTGCAGTGATCATAGTACGGGAGATCCCTCGGGTGCGCCGAAGGAGAATAGGTCATCAAGGCTCCCGCAAGCTGCGCCAGCGAAAGAAACAGGGGCTCCGGATGGGACTGCCGTACCCGATGGTAGTGATCGATGATCGGTATGGCAGAGTTCACCGTATGCAGAAGCCAGAGATTACCCAAATCGGCGCTGCCGTATTCCAGCATTCCCATGGCCCGCTGACTCCGTGACTCGGAAAGCGCCGCGCTCTTGCTGTGCAGCGCTTCGAGAAGACGGCGCACAATGCCGATAAGCGCATTGGAGCAAGAGATGTGAAGGCTGGGCGGAATGTACGTGTCGTCCAGGGCGAACGACCCGCCGCTTTCCTGTCTTGCCTTGGCAACCTGGATGTGCTCGTAGTCGGCAAGCGACTCGCTCCCCAGCAGGATTTGAAGATTTTTCCTGCCGACGGATATTTCACGTTCGTTTTCGCCGGTGTTTTCATCGACAACTTGAACCGACTCTCTGAGGAAGCGTGCCGGTTGCGCAGCGGTTTCCTCGCCGCCGGCGAGATTGCGCGAGGAGGACTGTTGTGCAGGAAGCGCCAGATACACGTCTGCCGTCTGAACGGAAGGATCGAGAGCATTCCTGAGGACCCGGGATGGCATTTTCCCTTCGGTTTCAGAGGCGGCAAAGATCGTGCCTCCGGGAAAGATGCCGCTGCACTTGAGTATCGAGAACACCCCGTTCGCAAGGCCTTCCCGGTTGATCTCCAGCTCGCGGAGTCCCCAGTCGAAGGCGGCAAGCGATTTGCTACGGAAGTGCAGGGCGTATTGCTGACAGCTATCCCATTGCTGGAAATGGTGAGGGGAAAGGAACATACCCTCACTCCAAAGGACTTTCTGATCTCTACTCATGTCGACAGCTCAGAACGACCCACCCGCGGCGATCATACACTTCCCTTCAAAATAAGCGCAAGGGCTTTTGCCACAAACCCCTATTATTCAGAACTTAGCTCGCTTCGCTTGCCAATAGGAATCAATGAATTACGCTCATGAAATCAACCGCATCGCGGTTGTTATCTTTAATGCGCGGGCTAAAGCCCGCCTCCACATTTGAGTTCAATCCAGCCGGAGCTATGGGTCGAATAACGAGTTTCGCGACAGTTACTGGCTGAGCGCGATTCCGGCCGGTCTTCGAACTTGTCAGTTTTTCTTGAAGATGTTCTGGTCGTATGGGGCTTTGATGTGCTTGGTCCTGGCAGGGGGCCCGACCTTCTCGGACCGCTGTTCCAGCTTGTGCTCCTTGATGAAAAATAACGGTTCCCTCTCGACCAGGGCGATCGTCCTCGAGTGCTGCACAATCTTGTTGAAGAATGTCAAATACCGGTGAAAAAAGATGCCGCTCAAAGCGTCTTCTTTCTTTTCGAGGATTTTGTTCTTTTCCTTCTGCCGGATGCTCAGGCTGCATGCCACGTATTGATTGCGGATTTCGAGGATCTCTGCGGCCAGTCTGGTCGGCGCATCGTGATGGGAAGGTTCGAAAGATTGGACCGTCAGGAGCAGAATGTGGTCGGCCTTCTTGTACAGCTCAATCAGATCCAGGACCGTATCATCGGGAAACCAGACGTCCCTGGCTATCTTCTCACGCGTGAGTTTGGCAATACTCTCGACGTGGTCGCCGATCCGCTCGAGATCGGCCGTCGCCGTCAGCAAATATTGGATGAGGATGGATTGCCTTCTCGAAAGCTGGCGTTCGGCAAGCGCCAACAGGAAGGCATTGAGGGCTTCCTTTGAGGTATCCAGGACCTCTTCGTTTTTGTGCACGTAAAGAAATCGCTCCGGGTTGATATCGAGAAACCCGCGCATCGTGTCCTGGAGCATCTTGCGTGTGATGGCCGCCATGCGCTGGAGTTCCTTAAGAGCGGCGACCATGGCCTTTTCGGGCATTTCCAGAAGGCTGTCGTCCAGATGGCTCTTTTCAGGCTCGATTTGCTGCGATGGAAAGATCCTGGTAATGAACTCGGCATATTGCCGCGTAAAGGGGATGAAGATCATGGCGGTGAGCGCCTGCACCGCGGTGTGGGTGTTGGCGATCTGCCGGACCAGGCCGGCGGCAGTCAACGGGATCAGGCCGGCGTAGGCCCTGTACATGATGATGGCGATTGTCGCTCCGAGAATGTTGAACACCAGGTGAGCAAGAGCCGCCCGCCGGGCGGAAATCGAAGCTCCGATGCTGCCGATCAAGGCCGGAGCGCAGGTCCCGATATGCGCACCCAAAACCAGAGGGAAAACCTGGCTGAGCGAAGTGAAAACTCCCGCCGTGCTGAGCGCAAAAAGAATGCCGATCGTCGCTCCGCTGCTCTGGACAACAGCGGTGAATAACGCGGACAGCACCAGTCCGCGCAGCAGGCCGTCCAATGTGGCCGCGTTCGTGGTGCGCAGGAGGCTCTCGAAATAACCGGAATCCTTGAGCGGAATGACCGCCTCGCTCATGATCCGCATCCCGAGAAACAGAAGCCCGAGGCCGACAACCGCAAGCCCCAGATGCTGGATCCATTCCCGCTTGCTGACCAGGTGGGAGAATAGGCCGACAAATATGACCAGGAAGCAGAAACGGTCGATGTTGAAGGACAGGATCTCCATCGAGAGCGTTGTCCCGACGTTCGCGCCGAAGGTGACGGTGAGCGATTGAGCGAGATCCATCAGACCGGCGTTTGTAAAACCCACCGTCATGACGGTAGTTGGCCCGCTGTGGATCAAAAAACCGAGCAGGGTGCCAAGGCCCAGCCCGGCCCACCGGTTGTTGGTGAGCCTGCTGAGGAACATCCGCATCCGGTGGCCGGCCATCTTCTGCAGTTCCCGGCTCATCAACTCCATTCCATAAAGGAAAAGACCGATGCCGCCCAACAATTCGGTCGTTGAAAAGAATATCTCTGAAGCGCTGAGAGCCACTTGCATCCCCTTCGCCGGTTGGCTCAGTGTAATCGTGTCGACAGAAATAGTAAATTCCTACAAAAAGGGGATATTCCGATTTTCCCGCTTGCACCTCATACTATAAAGGCGACATGCCGATTTTCCAATTTGAACGATAAAAGCCGCAAGTAAGAGCCGGGAAATCGGAATGTCCCCTTTTTGTCCACGCGGGGAACCGGCCTGAAAAGGCAGCCGTATATTTCATTATGAAAGGGAGAACTCTCTTGTCGTTTTTTACCTCTTCGTTTTGGATGGCTCATCCATCAAGGTGTTCCATGAAAAAGCCTGCATTTCTCATGCTCTTGCTTTACGCAATTCTCGGCACCCTGCTGCTTTCATCGCCCCCGGCCGTTGCACAGACGGTCGAAGCTTCTGAGAGAGGCACCAACGCCATACAGCCTCCCGACAAGGTGATGGACGCCATAGGCGTCAAGCCCGGCATGGTCATTGGTGAAGTCGGCGCCGGCCGCGGCCGGTACACCGTCCATCTGGCGCACCGTGTCGGCCAGACCGGCAAAATCTATGCCAACGACATCAACGAAGACGCCCTGCGCCACTTGCGCGAACGCTGCCGGCGGGATGAAACCACCAACGTTGAAATCATCGTCGGCAAGGTCGACGACCCGCTGTTTCCGAAAGCTTCGCTGGATATGGTCTTCATGATCCTGACCTATCATCACCTCAGCCGGCCGGTCGAGCTCCTGAAGAACCTAATCCCCAGCCTGAAACCGGGGGCGACAGTCGTCATCGTAGACCCGGACCCGGAGAAATATAAGACTCGAGTATCCGGGGAGTCGACTTCCCCGGAAAAAATGCGCAGCGACGCAGCTGAGGCCGGTTTCGAGATCGCGCGGACAGAAACTTTCCTGTCCCGGGATAATATTTTTATCCTTCGGCTCAAGGCTTCTTGATCATCGGTGAGGCAAGGTTTCATTGCTGCCTCGAATCGGAGGGTTACTGTCGTAGCAACGATCCTGCCAGGTTTGGAGCAAACCGATGAACTATGTCCGGTACTATATTGCGCTTCTGCTCCTGATGTTCGTCCCGCCCGCATTCATCTTCTGGTTCTCCGTCCACCCCTTTATCCGGTTCTGGCGCACGCTGGGGCTCCGTCTGACCCTCACGATTCACTATGGCGGCGTGTTTCTGCTGGCGGCGTTGATTTTTGTCATTCGCAAGCCGCTCCTCTCGGTGGAATTCGGCACGAATCCGATTCTCATCGGGTTTGCGGTCCCACTCCTTGCGGCTTCGGTCGTGATGCGCAGGAAGTTTTCCAAATATCTGAAATTCGGTATTTTGACAGGGTTGCCTGAATTGTCGCCGGAACGGCACAAGACCGTGCTGCTAACGGAAGGAATCTATGCCCGGATCCGCCACCCGCGCTACGTCCAGTATTTTTTAGCTATGGTAGCCTATGCTCTATTCTGCAATTACCTGGCGACCTACCTGCTGGTTCCGGCGGTGGCCGTCCTGATCTATCTGATTGTCTTGTTAGAGGAGCATGAGCTTCGGAGCCGCTTTGGCACAGAGTACGAAGCCTACCGTGCCCGGGTCCCGCGCTTCGTCCCGAAGTTCCGCAGGTAGCGACATGCTGCCGGGGTGCCGGTCGAAGCGGGGCAAATCCGCGGGAATGAGGCCGATGAAAGGCTTGCCCATGCACTGGCTCTGCATCTCCCCGTGCGATGGCTTGGATCGCTGAATAACGTGGGACGCAACCCTGTGTAGTTTCTGGCGGGAAACTTGCTCCGCTCATGGGGCAAGCGCGGGAGGGGGAAAAGCAGGGACGTCCCTGGATTTAGTTT
>CAYGWQ010000058.1:0-21545 GCA_964353465.1 uncultured Acidobacteriota bacterium | reverse complement strand
GGAGGGGCGGAAAGATAATAGCCGGGGGCGCAAGCCCCCGGATAGGATGTTGTATTTAATGAGCCCCGGCAGGGGCGAAAGATCTTTGATCGCAAGTCTTTTCTGTCGCCCCTCCAGGGCTCCGCGCTGATTTCCGGCCTAACCCCGGGCTTGCGCCCGGGGCTATTGTCTTGCCGCCCCTGCGGGGCTGGGCCAGACAGCTGAGCGAGTTTCGCCACAGAAGATATATCCAGTCACCTAATATTGAAACATTTTCGGATTAGCTGTCGTACTGTGTGTTGGTAACTTGGTCTACTTTGGTTACAGCCATCACTAGGAGCCTGATTATGAGACATTTTGGCGCTTTCCCCGGGAGGGGTATAAGCTATAAGTGGTTGATTGTTTTGACATTATTCACCATTTCGCTGGCATTGACCGGCGCCCCGCAGGGGGGAGCGTTCGCTCAGGCGCAGCAGCAGACCGCAGCACAGCCGCCGCCGGCACCCCCGCAGCAGGCGCCGCCGGAGATCGCACTGATCCCGGTCGATCTTGTGAGCCCAATCGAACGAGCCGAAAAAGACGGTACCGCGCTCCATATCTCTTTGCGCGACCTGACCAAGCTGGCGCTGCAGAGCAACCTTGATATCGCTATTGCGGACACCAACGAGGAGGTCAATCGACAGAAAGTGATCTCCGCAAGAGCCAGTTACGATCCCACGCTATCAACCTCATTTTCCTGGAACACCAGCAAGAGCTTGAACACCAGAGCCTACGATGCTTCCGCAGTGAAGATTAACTCCTCCCTGGATCATTCGTGGAGTGCGACCCTCTCGAAGCGAGTCCCTACGGGTGGTAATTTTTCATTTGGGGTGACCGGAAGCCGCGGAGACAGCAACTCTACCAGCCTCTTGGCCAACCCCCTCTACGGCGCAGGCTATTCTCTCAGCTTCACGCAGCCGCTGCTGCGCGATTTCCGCATCGACAGCACGCGCAATAATATTAAGCTGGTCAATCTCGATATGGAGCTGAACGACAGCCAGTTCCTGCAGTCAGTGACCGGCACCATTGCCAGGGTCCAGCAGGCCTACTGGGATCTCATCAGCGTCATCCGGAGCTACGACATCTCGCGCAAGAATGTGGAGCTCGCCCGGATTACCGTCGCCAACAACCAGAGGAAGGTCGAAATCGGTACCTCAGCCCCCATCGATGTTACCAGCAGCAAGGCAACCCAGGCTAGCCGCGAGGTGGATCTAATCAGCGCCACGGAAAGAATCCTGAGCGCACAGAACAGCCTCAAGCAGCTGATCTCGAGCGACCGCAATGCGGAAATCTGGGGCAAGATGATCGTACCGACCGACAATCCGGATTTTGTGGAGTACAATATTGATCTCAATCCCGCCATCGAAACCGCTCTCAAAAACCGGCCGGAACTCCAGCAATCGGATGTCAACATTACCAAGAACGACCTCAACTACAAGCTGCAGCAAAACCAGCGAAAATGGGGTTTGAGCCTTACCGGCAGAATGAACGGAAGAAGCTACGGGGTGCCTGAGGGCAACGCAGGCTATGCGCATAAGCTATGGGGCACGGTAGGTACGGCATATCTGTACCTCTTTAACACGGTGCCTCCCAGCTGGAGCGTATCGATGAGCCTCGACATCCCACTGAGTCATAAGTCCGTTGATACTCAGCTGGCGCAGACGAAGATTGCAAAACAGGTACTCCTGATGCAGCGCTCCAAGACCGAGCAGAGCATCATCGTGGAGATTCGCAATGCCGTCCAGGCGCTCAATACCGCCAAGCAGCGGCTCCAGACCGCCGCGATCTCTCGGCAGCTATCCGAAGCCCAGCTCGATGCGGAAAACAAGCGCTTTGCGGCCGGCCTAAGCCAGAACTACCTGGTGCTGCAGCGCCAGGGTGAGCTCGCCAGCTCTCAATTGTCGGAACTGAACGCCAACATCACTTACCGGAAGGCGATCATTACCCTGCAACAAGCCATGTACACGCTGCTTGACGCCAACGACGTCAGCCTCGCCAAGGGCAGCAGCGCAAAGGTGCAGCCTTTTAAATAGTGTCAATCGCACCTGCTCAGTTTTCAGGCTCCAGGCCGCCTGGCCACCCGTCGATACGGGGCCAGGCGGCCTTTTGATTTGCTCCCATTTTCCTGACTACGGAACCTACGGCGCAGCATAGCGGCAATCAAAGAAACCTCACCGCAAAGACGCTGTGGAAAAATTGGGGACTGTCCCAAACGCCCTGTTTCATAAACCCGATTGCCAACACTTGAGCCGGGCGCGGGTGGACTGTCTCCGATTTTTCCACAGCTTCAAAGATGCGAAGACGCTAAGATGTGAAACACGAGGACATCCAATAATTTATCTTTGAGTCTTTGCGCCTCCGCGGTAAAAAGTTCTTGCCGGGCGGCAAAGGAGTTGCGAGCAAGTAGTACAAAATGATCCAGAACTGCTTTCGTGTGTTTCGTGTATTTCGTGGTTTGAGGTGATTTATCCGATGTACGCCTTGCCGAATTCAAGCTGTGCTAGTAAAGTAGGGCGCCTGGAGCTAGAGCATGGAACTGTTCCCTTATTTCTACGCCGCATTCGGCTTGATCATCGGCAGCTTCCTGAATGTCTGCATCTATCGCCTGCCGCGGCACGAATCGGTAGTCACCCCGGGCTCCCACTGCCCTGCCTGCGGGAAGCCGGTGCGGCCTTACGACAATATCCCCGTGCTCTCTTTTCTCTGGCTGCGCGGCAGGTGCCGGTTCTGCCGGCAGCCGATTTCTCTTCAATACCCGATGGTCGAGCTGCTGGCCGGCCTGGCATTTTTCGCCTGCGCGCGAGAGTGGGGTCCAACATCGCCGGCATTCGTAAACTCGCTTTTCCTCTCCGCCATCCTGGTGCTCATTTTTATTGATTATCACCATCAGATCCTTCCCAATGTCATTACCCTGCCGGGAGTGGCTGCAGGCTTCCTGCTGAGCCCGCTCCAGGCGGAGTCTCTGTTGCGTGATGTCAATGATTTCCTGGCCGGTAATCTCGCGGTTTCTGTGTATCCCGCGGGTGCCGAAGCAGTGCTCCCCTGGATCAGTTCCGCTCTTGGCGCGCTGATCGGAGGCGGCACGCTTTATCTGGTGGGTCTTGGCTATCAGCTTTTCCGGAAGCGGCAAGGGCTGGGGGAAGGCGACATGAAGATGATGGCAATGGTCGGATCCTTCCTCGGTTGGCGCCTGGCGCTCCTGATCATCTTCGCCGGATCCTTCCTGGGGAGCATCGTGGGCCTTTTGCTCATTCTCTTCGGCGGCAAAACCCTCCAAACCAAGTTGGCTTTCGGCACTTTCTTAGGTGTTGCTTCCATCATCCTCCTGTTTTACGGCAACGCATTCCTCTACTGGTACACATCCACTTAATTTCTGACGCGAAACTCGCTCATCCAGACCAATCATGTGCGGGCGGGCTTAAGCCCTTAAGCGCTAAGATAAGTTCCAATACTTGGACCTCGACCTGGACCTCGACGTGGTCCTGGACCAGACGAATCGAGCTAAGCAATTGTGCGTAATGCATTTAGTTCAATAACATCGATTCGGAAGACACCCAGGCTCAGTCCACGTCGAAGTCCAAGTCCAGGTCCAAGGCCAGGTAAGCGATGCCGAAATGACTTAACTTAGCGCTTAAGGGCTTAAGCCCGTGCCCGGTACCCCTGAATGAGCGATCGACGCTTCTATCCACACATCGCCTTATCAACAAAAGCATTACGCTCTAGAAATCGACCGTATCGTGGCCGTTATCCTTAATGCGCGGGCTGGAGCCCGCCCCCACATTTGGCTTTGATCCAGCCGGCGCTACGGATCAGACAATGTGACTTTCGCACCAAAAACCACTCAAAAAGCGCGGTGAGATTTTTTCGCTCAAAACCGCGGATCTGCCGTTAGATCAGGTGCAATCTCAAAGCTTCAGGGAGGGAGGCATGAAGAACCTCGCCCGGGGCTTCGGACTCCTGGAACTGGTCATCGTTCTCGGACTCATCGCCATCATGGCAGCGATCGCCGTTCCCGGCATACATCGGATCAATCAGGAGTGGGCCCTCTGGGGCGGCGCACGTCTGCTGGAGAGTTCCCTGCTGTGGGCGCGCACCCACGCCATCGCCGCCAATGATTCGCTGGCTCTTGTGATTGACAACGCCGGAACCCGCTTTTACTGGCAGGATCCCACCGGAGCCCAATACCAAAGCTCGATTCGCCTCCTGCCTGCGGGAGTGCGGATCACACAAGCCCCGCGCCGTCCCCTATGCTTCTTTCCGCGCGGCAACGCAGTGCCGACAGGAACGTTTGTGGTTCAAGGCACTACGGGATCGTACCGGGTGGTGGTGAGCGCACTGGGCAGGATTCGCGTCCAAAGAAACTGATCCGACCTCAGACCTCCGACCCGCGCTGCCCGTTCGAAAAGTCGGAGGTCGGAAGTCGGAGGTCGGAAACTTAAGTCTCGGAACCGGGAGATGGTGCAACCTCATGAGTAAATGCTATAAGTTTTTCCAAGCGCGCCAGCGCAGCGCCGCTGCGGATCGAGACCCTTGCCATCTCGATCCCTTCGCGCAGGTGCCGTGCCTTCCCTCCTGCAACGAGCCCTGCGGCGGCATTCAACAGCACGACATCTTTTTTGACTTCCCCGCCATCTCCAAGAACCTCCCGGATGATTTCGGCGTTTCGCTGTGCATCGCCTCCTTGAATCCGGTCTATGGGAGCGCGCTCCAGGCCGAAATCCTCCGGAGTGACGTAGTACGTTCGTATCTCCCCATCCCGGACTTCAGAGATTTTGGTTTCGCCGGAGATGGTGATCTCGTCAAGGCCGTCCAGCCCATGCACAATGAGAGCGCGCCGCACACCCAATTCGCACAACACCTGGGCCATCATGTCGGTCAGCCTCTCGCTGTATACGCCCATGACTTGGGCGTTGGCGCCGGCAGGGTTGCAAAGGGGCCCCAACAGGTTGAAAACCGTGCGGATCTTCATTTCCCGACGCGCCAGCATGACGTAGCGCATGGCGCTATGGAGCAGCGGAGCGTACAAAAATCCGATCCCGATTTCTTCAATGCACCGAGCCACGGCTTCGGCCGTGAGATCGATTCGTATGCCGAGCGCCTCGACCACGTCGGCGCTGCCGCAGATACTGGTAACACTGCGGTTCCCGTGCTTGGCGACCTGGATGCCGGCCCCCGCCACAACAAAGGCAGTTGCCGTGGAAATGTTGAATGTGCCGGCGGCATCCCCCCCGGTGCCGCAGGTATCCACGAGCATCTCGCGGTCGGTTCCGGAGAATGCGGCTTCGACGACGGACCGGGGCCGGACCGGAGCCGCCTTGGCACGGATCACCCGGGCAAATCCGACGAGTTCCTCCGCGGTCTCGCATTTCATGCGCAGCGCGGTCAGGAACGCTGCAATCTGTGCATCCGTAGCACTTCCGCTCATGATGCCGTCCATTACGGATTCCGCTTCGGCGCGATTCAAATGCTGTCCTTCCACGACTCGGCGGATGGCATGGACGATTTCCAAGGGAGACCTCGTGCTTTCGATTGTGGAAAAATGGAAAGGTAAGGCAATCATGGAATGAAATCAATGGTAATCGAATGATCGGGGCGCGCCGATAAAGGATGCGAGGGACCCCTGTCTGGATGATGCATAATTTCCCGGTGAGGTGCCGGACCATGAAACCTATCTCCTGCATTTTTATTAGTTTGCTTCTGTTTGCTGCAGCCTCCTCCGCCTATTCCCAGTCGCTGGCGGATCTGGCTAAAAAAGAGAAGGAGCGACGTCAGGCGGTGAAAACCGAAGCCAAAGTCATCACCAATGAACGAGGCACCAAATACCAGCGCGCTCCCATTACCACAGGCACGCCTTCTACCTCAGCGGATAAGACAGGCGTAGAAACGGCCGCCGGCGATGTGGAAAAAACCGTGGGCGAAGGGCAAGCAAGTGCCGCTGCTGCAAAAGACAAAGCGTTAGTCGATGAGCCGGTGGACTTTCAGGGGAGGCCGGAGAGTTTCTGGAAACAGACGTTTGCCGACGCGCGGCAGAAGGTCCAGGATCTCGAGAACGAATCCAACGTCCTCATTCTGAAATACAATGATCTGCAAAACAGGTTCTACCGGGAGGATAACGGCTTCAAGCAGCAGGAGATCCAGCGGGAGATGCAGAAGACTATCTACGAGCAGGACAAGAACAAGGAGAATCTGGCCAAAGCCAGAACTGCCCTTGCAGACCTGGAGACCGAAGCCCGTAAGAGCGGCGCCCTCCCCGGTTGGTTTCGAAAATAAAAAAGCAGCCCTAGGCGTGCGCCAGCAGCAGCACTGCAACGCCGCCCAGGAAGAGTCGGTGCTCTGCGTTTTCAAATCCCGCGTTCCCCAAAAGGACTTTGAGGGCTTCCGGCCCTGGGAAATCCCGTACGCTGTCTGGCAGGTATTGGTAGGGCCCGTCGACGCCGGAAATCAGTTTTCCGAGTTTTGGCAGAATCGAGCGAAAGTAGAAACGATACAGCCGGCCCAGGATTGGCGCCTGGGGCATGGAAAAATCCAGCACGCCAAGCACTCCGCCCCTGCGCAGGACCCTCCGCATCTCCTGGATGCCTTTTTGAGCATCGGCAAGGTTGCGCAAGACAAATGCGGAAACGACCACATCAAAACTGCCGTCCGGAAAAGGGAGAGCCAGCGCATCTCCCTCGAGCAGATCGATCCGGTGCCCGTGCCGACTGCGGGCAATCTTTTCCCGGCCGATGCGCAGCATCGGATGGCAGAAGTCGCATCCTGTCACCGGCCCGAGGGGCGAAAACGCCAGGGATAGATCGCCCGTGCCGCAGCCGATGTCAAGGATTTCGGGCCGCGCGCACGTGAGCCGCTTTGAAACTTCGCCCACGCAGGCACGCCGCCAGCGCCGGTCGATATTCCCGGAGAGAAAGTGATTCAGGAAGTCATAGCGGCGCGCCATTGCGCCAAACATTGCGCGCACGTCTCTGGCTTTTTCCGACATCCGTTTTCCGACCTCCGACCTAAGCTCTCCGACTTCCGACCTGGGCTCTGCGACCTCCGACCTCAGCTGTCCGACCTCAGCCTCACGCAGAGAAACTTCAGCGAGATCCTGCAGGGCTCAAATGAGTCTCCATCCGCAGCGCGTTGTTTTCGCTAAGCTTCCCCGAGGCTCGCACAACGCGCCATTGGCAACCGATTAGTTCGAGGCTAGCGCCTTTCTCGATTTTTGCTTTTGATCTCGAATCTCGGTCGCCGTTTGTCGGCGGTTTTTAGAAAATCGGCGATGAAATACCGCAACTGGGATGGATCGAGATTGTCGACAATTTCGGTCCGGCCGATTCTGGGCAGAAGGATCATCCGGATCCTGCCTCCGTGGGACTTCTTGTCGCGTCGCAGTGCTTCCCAAACGCGGGCGCAAGAGATCCCCCGCAAAGTCGGGAGGCGTTCGATCCGATGGATCAGGCGCACCAGCCGTTCCTCCTCTTGCGGAGAAAAACCAGCGACAGCACACCCCAGCCCGGCTGCAGCAACCATGCCCCAGGCGACTGCCTCGCCATGCTTGAACCTCCGGTAATCCGTCGCCGCTTCCAGCGCATGCCCTAGAGTGTGGCCATAGTTCAACACCATGCGCCCTCCTGCCTCCCGCTCATCGGCCGCCACCACGTCTGCTTTGACTCGAACAGCATTCACAACAACGTGCCTGAGGGCCGCCTGTTCGCTAGCTATGACAGCAGCCAGCCTGCTTTCCAAATAGGCAAGTAACGGTTCGGAACGGATGGCTCCGCATTTGACGATCTCGAAGAGGCCGGCGGCCAGCTCTCGGACGGGTAATGTCCGGAGGACTTTCGTGTCAGCCAGCACCGCACTCGGCTGATGGAATGCGCCAACGAGGTTTTTCCCTTGTGCAAGGTTGATCCCGACTTTGCCTCCTACCGAGCTGTCCACCTGGGCCACCAGCGTGGTCGGTACGCCAACCCATGGAATGCCGCGCAGGAAGGTTGCAGCCGCAAAGCCGGCAATATCGCCGACAATGCCGCCGCCAAACGCCAGTGCCCAGGAATGCCGCCCCGCGCGCGCACGGAGGAAGCCATCATAGATTTTGGCAAGCGTCGTTTGATTCTTGAAGCGCTCGCCATCTCCGATGCAGACCACTGCCGCAGGACCGAATACGTCCTGCAACGAGGAGAGCAGTGCCTTTCCATGCAGGCGCATGACGCGCGCGTTGCTTACGACGATCGGAGGCTTGTCGAATCCCAGGCGGGCAAGAATCGGGCCGGAACGTAGCAGTAGATTCGTGCCGATCATTACCGGATAGCGCCGGTTTCCCAGTTCAACCTGCAATCTTTTCATGGCATGATGCGGAATACGGAACCCGGCTGCGGAGTCGCCGGCTGAAACGCGCGATAACTGCAACAACGAACGTGATATCTGCCGCCGGATCTGATCCGGCAATTCAGCGCGAGATGCCTTCGAGCGGGCTGCTTGCCGAAGCGTACGTTTTTCTGGGAATGCGTCCTGCCAGGTATGCTTGCCGCCCTGCCCGGACTGCCAGCTTCATCGCCTCAGCCATCCGCACTGGGTCTTGCGCGCATGCGATCGCCGTGTTCATCAGCACGCCGTCGCAACCCAGTTCCATGGCGACGGCAGCATCCGAGGCAGTCCCGACTCCCGCATCCACGATCACCGGAATCGAGGCGGTTTCGCGAATAATGAAAATGTTGGCCGGATTCTGGATGCCGATGCCCGATCCAATGGGCGCACCCAGCGGCATGACGGCCGCCGCACCAGCATCCTGAAGCTTGCGTGCCACAATCGGATCATCATTCGTGTAAGGGAGAACGACAAAGCCGTCTCTCACCAGCACCCGGGTGGCCGCCAACAAGCCTTCCGTATCCGGAAATAGAGTTTTCGGATCCCCGATCACCTCGAGTTTGATCCATTCTGAAAGTCCGGCTTCTCGCCCAAGTTGGGCAGTGCGGATGGCTTCTTCTGCGCTGTAGCAGCCGGCGGTGTTGGGCAGCAAGGTATAACGCTCGGTATCAATATAGTCGAGCAGGGATTCCTGGGTCCGGTCGGTGATGTTGATGCGTCGTACCGCGACCGTGACTATTTCCGCACCCGATCTCTCAAGCGCCTCGCGCATCAGGCCGAAGGTCGCATATTTGCCGGTACCCACGATCAGGCGGGAACGAAAGCTTCGCCCCGCCAGCACCAGAGCGTCGTTGTTCAGGTTTGCAGCCACAGCCTCACTCCTTGTAACTCATTAAATCTGACACAGATTACCGGACCGCGCAAGACGCCGAACCGGCGAATGCTGCCTGCAGGGGCAAGAGAGCGAAGATGCGATCCCCGGCAGAGGCTCCTGCCTACCCACCGCCGACAAACTGGACGATCTCGATCTTGTCCAGATCCCGGATCGGAGTGCGGTCCCAATCTTGCCGCTTGATGATCAGCCGGTTCACTTCCACGGCGATCCTGTCGGGCTTGATTCCAAGGTTTTCCAGCAGTTCCCGGACGTTGGCCGAGGCAGCCACACACTTCGTTTCGCCATTGATTTCCAGCTTCATTGTGGATTGCATGCGAGGTATCATACCGAGTGCTCTCGCGGCAAATCAACCAGAAAAACCTTGACACTATAGGAAGTTGTCCACTAATATCATTTGTTACTTTTTCATTCGGGTATCGGCGTAACTTCTTAATAATAAGCTATTTACAGAACCTCCTGACATTTTGTTTTCCTGTTCCCGGAGTGGAAAGCTGAACCGGTATGTTATCTGAGGATACGCGCCAAAAAATCGAGGCCTTGATTCAACGGTATCCGCAGGCCCGATCGGCGCTGATCCCATCCCTGCAACTGGCCCAGGCCGAAGCCGGCTACCTGTCGCCTGAGATCATTCGCGAGGTGGCAAAGATCTTCCGGTTGTCCCCCAACGAAGCTTATGAAGTGGCCAGTTTCTACACCATGCTGTTTAAGAAACCGGTGGGCAGGTATGTGGTCCAGGTTTGCACCAATATCTCCTGTCTGCTCTGCAACTGCGAAGAGATCATGGCGCATCTGCAGAAGAGGTTCGGCATCAATCCCGGCGAAACGACTCCGGACAGGAAGTTCACCCTGATGGAAGTAGAGTGCCTTGCCTCCTGCGGCACCGCGCCGGTGGTACAGATCAACGAGGACTATCACGAAAACCTGACGGTCGAGAAACTGGACCGGATCCTGGACTCTCTGAACTAATGGAAAGCTGGCTCTTCTACCTGCTCGGGGGAATTGCGCTGATTGCAGCCGTCAACGTTGTATGGCAGCGGCGTGTCATCTATTCGGCGCTCTCTCTGATTCTGTGTCTTGGCGCACTCGCCGGCATCTACCTTCTGCTTGAAGCGCCCTTCATTGCAGCGGTCCAGATCATTGTGTATGCCGGCGCCATCATGGTGCTGTTTCTCCTTGTGATCATGCTGCTCGACCCGTTTTCCCGGGAGACGCCAGCCGACAAGAGAAAGTATCTGCGCCACCTCGCCTGGATCCTGGGAGCCACTGCTCTGCTGCTGCTGGTGCCGCTGCTGAGATTCTACGACCCTGCCAGGGCGATGCAGAACCCGCTGCAGCCGGCGAGCGCGATCGCATCCGTCCCTCATTTCGCAGAAAAGCTATTCAACGACTATCTGCTGCCTTTCGAGGTGACATCGGTCTTGATCCTCGTAGCCATCATCGGTGCGGTGGTGTTGGCCAAGCGGCAGACGTAGGCGGACCATGAGCATATTCCATTGCTTGATCCTGAGTGCGCTGCTCTTTACCATCGGGACCATAGGCGTGATCGTCAAGAAAAACGTCATCGCCATCTTCCTGTGCATCGAGCTGATGCTCAACGCAGCAAACCTGAGCTTTGTAGCGTTCTCGAGATATCTAAACCAGGTCGACGGGCAGATATTTGTTTTCTTTGTCATGGTCGTAGCGGCGGCAGAAGCGGCCGTCGGATTAGCCATCACGATCGCGCTCTACCGCAATCGCAAGACCCTGAGCGTTGACGATGCGGACATCATGAAGTGGTGAGAGGAACCCGCCTATGATGGATTATTTGTGGCTCATCCCGCTGTTGCCCCTCGTGGGGTCGGCCATCAACGGGATCCTGGGCAAACGGTTCCCGAAACCGCTCATTTCCACGATCGCCTGCGGCACCGTAGGTGCATCTTTTGCGGTAGCGGTCGCTGCGGTTGTCGGCCTGCTTGGCCTGCCTGCGAACGAGAGACACCACGTCAACAGCCTGTTCACCTGGATTGCCTCCGGGGATTTCGTGGCCAAGGCGGAGCTGCTTCTGGACCCGCTTTCCGCCGTCATGATCCTGGTGGTCACAGGCGTAGGATTTATCATCCACATCTATTCGATCGGCTACATGCATGCCGAGGATGGGTACTACCGGTTTTTTTCCTACCTGAATCTTTTCATGTTCTCGATGCTGGTTCTCGTCCTGGCCGGCAATTTCCTTTTGATGTTTGTCGGCTGGGAAGGCGTCGGCCTCTGTTCCTACCTGTTGATCGGCTATTACTTCGACCGGCGCAGCGCCGGGGATGCGGGCAAGAAGGCATTCATCGTCAATCGGATTGGAGACGTAGGATTCATCCTTGGCATTCTCCTTATCTTCGTGACCTTTAAGAGCATGAATTTCGAGGAGGTATTTCGTCGGATTGCCGGGGACCCGGCTCGTTTTCCGGTTGAGGCCGGTTTCGGCCTGCTGAGCGCGATCGGGATTCTTCTCTTTGTGGGAGCGACCGGCAAGAGTGCGCAGGTTCCCCTCTACGTTTGGCTGCCCGATGCGATGGAGGGCCCGACACCGGTAAGCGCACTGATCCACGCCGCCACAATGGTGACTGCGGGCGTGTACATGGTCGTGCGCTGCGCGCCGATTTTCAGCCGCGCTCCTGCAGCTCTCGAGGTTGTTGCCGCCGTCGGTATTCTGACGGCTCTCTTGGCCGCGACGATCGGCTTGGTGCAGACGGACATCAAGCGGGTTCTGGCCTATTCTACGGTGAGCCAGCTGGGCTACATGTTCGTCGCGGCTGGTGTTGGAGCGTTTTCCACCGGAGTGTTTCACCTCGTCACGCACGCGTTTTTCAAGGCGCTGCTTTTCCTTGGCGCCGGCAGCGTTATCCATGCCATCAGCGGAGAACAGGATCTGATGCGCATGGGAGGGCTGCGCAGATTCGTCCCGATCACGCACGGCACCATGCTGATTGCAGCGCTCGCCATCAGCGGCATCTTTCCCTTTGCCGGATTTTTCAGCAAGGATGAGATCCTGTGGTCTGCATGGGCTCAAGGGCATCCCGTAATCTGGCTGACCGGTCTGATTACCGCGGGACTCACGGCTTTCTACATGTTCCGGTTGATCTTTCTTGCCTTCTACGGATCGGAGCGCTTTTCGGAGGAGACCCGGCATCACCTGCATGAGTCGCCGCCGGCCATAACCATGCCTTTGATCGCGCTTGCCGTGCTCTCGACCATAGGCGGTTTCGTGGGTCTGCCCGCCTGGATGAGCCTGGGACCCAACCGCTTCGAGGAGTTTCTCGAGCCGTCGCTGGCTCTTGCCTGGCACGAGGAGCACGCCGCGCTGCCGCACAGCATGGAGGCGGGATTTGCCGTGATTTCGGTCCTGGTTGCGCTCATCGGCATCTACGCGGCATACCGCTTCTATATCGCGAAGCCGTCCGTTCCCGAGGCGCTGGCTCGCCGGCTGGCCGGGGGCTACCGTCTGCTGAAGAACAAGTATTATGTGGACGAGGCCTATGACGCGGTCATCGTGCACCCCGTGGCTGCCGCTTCCAAGGATGTTCTGTGGCGGGGATTGGATGATGGCATTATTGACGGTGCGGTAAACGGGACGGCCCGCACGATCCAGGGTTCGGCCTCGCTATTGAAGCATATGCAAAACGGCCTGATTCGCAGCTATGCCGCATGGATCCTGGTTGGTACGGTGGCGCTTTTGATTTATATAACTCTGCTCCGGTGATGGGCACGGCATGCATATTCCGCATATCCTTAGCCTGGTAACGTATTTTCCCGCATTGGCCGGGGTCGCGCTCCTGCTGTTTCCACGGCGGTCCGAAGGGGCGATGAAAGTATTTGCTTTCCTTGTGTCCCTGGGGACATTCGTGCTGTCGCTCCACCTGTATTTTCATTTTGACGGCACGACCGGACAAATGCAGTTCGTGGAATCGTTCAACTGGATTCAGGGGAGTATGATCCAGCACTACCTGGGTATTGACGGAATCAGTCTGTTCCTGATCCTGCTCACCACATTCATTACTCCTCTGGCCATCCTCTCCTCCTGGCAGGCGATCACTCGCAGGTTGAGGGCATACCTGATCTGTATGCTCTTTCTCGAGACCGGGATGATCGGCGTGTTTGCCGCACTGGACCTGGTGCTTTTTTATGTATTCTGGGAAGTCATGCTGATCCCGATGTACTTCCTGATCGGGATTTGGGGGGGCGAGCGCCGGATCTACGCAGCGGTCAAATTCATCCTCTATACCATGGTCGGCTCGCTGCTTATGCTTGTCGCCATCCTTTACCTGTTTTACCTGAACGGCGGCACGACTTTCGATCTGTTGCAGATCTCCGCGAACCTGGCATCGGGGAGCATCCGGATCTCGACTTCGGAGGAGTTCTGGCTGTTTCTGGCCTTCCTGCTTGCCTTCGCGATCAAGGTGCCCCTCTTCCCATTTCATACCTGGCTGCCGGATGCTCACGTCGAGGCGCCCACTGCGGGATCGGTCATACTTGCCGGCGTGCTCCTGAAGATGGGGACTTATGGTCTGCTGCGTTTTTGCCTGCCGCTGTTCCCTACCGCAGCTGTTGAAATGGCGCCGTACATTTCGGTGCTTGCGCTGATCGGCATCGTCTATGGGGCACTGGTGGCTATGGTCCAGCCGGATCTGAAGAAACTGGTTGCGTATTCATCGGTCAGCCACATGGGCCTGGTAGTGCTCGGGATTTTTGCCTTCACGCAGCAGGGTTTTCAGGGGTCAACGCTGCAGATGCTTAATCATGGGCTGTCGACCGGTGCGCTCTTCCTTCTGGTGGGAATGATCTACGATCGCAGGCACACTCGCCTGATCTCCGACTTCGGCGGCCTGGCGCACCACAACCCGGTGCTGGCGGCTGTTTTTCTTGTGGTGACGCTCTCTTCAATTGGCTTGCCGGGTTTGAACGGCTTTGTGGGTGAGGTGCTCATCCTGGCAGGAGCCTTCGTCAAGAGCCCCGTTTTCGCCGCCGTGGCCGCAACGGGAATGATTCTCGGCGCCGTGTATATGCTCTGGATGTACCAGCGCGTTTTCCTCGGCAAGGTCACGCATGCCGCGAACCTCGAAATGAAGGACCTCGGCATGAGGGAAAAACTGCTGCTGCTGCCGATCCTGCTCGTGATGCTGTGGATCGGTGTCTATTCCGCGCCTTTCCTCCAGCGGATGGATGCGAGTCTGCAGCTCGTGCAGCAACGCGTTCACGGCGCTCGCGCGCCCGCAGGCGGCGTCAGGGTTGATCAGCACCCGGCCCATCCGGACCCGGCAGGAGCATTCAAGTGATGAGCATTGACTACTTCGCCGTTCTCCCCCAAATGATCCTGGTGCTCGCCGGCATGGTCATCCTGCTTCTGGAGCCCCTCACTCCTCCCGCGAAAAAGGGACAACTCGGGAAGATCGCCGTCATTGCCGCCTTCCTGGCGGCCTGCACCTTGTCGTTCCAGCCCCTGAAGACATCGCATGCCACCTTCAACGGTATGTTTCTGGTCGACAGTTTCAGCTTTACGTTCCAGTGGCTGTTTTTCATCATCACCGGCGTCAGTGCCTTGATCGCGATCGAATTCAACGAGAGAGAGTCCATCAACCGGGGCGAGTATTACGCCTTGCTGCTTTTTGCGTGCTCCGGCATGTCGCTGATGGCCGCGAGCGGCGATTTGATACTGACCTTCCTGGGCATTGAGATTCTGTCCATCGCCACCTACATCCTCGCGGGCTTCAAGCGAACGGACGCCCGGTCCGTTGAATCGTCGCTGAAGTATTTCTTGCTGGGCTCCTTTGCGACTGCATTCCTGCTTTACGGGATCGCCCTGGTTTACGGAAGTACCGGGACGACCAGCTACGAAGCCATCCGGACGATCGCCGCGCTTCAAGGTGTGCCACAGGTCACGATGGTGATCGGCCTGGGATTGTTGTTGGTCGGTTTCGGGTTCAAGATCGCGATCGTTCCGTTTCATGCCTGGGCGCCGGATGTATACGAGGGGGCGCCGACGGCCGTAACCGCATTTATGACCGTGGGGCCCAAAGCGGCCGGGTTTGCCGCATTGACGCGCGTGCTCGTCCAGGCGCTCCCGGCTCTGGGAGCCGACTGGTCCGCCATCCTGTGGGTTTCCTCGATCCTCACCATGACGGTGGGGAATATCGTTGCCATACTGCAGTCGAACATCAAGCGGATGCTGGCCTATTCTGCAATCGCCCATGCCGGCTATATTCTGATCGGCATTGTGGCCCGCAGCGCCGCCGGGCATCGTGCGGTTATCTTCTATCTCATCGTTTATACGGCAATGAACCTGGGTGCGCTCAGCATCGTCCTGGCCCTGAGCCGCAAGGGCGATCGGCGTGTCAACCTCGAGGATTATGCAGGATTGGGCAAAACACAGCCCTGGCCGGCGGCAGCCCTGTCGCTCTTCCTTGTCTCCCTGGCAGGATTCCCGCTCACGGGCGGATTCATCGGTAAGTTTTACCTATTCAGCGCTGCGATCCAGCAGCATTATGTCGGCCTTGCCATCGTAGGGGTCCTGAACAGCGTTATCTCCGTCTATTATTACTTCCGGCTTATCGTGTTTATGTATATGAAAGAACCTCACGCGGCTGAGACCGAGCCTATCCCGCTGCCGGTTCTCGCCGTGATCGCGATCGCGGCTGCGAGCGTTCTTTGGCTGGGCATCGCGCCGACGTCGATTCTAACCCTTGCCAGCCATTCTACCCTTCCCATACAATAAATCGGGACTATGAAAGATATTCGCAAAAAGCTTCAGGAAGATTTGAATGCGATCGAGCGTGAACTGCGCGTCGACCTGCCGAAGGAGATCCTGCGCGCCCGCGAGCATGGAGACTTAAGCGAGAACGCCGAATACAAGGCCGCCAAGGAGCGGCAGGCCTACCTGGAAGGCAAGAAGGCCAACCTTCAGGCACGGCTTGCTTCCCTGTCGCTGATCAATCTCGACAAGATCCCGCATGATCGCGTCGCCTACGGCTCGCGCGTGGTGCTGTTCGACTATAGCGCCGACAAGGAAGTGCAGTACACCCTCGTATCACCGGAGGAGTCTGACATTGCCCGGGGCTTGATATCGATCTCTTCTCCTATCGGGAGGAGTCTTTTGGGCAAGGTGGAAGGCGACGATGTCCAGATCGTCACACCCTCCGGACAGAGGCAGTGCGAGATCCGATCCCTCACCACCATCCACGATATCGAAGAATAGGTAAGGCGGAGCAGCGGGGCCGACACGCTGATGCATCCGCCCCGCCCTGGCTGCTTTGTTCTCAGAAGAACAGCAGAAGCATGATGACCACGAAGGTCAAGAGCGCCAAAAACTCGATAAACGCAAGGCCGAGAAAAATGAAGATCCGGATGGTGTCGGTAGCACCCGGGTTGCGGGAGACTCCCTCGCAGGCGGCAGCAAGCGCGCGGCTTTGCGCGTAGCCGCACCCGGCGGCGGCCAGTGCCATGCCGAATCCGGAGGAGATGAGAAGCCATTGGTCCTTTGGAGCTTTGGCTGCTGCGGGCGCAACCTGAGCGAAAACTGGCACGACCAGGATAAGGAGCATAAGCCCCAGGAGTACGGCCAGAATCAACTTTCTTCCCATGAGAAGTCTCCTTTCAAGAGAGGCATTAAACACAATGACGTTGGCAAAGCGACCCTTCCTCTAGGCTGCTGCAGCTTGCTCTTGAGGAGGCATCGGGCTTTCATGATGTGCCGCACTGGATTCCTCTTTGTGCTCCCCTTCTTCGACGGCGCCCGAAATGTAAACCATCGTCAGAAGTACAAAGATAAAGGCCTGGATCGTACTGGCGAAGAGCGCCAGGAACATGACCGGTACGGCCGTCAAAAACGGGAAAATGTACTGATTGAGCGATCCGATGATCAGCTCTTCGGCAAAGATATTGCCAAAAAGGCGCATGCTCAGCGACAGCACTCGTGCCAGATGGCTGACGATTTCGACCGGAAACAGCAGCCAGGCCAGCCACCAGACCGGTCCCGCAAAGTGCGCTAGATACTTGAACAGCCCATGTTTGCGGATGCCGTGATAATTGTAGTAGACAAAAACACAAACCGCGCATGAGGCGGTGATATTGAGATTGCTGGTCGGTGACAGGAAGCCGGGGATCAGCCCGAGCAAATTGCCGCAGAGAATGTAAATCGCCAGCGCGCCGAGAATCGGTAAATACCTGCGCGCATTGCTGCCGATGACTTCCTTCATCAATCCCTGGAGAGCTTCCAGCACAACTTCAACCAGGTGCTGAATGCGGCCCGGCTCTTCCACGCTCAGGTGTCGCCGCAGCCACAGGGAGAACGCGATCAGTCCCAGAGAGACGAGGAGGATCATCACGATGTGGGCCGGCACGGAGTGATGCCCGGCCGCGATCTCGAACCCCAGGGCTCTGGCAAGCGGATCAAAGAGATACTGATTGATGAAATCTGCGACGGGGCTTTGCTCGTGCATGTTATTTGGGGCTGCTACCGAAAGCCTCGAGGATACCCTCGATGAAAACGCTGCAAACAAACACCGCAAAGCCGGCCACTGCAGCGAGGATGTCCAAAAAAAGAAAACGGATCATAACATACAGGCACAGGGGAATCAACATGAGCCGCAAAAAAAATCCCCCTAAGGCCTGAAATTTCGAGCGTTTGGGATCTCGCAGGAGCAGGGTGCCGACCGAAGATCGCAGCCACAGGAGGTTGGCACCCCCCAATACTCCGCCGACCAGGAAGGACAGACTTGCGTTCCCGTCGAAAAAAAACCAGGTCACAAGGCTGCCTGCTGCTGTCAGCCCTACTCCCAACCGGAAAAGGCGCCTTTCAAGGCCGCTATTTATGATGACATTCACCGTGGTCGCGGCCCGGCGCAAGGATCCTGAGGATCTCATAGAAGCCGGCGCCCGCTCCAAAAAGGGTCAGGATGATGCTTCCCCAGGGGAAAGTGTGCAGATAGGGATCCACCAGGAAGAAGCCCAGAAGCCATCCCGCGGCCATCGCAGCTGGAAGCATCATGATAATACTCGAAAGCCGGGCCAGTGATCGGCCGTACGCGAAACGTCGTGTCTCTTGGTGCTCCTGTTCGGGACGCATGCAGGCTCAACTCTAGCACGAATTGCCTTCGCAATGCGCTTGTTCGGCACCACGGATTGTCCTATAGTAGCTGCCGCGTATCGTTTCCATAACTGCGGCCCAAACAGTCTGAGGCCCAGTTACTTGCCGGTAGAAGGATCCAACGGAGGTACCCTGATGGCACGCATGTTCGTATCGAAATATGACACTTCTGATCGTTTCAAGCGGATCGCTCTCATCCTGCTCATTGCTATGCTCCCGCTTGTGGTGCTGGCGCAAGGCGGGGGCCAGGCGACCGCCCCTAAAAGCAGTTCGTCCAACTGGGCGGACGAAGTAATCAAACAGGAGGGCTATGTAACGCCGCCACTGGAACTGGCGGAGGCGGTATTGGCCCCCCGGTCTCAGAACATCAATCTCTCCAGCGCGAGTCCGGACAAGAAGTGGTTCCTGAACCAAATCAATGATGGCCCGGTGGTTATGAAGACGTTTTCGAAGCCTTTCGATGAGTTGGGCGGCGTCTTTATCGACTTCAAGGCCAATCGTGCCCGCTCGCTGACAATCAGCAACAACGTCGGCATCCAAATCATATCCGCGACGGATGGCAGTAAAAAGCCGATTCAGATCCCTGCCGGAGCACGTGTGTCGAATGCCACATGGTCTCCCGACAGCAAGAGCATCGCCTATTTTGTCCACGGCGAGGATGCGACTCATATTTGGATCACGGATATCGCGACGAACAAGCCGCGGCAGCTCACGAAGACGCCCGTGCTGGCCACGCTCAACTCGGGCTTCAGCTTCACCGACGATGGCACGCAGATTTCTGTGGTGCTCATCCCCGACGGCCGCGCGCCCATGCCGGTGAGACCGATTGCTCCGACCGGGCCGGAAGTCAAGCTCGCCGACACCGACAGGAACCGGCTGCGCACCTTTCGGAGCCTGATGACGACGCCCTACGAATTCACGCTTCTCGAGTGGCATGCCACCGGCCAAGTCGCGCTCATCAACGTGCAGACGGGCGCGGTCAAGAAGGTCGGGCAGCCGGGCATGGTGCGTTCGATTGACGCATCACCGGACGGCAATTTTTTGCGCGTTACCCGCATGACGAAGCCGTTCTCCTATATCGTTCCTGTCGGCAACTTTGGATCGATTGAGGAGATATGGGATGGCACCGGCAAAGCCCTCGCGAAACTGAGCGAACGCCCGCTCAATCTCGGCGCTTCGGCGGATGACACTACGCCACCCGATCCGACGGCACAAGCAGCCGGCGGCGGGCGCGGCGGCGGGGCACAGACCGGCAAGCGGGATCTCGCCTGGCGTGCCGATGGTCAGGGACTCAGCTACCTCGAGCAGGAACCGGCGCCTCCGGGCACAGCCGGCGAAACCAGCGGGCGCGGCGCGGCCACCGGCGCCCGGGGAACCGGCGGATTGCCGGCCCGCGGCGGCCAGCAGGGCCCTCCGCGCAAGGATCGGCTGATGCAATGGCTGCCGGCCTTCGATGAAAAGAGCGCCAAAATGCTCTACGAGAACAACACCCTCATGTCGAACCTCCGCTACTCGCCCGATATGCAGACGATCTTTTTCCAGGAAACGAGCGGCGGGAACAACATTGAGTATGCCCTTAACCTGAGCGAACCGGCCCAGAAATACCCGCTTTCCAGGTATCGCACCAGCGAACCCGAGGCAAGCCCGGGCTCGCTGATATCGGCGCGGGGCGGCGGCGGTGGCGGCGGGCGCGGCGGCGCACCAGGCGGGCGCGGCGGTGGACGCGGCGGGGGCGGTCCGGTGCTGCTCTCCGCCGACCGCAGCAGCGTCTTCTACCAGGGCACCGTGTACGACAAGAATCCGGAGCAGGTCGGACCCAAGATCTTTATTGACAAGGTTGCGATCAAAACCGGAGAAAAGACGCGCATCTTCGAGAGCGACAACAAGGACGTCTACGAGACCGTATCCACGGTTCTCGACATCGACGCTGGTCGCTATATCATCGAGCGCCAGAGGCCCACACAGGTGCCGCAATACTTCCTCGTCGAGGGTTCCAGCAGGAAACCGCTTACCGATAACAAGGACCTGTTCCCCGACTTGACATCCGCCCCCAGGCAGCGCATCCCGATCGAGCGGGCGGATGGTTTCCGTTTCCGCGTGAACGTGATGTTACCGCCCGGATATAAGGAAGGAACGCGCCTGCCGGCAATCTTCTGGTTCTATCCGCGCGAGTTCACCACGCAGGAGAATTATGATCAGCCGGACCGCACCTTCAACAAGAACACATTCCAGTCCTTCGGCAACCGGTCGATGCAGTTCTTCGTGAGGCTCGGCTATGCCGTCGTTGTCGACGCACCTGCCATACCCATCGTCGGGACGCAGGGCCAGCAAAACAACAACTATGTCAACGATCTGCGGAACAGCCTTTCCGCCGTGATTGACGAGCTGGATCGCAGGGCGATCATCGACCGCACGCGGCTCGCCATCGGAGGCCACAGCTACGGCGCTTTCACCACCGTCAACGCCATGGTGCACACACCGTTCTTCAAGGCGGGCATCGCGGGTGACGGCGCCTACAACCGCACGCTGACGCCATTCACTTTCCAGAGCGAACAGCGTGATCTTTGGACGGCGCCCAACGTCTACCTGGGCATGTCGCCCTTCCTGTATGCAAACAACCTTACCGGCGCGTTGCTCATGTATCATGGCCTGCACGACCAGAACGTGGGCACGGATCCCGACAATTCGATCCGCCTGTTCCATGCGCTCAACGGGCTGGGAAAAACCGCGGCGATGTACCTCTATCCGCTGGAGGACCACGGTCCGGCATCGAAGGAAACGCTGTTGGATTTGTGGGCGCGCTGGGCGGCATGGCTTGACAAGTACGTGAAAAATCCTCAACCAAAGCCGGCAAAAAAACCGGCTGAGACCGCAGCACCCAAAAAATAAGACCTAAAATCGCAGAGAGCGCCTGGCGGAATTCCCGGCGCTCTCTGCGCATCCCCTTTGTTAATAGTTACAAACCACGAAAGATACGAAGATCCACTTTCGTGTATTTCGTGGTCCAGGTATTCTGTGGTTTTTGTTTTGTGAATCCACCGGACTTTGGTAGGCTTCTGGGGCGCCGGAGAGGTACCGAAGTGGTCGTAACGGGCTCGACTCGAAATCGAGTTACGGCTCAAAAGGCTGTACGTGGGTTCGAATCCCACCCTCTCCGCCATTTATATTTATAAG
>CAYGWQ010000057.1:0-21730 GCA_964353465.1 uncultured Acidobacteriota bacterium | reverse complement strand
CATCGCTGACCTGGCCTTGGACCTGGACTTGGACTTCGACGTGGACTGAGCTTGGCTGTCTTCCGAATCGATGTTATTGAACTAAATGCATTACGCACAATTGCTTAGCTCGATTCGTCTGGTCCAGGACCACGTCGAGGTCCAGGTCGAGGTCCAAGTATTGGAACTTATCTTAGCGCTTAAGGGCTAAAGCCCGCCCCCACGTGATTGCAGTAGTAGCTGGACGATTCAGACCCTAAGGGCGAGTTTCGCGACAGAAACTAACTAGCCCGGAGAATCGCATTATGGCACAATCCGACTTTGGTTCCAGCGCGTCCGAGTTAGTATCTGTCGCGACATTCGCTCCGCTCTTTGACCCAGCCCCGAAGGGGCAGCGAGAGAATGGCCCCGGGCGCAAATCCGGGGTTGGATCGGAAGGCAATGCGGAACCCTGGAGGGGCCATAGAAAAGCGAGATTCGAGATCAGAAAGAACTTAGCGAGTCCAAATCGAAATCAGAATTTCGAATCTGTCTCGATATCCTATCCGGAGGCTTGCGCCCCCGGATAGTATCTTTCGGCCCCTCCCGGGGCTTTGCCACGAGGGCTCGGACGGCATTTCGCGACAGATACGAGTCAGGAGAAAGGAGCAAGATGGTGGACTTACAGCAGTTATACAACGCGATCCTGAATGGCGATGCGAAGACGGCTGCGGCCGTCACTCACGAGGCCCTTGCGGCCCGGGTGGCGCCGATGGAAATCATTTCCAAATACATGGTGCCGGCCATGGGAGAAGTCGGGCGCATGTTCGAGTGCGAGGAGTACTACGTTCCTGAATTGCTCCTCTCCGCCCGCGCCATGAAGGCCGCGCTGGATCCATTGCGCCCTCTGCTGGCAGCTGCCGGGACTCAGGCGGCGGGGAAGGTGGTCATCGGTACCGCTCGGGGCGACCTCCACGACATCGGGAAAAATCTCGTCGCTTCGCTCCTCGAAGGGGGTGGCTTTGAAGTAGTGGACCTCGGCACGGACGTGCCGCCCGAGAAGTTCGTCGAGACCGTGAAGGCCACCGGGGCCGGCCTTGTCGCCATTTCTGCCTTGCTTACAACCACGATGCCCGGCATGAGGAACACGATCGAAGCGCTTCAGCAAGCCGGGATGCGTGAAAAAGTAAAGGTGATGATCGGCGGAGCGCCGGTCACGCAACAATTCGCCGAGCAGATCGGCGCGGATGGGTATGGCGAAAACGCCAGTGCGGCCGTTTCGCTCGCCCGGAAACTCACGGCCACAGCGTAGTTTCTGTCGCGAAACTCCCTCCGCGCGCCAGCCCAGCCCCGGAGAGGCGGAGCGACAAATGCCCCGGGCGCAAGCCCGCGGTTGGGCCCGCGATCGGCGCCAGGACCCGGAGAGGCGACGGAACGGAATTGCGGAGAAGGATCTTTCGCCCCTGCCGGGGCTCATAAAATGCCACATCCTATCCGGGGGCTTGCGCCCCCTGCTACTATCTCTCGGCCCCTTCGGGGCGTTGCTGCAAGAGCTCGGACGATGTTTCGCGACAGATGCCAGCCCGGTTCGTCGTCGAGTGCGTCCGGCCAATGAAGCAGGCATGCTTTTGGCCGCCGATGCCTGTTTTTCAGCGGACCCGCGAGAACATGCATTCAGCGGGAACTTTTTCGAGCGCTGCATCGTTGAAATAGGTGAACAGCAACGGAACGATGCCGACCGGAGGGTGAGATGCTGGAAGTAGCCTGGCTCAGTTGCTTGAAGGGTGAATGGTTGTTGGTAACCGGCGATGAGAAGCGGCACATTCGCAAATGGGCGGATCGAGAATTGGCTCTCAGGGATCTTTCCGATGAAGGTTGGACAATCATCCGATCCCAACAGAGGTACCCCGGCATCGGCCGGCATCGCGGGATGAGGTTCCCCGGGGTCTGTCTGCGGCGCACCATTCACTAAGTACTCCGTAACCACGAAATACACGGCGCAGCAAAGCCGCAGCAAAAGAATCACACCGTAAAGACACGAAGGCGCAAAGACGCGAACCATGAGGCCATCCAGTTCGTTACATTGGAGTCTTGGTGCCTTTGTGGTCGAAGGTTCTTGCCGAGCGTTAAAGGAGTTGCGAGGAAGTAGTACGAAATACGCAAAAAACAGCAACCAGCCAGGCTTACATTCAGATAGCGACCTTTTTCAATTTCTACTTATACCCTAATTCGAACCTTTCGTGTATTTCGTGTATTTCGTGGTTTACATAAGCAGCTCAAGCAGTTCCCGCCACTGAAATTCGCTTGCCCGGCCGGCGCTGCCGTGATAGAAACGCCTGTCATCGGCGTTGGATCCTCGATACTGCAGAAGGAAATATTTCCAGGTTTCGGATCCATCCCTGTCCATCCCGTGAGGAGATGAAGCAATGAGAAGAAAGCAACTTTGTGTGCTGGCGGCGGTGGCGCTGTTGTTGGCGTTGCCACTGCTGGCCAGGAACGAAAAAATCAACTACGAAGACATCGGCAAGATCAAAGCCGAAGGCATGCAGCGCTCCCAGGTGATGGAGCTGAACAGCTGGCTGTCGGATGTATATGCTCCCCGAGTGACTGGCTCTCCTACCATGGAGAAGGCGGCTCAGTGGGTCATGGGCAAGATGAAAGAGTGGGGCCTGGTCAACGTCAAGATGGAGCCCTGGACGAATCCGGCCAATATCAACCGCATCCCTCGCGGCTGGACGAACGATAAATTCTACCTGCAGGCGGTGTCGCCCGAGAAATTTCCAATTCCGGGCACGCCGACCGCGTGGACGCCCGGCACCAAGGGCCTGGTGAGCGGCGAGGTCGCGCTCGTAACGGCCACCACGGAAGCGGATCTTGCACAATACAAAGGCAAGTTAAAGGGAAAATGGATTCTCACGCAGGCAGCCCCGGATGTTCCGGCGATGTGGGACCCGCCGGCAAGGCGCTTCACTCCGGAACAACTGGCAGCCCTGGAAGGACCGAGACCAGCGACGGAATTCGGTATTACGCCGCCCGGAGGCGCACGGCAGGGCGGTGCAGCGCAAGTGGTGCCGGGGCGTCAGGGAGGACCGGCTGCGCCGCCGGCAGGGCAGCAGGCGGCCCAGGGACAGCGCGCCGGCACTCCGCCTTCAGGCACTCCACCGGCAGGGGCGCCACAGCAGGCTCCTGCGGGTGGTCGCGGTGGCGCGGGGGGCAATGCGCGCAATGACTTTTTCCGGGCCGAAGGGGTGCTTGGCACCATCTCCACAAACGCGCGCGGCCATGGAATCTACACGGTCGGCGGGGGCAACATTACGGGGGATCCGGAAACCCTCCTGCCGGCGATCATGATCGCGGCGGAACAGTACGGACGCATCGCCCGCATGATTGCCAAGAACGTTCCCGTAACCATCGAGGCCGACATCAAGAACACATACTATGAAAAACCGCAGCTCTTCAATGTCGTCGGGGAGATCCCAGGCACCGACATGGCGGATGAGGTTGTCCTGCTCGGCGCGCATTTCGACACGTGGCACGCGGCCACAGGCGCTGCCGACGACGGCAACGGCACGGCGGCCATGATGGAAGCCATGCGCATCCTCAAAGCCACCGGCGTCCCGCTGCGCCGCACGGTGAGAATCGGGCTGTGGGGGGCTGAGGAGCAGGGTCTGATCGGCTCACGCGACTATGTGTGGACCCATTACGCATTTCAGAAGGAAGTCCCCGGCCAGGTAGCTGCTGCTAGGGGCGGCGGCGGCGGTCGTGGCGGGGCCCAGGGCCCGCTCGAACTGCGACCCGAACACGCCAAGTTCTCGGCCTATTTCAACATCGACAACGGCACCGGCGCCCTGCGCGGGATTTATACGCAGGGGAACGAGGCGGTGGTGCCGATCTTCCGCGAATGGGTCGAGCTGTTCCGCAGTCTCGGTATGACGACGGTGACCACTCGAAACACAAGCGGGACAGATCACCAGTCATTCGACGGCGCCGGTTTGCCCGGCTTCCAGTTCATCCAGGATGAAGTCGAATACAACTCGATCATCCACCATACGAATATGGATACTTACGAGCGTCTGCAGCCCGGCGACAACATCCAGATGGCGACGATCGTTGCGGGTTTTGCCTATCTCGCGGCCAACCGCGATGAGAAACTGCCGCGCAAGCCGCTGCCGGTTCCAGGCCAGGGCGGCAGGCGCGGAGGCGGCGGCCAGCAGTAACCGTCGGCCAAGGCCGCAAAGCTGCGAAGTTCGCCACACTCCAACGGCGCAGAGCGCATTGGAGTGCGGCGTCGCTGCGCCGCTTTGTACCCTGCCCATAAATCCAATGCCTCACAGAACAGCCTCTCATGCGCTTTGGGCGCACCCTAGGATGCATGGAAATCTGCGTATATTGAGGCAACGGTGCGGGCTTTAGCACGCACGAGGAATGACAAGGTGTTGAAGCGTCTCTGAATCAGTGATTCGTGGTGTAGGGCTTCAGCCCGTCTGCTTGGGGGGCTTAAGCTCCAGGCACATGAGATCCGCAGGGCGTGCGATTTCGGGTTTCGGCTTGCAGTTTTGACGGGCTAAAGCCCTTCGCCACGAGTGGCGCGGGATTTTAGCCCGGTCTCAAGAGCTATTTTCGAAGCAGTGCTGCAGGAGCGGATTCGCAAAGTTGCTTACCTGGGTTTGAACAAACCCGATTTTTTCGCTCCCATGAAGCATGCTTTCAGCACATCCCTGTCTACCGGATTCAGCAGTTTTCGCTGAGCGTCCGGCACGACCTTGATGTGGCCGATTGCATACAGATGATCGCCGATATAGTGCAGGTCCTCGACCGCCGTCATCCAGCCGAGATGATCGTACCTGGCGAGATGTACCGGCCTCGAATAGCTCAAGAGTGATTTGTATCCCTTCGTGTTGAAGTACATCTCGAAATATGACATCACAAGCTCGCGCAGGGTCCGATACACCGGCTCGCGGAATCGCAGCATGGTGGTGTTCGATTTCGCGACCGCACCCCACAAGCGGTTCTCCCGAAACACCGCGATCACATGGTCATCGTCGTTATCGGCGGCCAGGTCGACAATCAGGGCCGGGTGACCCAGAAACCGCAATGCTGCTGCGGCAAACAACGCTCCTTCAAAGCAATGAGCGGTCCGCTCCCTCAAGACGCTCCGCGGAGACATTGCGGTGCCCCGGTCGTTGTAGGGCAGCCTGTTGAGAAAGGACTGGATATCGATCGGAGCCGCGAAACTCCGGAGCAGCCGGAGCTCTCTTGGATTCCACACGGTTGCCGGTTTGTCTGACAAGTCTGCATCCCTCTTGCGTTCAAGTATCTATTACCAATTATTTGCGGATCCTCTGCATTAAGGAAAAATTGTTACCACCGAAACGGAGAGGAGGAAGGCGCGAAGCGCCGGCAGAGAATAGCCCCGCCCGTGAGGGCGGGATTGCGGGAGACAAAGGATCGAGGTCCGAAGGACCGGCACAGAAGTCTTGTGCCGCACCTTCGGCGCTCAAGTTTATTGCCCGAAAACCCCGGCCTCACGGCCGGGGCTATTGTCTGCCGCCTCTTCGAGGCTCCTTATCTACGCCAATTGCGCAATAGCCCACCCCGTGTCCGAGCCGTTGCTGTGGTCCACGCCTCTTCGAGGCTCCTTTTCTTCGCCAATTGCGCAATAGCCCACCCCGTGTCCGAGCCGTTGCTGTGGTCCCCGCCTCTTCGAGGCTCCTTTTCTTCGCCAATTGCGCAATAGCCCCCCGTACTCGAGCCGTTGCTGTTGTCATGGCCGCTTCGAGGCTCCTTTTCTCCGCCGTTCTGCGGTAGACTTTGGTTTCGGTTGCGGCCGCGCTGTGCCACGAACTTCGTGGTTCCTGTCTTGCCCGCTCTGCGAGTGGCGACCCGCTTCTTACTCTCGCTGCGTCAATTCCCGGACGTCAATCTGGAAGCGCCGAAGCAGATCCATAATCTCGCGGCGAGACAGGCGCCTGGTTCGCTGAATCCGGCGCCGGCTTACGAGTGCCGCGGGCAGCAGCCGTGCCGCACTGAGATAGGACCATGCCAGGGTGAGCGGCAGCCGGCCCCATCCATGAGTCTCCACGAACCTGCCGGCAGACCCCCGCTGCCGCAGTGCAGCGTAGGCGTTCCAGGCAAAGCGGCGGAACGTCCAGTAGGGGTTCTGCAGCAGCAACGGCAACGGGAAATTCTTGATGGCGAGCAGCAGGCGGTTGCGTTCCACCAGCATGACCTTCCATGCCGAATATGCGCCCGATGTGCCCGAGTGGCGGTGGTGCACCACGGCCGTCGGAACATACCAGGCCTTCCACCCCAGCAGGCGGGCGCGCATCCCCAGATCGGCGTCGTCGCCGTAAGCAAAAAACGATTCGTCGAAACCGCCGGTTTCTTCAAAGAGCCGCCGGTGGTACATCGCGGCACAGGCATCCGGCCAGAGGATTTCCTCCGCGCGTGCGTACTGACCCGAATCCGTTTCCATAGTGCCCCGGCCGCGATTCTGGCCGTCCCAATAAATCAGGTGGCCAGCCTTGTCGATCACGCCGGCCGGCTCGAAGAACAGGATCTTGCCGCCCAGCATGCCGACGCGGCGCGCCGTATCCCCGTGGCGCACCAGTTCCTCGAGCCAATCGGGCTCGGCAACCGCATCGTTGTTGAGCAGGGCAATCCATTCCCCCCGGGCTTTGGCAAAGGCCAGGTTGTTCGCCCGGCAGAAACCGGTGTTTTCCGGCAAATAGATCGCCTGGGCGTCGGAGCGCCGCTCCGTCCAAGTCCGGATACGTTCCGTGGTGCCGTCCGTGGAACCATTGTCCACCAGGATGAATTCCCGGCAGGGCCAGGTCTGCCTTTCCAGCGAGGCAAGACAGTCATCGAGAAATCGCAGTCCGTTCCAGTTGACGACGATCACGCTGATCAGAGGATGGTCGGTGCGGCTGGATTCCATCACGGGTTACTCGGACTGTTCGCACCAGACGCGGGCGTTCTGGAACATGCGCAGCCAGGGAGAAGCCATCATTGAGTGCTTCCAGGATTCGGGCATCCAGGGCCATTGCCACTTCAAAAACGCCCGCTCCGGATGAGGCATTATGGCCAGATGCCTCCCGTCCGGGGAGCAGAATGCCGTGATGCCCAGAGTCGAACCGTTGGGATTGAAGGGGTACTTTTCCGTCGGCATTCCTTTGTCGTCCACGAAGTAGCAGGGTGCGAGCTTTTTCTCGGTCACCTCACGGAGAATGTCGGGATCCGGACAATACAAGCGCCCCTCGCCGTGCGCCACCCAAATGCCCAGGGTGGAGTTCTCCATGCCGCGAAGCATGATAGCCGGACTCTCAACAATCTTCACGGTTGCCCAGCGGGATTCAAACCTCTCGGATGTATTGCGAATGAATCTCGGCTGCCGGGTATCGGGAATCCCCATCCATGGCACCCATCCCAGCAGCGCCACCAGCTGACAACCGTTGCATACCCCGAGCGTGAAGGTGTCCGCGCGCCGGTAGAAGGCATCGAACATTTCACGAACCTTGTCATTGAAGCGGATGATGCCTGCCCATCCCTTTGCGCTGTCCAGCACGTCGGCATAAGAAAAGCCGCCGACAAAAACCAGGCCGCGGAAACCGTCCAGCGTTGCCTTGCCGCTCAACAGGTCCGACATCGTGACATCCCAGGGTTCGAATCCGGCGGCAAAGAAGGCGGAGGTCATTTCCCGATCTCCGTTGCTCCCTTCCTCGCGCAGAATCGCCACCTTCGGTTTCTTGTTGCGCAGCAGAATGGGCTCGGGTGTCGGCTGCGGCTCAAAACTGAGGTGATACGTGGGCCCGGGGCGGTCATGGCTTCCGGCCTGTTCGCGGGCGCAGGCCGGATTCATCTGCAGCAGTTCGATCCGGTCGCTGATCTCCTCCCACCAGGTAAGAAGCTCCGGTGTGGCGATATCCAGCACGGCCTTGTTGCCCTGTTCTATAACGACTCGCCGTTCCTTCCCGGTCTCACCCAGAAGGCGGAACGGGACGGACGCGGCCTGCAAGCGGGTTTTGACCCGGACCTCATCCATGGACCGGACTTCGATCACAAGGCTCAATTCCTCGGCGAAGAGCTGAGGTATTGGATCGCCCCCCTCCTCCAGTGAGATTCGGGCCCCGCAATTGCCTGCCATGACCATTTCGGCCACCGTGGTTATCAGTCCGCCGTCGCTGCGGTCATGTCCGGCGAGGATGAGTCCCTCCTCGATAAGACCCTGGACGGCCAGGAAAGCGCGCTTCAGCAGCTGGGGATCGTCCACGTCGGGCGATTCATTCCCGACCTGCCCGAAGGCCTGGGCCAGCGCGGATCCGCCGAGCCGTTGTTTTCCCGGAGCGAGATCGAGCAGCAGCAACCGGCTCTCGCCGGGGCATTTCAGGTCCGGCGTGACCACGCGTGTGATGTCGGGCATGGAGGCATAGGCTGAGATGGCCACCTGGCCCGGCGCTTTCACAACCTCATCGCCGACGCGGGCTGCCATGGAAAGGCTGTCTTTCCCCCCGTCTGCCGCGATCCCGAGTGTGATCATCAGGTCCCGCAAAGCCCTGGCGCCGTCGTAGAGCGCGGCCCCCTCGCCGGGCGTCTTCGCGGCCCACATCCAGTTGACGGAGGATTTGATGTGAGAAAGGTCGGAAATGCGCGCCCAGACGATATTGGTAAGCGCCTCCGCCACCGCCATGCGCACTCCGGCACACACATCCACGAGGCTCTTGATCGGCTGCTCGCCGATGGCGATGGCGGCGCCCGTGATGCCGAAGTGACTCTGCGTAGCGATGGCGACATCGGAGACCGGCAGGTGCAGCGGCCCGCAACATTGCTGGCGTGCCACGAGTCCCGTGACGCTGCGATCGACTTTCCTCACCAGGTATCCTTTGGACCCTACGGAAGGCAGGCGGAATACCGCGCGGAGCGCATCGCAGACGGTCAGGTCCGCGGGAAGGCGCAGCAGCTCAGGCTGCGTTCGGATGCGGGTCAGTTCGAAAGTCTTCTGGGGAATGCTGGTCAAAATCGGGGCGAGCTCGAGATTCACCGGCGTGGATCCGTCTCGAGCGTCATGCACCACGATCCGCCCGTCTCCGGTCACTTCGCCCAGAACTTCGCAGGTGACTTTTTCGCGCGCGCAGATCGCCCGGAACTCGGCCAATCGATCCGGGTTCAGGAGGAGGGCGGTCCGTTCCTGGTATTCGGCGCCCCAGATTTCCAGCACCGACATGGTCTTGTCGCCAAGGGTGATGTTCCTGATCTCGATGCGTCCGCCGGCAGGATCCACCAGTTCGGTGAGCACGTTGCAGGGGCCTCCGGCTCCCTGGTCGTGGATGCTCACGATCGGATTGAGATCTCCCATCTCGACGCATGCGCGGATGACCCGATTCATCTTCTGTTCCATTTCCGCGTCACCGCGCTGCACGGCGCTGAAGTCGAGTTCCTCTTTGTTCTCTCCCTGAATCATGCTGGAGGCCGCGCCGCCGCCGATGCCGATCCGGTACGCCGGGCCGCCGATCTGGATCACCAGCATGCCCTTCCGCGGTTCGACCTTTTGCAGGTGGCCGGCATTCAACTGTCCGACTCCGCCCGTGAACATGATCGGCTTGATCCATTCCCTGCGGCTGCCGTCAGGGAGGCGTAACCCGAAGGTCCTGGTAAATCCCTGAATCAAAGGTTCCCCGAACTTGTTGCCGTAATCCGAGGCCCCGTTGCTTTCGCCGATCAGAATCTGAATGGGGCTGGCCAGGTTGCCGGGATACGCGAACGAGCGGTCCTCGCCCGGCAGGGGAAAGTCCTTCAGGTTCAGGTTGCCTACGCAATAGCCCGCCGTGCCGGCGATGAACAGGGCGCCTCTTCCGGTTGCGTGCACGTCCCGGATTCTTCCGCCCGTTCCGGTTTCGGCGCCCGGGAAGGGGGCGACTCCGCTCGGGAAGTTGTGCGTTTCTGCGGTGAAGATGAGGTCGTATGGGCCCTTCCACAAAGCGAAGGCGGATGATGTCCCCGGGGCAGCCGGAAGGATCGTCACGATTTCGTAGCCTCGGATGGCGCTCGAGTTATCCTTGAAGGCGATCACGCTGTTGGCGGGATTGGCCCGCAGGGTGGACTTGATGATCTCCATCAGCGTCTCAGGCGCCGCGGCGCCGTCAATCACCAGCTTCGCTTTGAAGAACCAGTGGCGCGAGTGCTCGCTGTTGGCCTGCGCCAGCTGGAAGCACTCCACATTGGTCGGGTTTCTCCGGAAGGTGTGTGCAAAAAGGTCGTGATAGAAGGCGAGGTCCCAGGAGTCCATGCCCAGGCCCAGCTCGAGGTTGATGGCGCGCAATGCCTCGATCCCTTTCTCGAGAATGGGCACCGCCATCACTTTTTCGGGGACGAGGCCGGTTTCGAAACTCTCCAGGGGCACGGGATAGGGGCACTCGGTCATTCGATCATGCCGGGCGGCGAGGAATGCATCACGGTCCTGGTCCTTCGGCAGGACCCATCGTCTCGACCTCTCGACGCGCGATACCTTGCGCAGGCCGCAGGAATGGCAGATCGCGACCGCATTGGTGGAAAATGCGGTCTCGAAGTTGAGCCGCGGGCCAACCTCGATCACCTCGAGGTTGCCCGACCGGAGGTGCGAGGCGGTGGTCAGCTTTTCCGGCTCGAATGTTTCCGCAAGGAGCCACTGCAGGATCAACAGCTCCTGCGGGATCAGAGACGCAGAAACCTCGGCATAGAAGCAGTTCTCATGATCCTTGCCGGCCAGCCGGTAAAGCCGTTGTATCGTGCTCACCTTATTCCCCCCGTTAAGGAAGTAACTTTACAATCATTGGCCGCGAATTTCACGAAATTCGCGACACCAACGACAAATCGCGACCTAGGTATCGGCGCAGGACGCCGGGCTCGGGTTTGCAGGAACGACAGAGATACAGTAAACAGCAGCAATCCATGGACAGGTGGCGCACCCGCGTGCGTGAAAATGTAGGGTTGGTTGCTGCGAATGTGCGGGCTGAAACCCGGGGCTGCGAACAGTCGGCAAGTTGTCGGGGAACAAACGAGATGTTCTTTCGTGGTGCAGGGCTTTAGCCCGGTCGCTGAAGATATTTTCTGAACAGCCCCTCATGCGCTTGGAGCGCACCCTGCGGTGCATGAAAATGGTGTTTTCTTCGAGTCTTCGAGCCTTGGCGTCTTGGCGGTTTCATGAGAAGTAACCGCAAAGACGCCATGACGCGAAGGCGCAAAGTTTTATATTCGGAACAGCCTCTCATGCGCCGGGGCGCACCCTGTGACGCATGAAAATGACAAGCTGGCCAAAGGGCCGGGCGCCAGGTGGGCGCCGGCTGCCAGACGGCGCTCGGATCCTGCTGAATCGCAAAGTACTTAACCCCGTCCGGCGGCCGGGGCCTACCTGCTGTGCCGGTTCCAGGCACCACTCAACGAGTCGGAGGTCGGAGGTATGATGTCGGAGGTCGGTATTTTCGGAGCAGGAAACGGAGTCGTGTCGGAAAATCATGGTTTCGGGATGCATGGCGTGCGACAATGCGCACCCATCAACGGCAAGGAGGAAATCATGGGTGGTTTGTTTGGCGTGGCATCGACCGGGGATTGTGTTACGGACCTTTTTTTCGGCACTGACTACCATTCTCACCTGGGCACGCGCCGCGGCGGGCTTGCCGTCATGAACGGCGGCAGCATCAACCGCCATATTCACGACATCAGCAACGCGCAATTCCGCTCCAAATTCGAAGAGGATGTCCAGAAGATGCATGGCCTGCGGGGCATCGGTGTTATCAGCGACTACGAAGATCAGCCCCTCATCATCGGCTCCCACCTTGGCACCTACGCGATTGTGACCGTGGGGGTGGTCCAGAATGCGGGCAAGCTCATGGATTCGGCCTTCCAGTTGAAGACGCATTTTTCGGAAATGAGTGGCGGCGAGGTGAATCCGACCGAGCTGATCGCAACCCTCATCAACCAGGAAGCGACTTTCGAGGACGGCATCGAGCGCGCGCTTGCGGCGGTCGAGGGATCGTGTTCGATCCTGCTGCTCACCGAAAACGGCATCTACGCGGGCCGTGACCGTCTCGGGCGTACGCCGGTCGTGAGCGGCAGGAAAGACGGCGCCTGGGCGAGCGCCTCCGAAAGCTGCGCGTTTCCGAACCTGGGCTACGAAATCGAGCGATATCTGGGCCCGGGCGAGGTGGTTCTGGTTACCGAAGACGGCGTCGAGCAGAAAAAAGCTCCGGGCGACAGGCTTCAGATCTGTGCGTTCCTCTGGGTCTACTATGGTTACCCCGCCTCATGTTATGAGGGCATCAACGTGGAAGCGACCCGTTACCGCTGCGGCGCCGCGCTTGCCAGGAATGACACGGTGAAGGTGGATTGCGTGGCTGGCATCCCGGACTCGGGCGTGGCTCACGCCATCGGCTATGCGAACACGGCCTGCGTCCCGTATGTGCGCCCCTACGTCAAGTACACGCCGACGTGGCCGCGCAGCTTCATGCCCACCGACCAGCGCGTGCGTGATCTGGTGGCCCGCATGAAACTGATTCCGGTCCGGGAGCTCATCCATGGCAAGCGGATCCTGTTCTGCGAAGACTCCATCGTCCGCGGCACGCAGCTGCAGGACACCATCCGGCGGTTGTATGACTGCGGCGCGTATGAAGTCCACATGCGGCCGGCATGCCCGCCGCTCGTATTCGGCTGCAAGTTCCTGAACTTCTCAAGATCGCGATCGGTGCTCGACCTTGCCGGACGCAGGGCCATCAAGGAGCTGGAAGGGCGCGCCGATGTGTGCCCGGACGAGTATTCCGACCCGTCCAGCGCCAAGTATTGCGCCATGGTGGAGCGCATCCGCGCGCGGCTCCAGCTGACTACGCTGCAATACCAGAAACTCGGCGACCTGGTGGACGCCATCGGCCTCCCCAAAGAGAAGCTCTGCACCTACTGCTGGGACGGCGCGGAATAACTGCAAAAGAAGTGAACCGCAAAGACCTCGAAGACCTCAAAGGGAATTATCTTATTTCTTCGAGGTCTTCGAGGTCTTTGTGGTTCAGAATCCAGTCTCGGTGTCAGGCGTCGCGCACCGCATCACACGCGGACTATCTTCAATCCTGCCTTGCGCGCCAGGATTGCCTGCCGCTGGTCGAATGTCAGGAATCCTCGCACCTTCAGGATTTTTGCAGATGCCACGTGGAGGAGATCGAGTGAGCGGCTCCCAACCATTGCCGTGGAGCGTTGCGAAAGTGCCTCGGCCACCTCGAACACCTCCGGCCAGTCCAGCGGAGGTCTGACGAAAATTCCCGAGGCGATATCCGCGCACAAATGCTGCAGAGCGGCGTTTACCGACCTGAGCGGTGCCTCCTTGCGGAAGGCCTTCGCACGCAGGGCGTTCTTCATCTCGAGCTCATGCAGCGGAGACAAGGGGAGGGGATGCCGCCGCTGCAGCACGTACCGCGCTACCTCCGCGGAATCCTCCTCGGGCACATACAGCTTCAGCAGTGCACTCGAATCCAGGTAGATGCTCACAGACGGTCGGCTCGTTGCTCGATGATGATGCGGCTTACCGGCGTACCCTTGGGACGATCCCCCCAGAGTGCTTTTGCTCTGCCGAGAAAGTCCGGCCACTCGATCGGGTTGTTGATGCCGGCAGGGACCATTCTGGCGATGATCCGATTGCGGCGTGTGATGCTGACCTCCTGGCCGTGCTCAACCCAGCGAAGGACTTCGCTCAGGTGATGCTGAACCTTGCGCACACTTGCTGTTTTCATGTTACCCATCATGACGCACATTATATCTTTTGTCAAGAAACAATGCCCCAAATGTGCCTGCAATATTCTGAAACACGAAGACCTCAAAGGAGATTTTTCCAACCCAAAACCACGGCCTTTGGCCGTGCGACCCAGAAAGGCTATGCCGTTCCGGCGAGCCGTAAGCGCCGTCACAATCCAGAAGCGAGAGCGAGGAATCATCGGAATCGGGGTCGCAATCGGCATCGTCTTTCGAGATCATGATCAGCCGATGAACCTCTGGATTGAGATCCATCCCAAGCCGATAGCGATACCGTCCCCGATTGCGACGCCGACCCCGAAGATCTATTCGATTTGCCCCGCCGTGCGGGACAGGCCAAAGCTACGCATTTTAGGCGTGGTCGATTGCTTGATTTATTTGAGGCCTTTGAGGTCCTCGTGGTTCAGAATAAGCCTTGCGAGGGGGCAGGCTTGGGCAGAAACGTTTTGCAGGGATGTTAGATTGGCCATTCAGTTACGTCTCTTCATTATGGTTTTGCGCTGTGGTGGAATTTGCCTGGTTTTCGGTGCTCATTATTCCCGAGGTGCTGCCGGGAGGTAGCTGGGATGTTGCCTTCATCTGGAGGTTCGCTCGAATGCCGAAGTCCGCCGTTTTCGCCGGTTGGGTGTGATATGCTGCGCGGTTTCCCCGGCATTCCGTTGGCTCAGGCCGCTGGTGCCCGCAACCGGGTGGTGGATGATATGTGAAGAGACGTTGTGAGCAATGGAGTGATTCCATGAGCTGGAAAATCCAACCGCAAGACCTTGCTATGACATCGACGAGAATGGGCTGCGGCAATCTTGTGACCGCGGCGCTGCTGCTCGGCACAATGCTCCTGAGTACAGGCACATCCTCGGCGACAACGCAACGGTGGGTCCAATCAGGAGGTCCCGAGGGCATCAACATACGTGCTCTGGCCATCGCCCCGCAAAATCCGGAGACGGTGTACACTAGCGGTGAATACGCGGGCGTCTTAAAAAGCAGCAATGGCGGTGTCAGTTGGAGCGCCGTTAACGCACTGTCAGAAATATATGTTTTATCCCTGGCCGTCAATCCGCAGAACCCGGCAACGGTGTATGCCGGTACTCCATTTCAGATCTTTAAGAGCACTGACGGTGGTGGCAGCTGGAAAACCGTCTATTCGTCCTACTTTTCAGCGCCCCAGATCTTGTGCTTCGCCTTCGACCCTCAGGATCCGGCGACCGTGTACGCCGGCGCTTACAGGGGAGTGATCTTAAAAAGCACTGACGGCGGCGACAGCTGGAGCTCTATTTCAACGGGATTATATAATGTCGTGGCCCTGGCCATCGACCCGCAAAGCCCGAAGACGGTGTATGCCGTGCCCGGAACGACACAAGGCCTGTACAAAAGCACCGACGGCGGCACCAGCTGGAGCGCCGTCAATACCGGCCTGACGGACACAGAATTCCACGCCCTGGCCATCGCCCCGCAAAATCCAGGGACGATTTATGCCGGCTATAGCAGCCCGCTGGGCGGCGGTATAGTCAAAAGCATCAACGGCGGCGCCAGCTGGAGCGCCGTCAATTCCGGACTGGCCAATACAGGAATCACCGCGCTTGCCGTCGATCCGCGAGATCCGACCACCTTGTATGCCGGCGCTGAAAACGGATATGTTTTCAAAAGCAGCAATGGCGGTTCCGGCTGGGGAGCCGTCAAGACCGGGCTGACTGGGATGACGGTCAGAGTCCTGGCCATCAATCCGCAAAATCCGGCTAGAGTATATGCCGGGACTGCCGCAGGCATCTTCAAAAGCAGTGATAGCGGTGACAGCTGGACCACGGCTAATGCAGGACTGGTGAAAACACATATCACTTCCCTTGCCGTCGACCCGCAAAATCCGGCAACTGTGTATGCCGGCACTTATTATGGAGGTGTTTTTAAAAGCATCAACAGCTGCAACAGCTGGATTGCCGTCAATGCCGGACTGGTGCATGCACGTATCACTGCCCTCGCCATCGATCCGCAAAACTCCGCGACGGTTTATGCAAGCACTGACGGAGGCGGCGTCTTCAAAAGCATCAACGGCGGTGACAGCTGGAACCCAGTGAATACCGGCTTGACGACGATGTATGTCTATACCCTCGCCATCGATCCCCAAAACCCGACAACGCTGTATGCCGGCTTTTTTGTCGGAGGTATTTTTAAAAGCATCGACAGCGGCGGCAGCTGGAACCCAGTGAATGCCGGCTTGACGGATATGAGTGTCGCAACCCTTGAGATCGACCCGCAAAATCCGACGACGGTTTATGCAGGCACAACACGTGGCGTCTTCAAAAGCATCAACGGCGGCGACACCTGGAGGGCGGTCAATGCCGGACTGTTGAATACAGTGATCCATGCGCTGGCTATCGACCCGCAAAACCCGGCGACGTTGTATGCTGGTACTTTACATCCTGGTAGCAATGGGGGCATCTTCAAAAGCATCAATGGGGGCGACAGCTGGAGCGCCGTCAATACTGGGCTGCCGAATCGAGGGATCGATGACCTGGCCATCGACCTGCACCAGCCATCGACGCTGTATGCCTCCATTTATAATGAAGTTTTCAAAAGCATCAATGGGGGCGACAGCTGGAGCGCCGTCAATACCGGACTGCCGGATATTAGGGTCGGTGTCCTTGCCATCGACCTGCAAGATCCGACAATTATTTATGCCGGTACTGCTGGAGAAGGCGTTTTTGTGACCTCCGCCGTGGCTCGGGTGACATTGGGCTTGCCTGCGGGCGGAACCGTCTCGACCTCGACGCTTGGGCCCACCGAAGAATTGATTGCGGGCTATGCAACAGTAACGGTCAATGCCGGAAGCGCTCCATACGGCACGGCGGTCTTCAGCTATACGCAGAACGGCGTGGTGGTGAGCGAAGCGGGAGTCCCGGTGTCGCCGCCGACTCGGTCGGCGCGATTCTTTGTCGACTCCCGCGCCGGCGTAAGCGCCGGGACCGGCAGCGGAACCGTCAACATCTCCACCGGATTTGCCATTGTCAATCAAGGCGACGGGGATGCCACCCTTGCCTTGAAACTGCGTGACGGCGTCGGGTGGACCCTGGCCCAGGGCACGATCCGGCTGGCGCGCGGCGCGCACATGGCGAAGTTCCTCGATCAGCTTGCGCCCGACTTCGTTATGCCTCCGAGTTTCATATTTGACGGCCTGGGATCATTGGAGATTACCTCGGATCAGCCCGTTTCGGTCCTGGCGCTCCGGCTGACGATCAACCAGCGGGGCGACCTGTTGATGACAACCACGCCCATTGCCGATCTCGGCAAGCCGGCGTTGGCCGGGATGCTGTCGTTCCCGCAGATCGCGGATGGCGGCGGCTACCAGACGACGATCATCCTGATGAACACGTCGAATACGGCCGAGAACGGGGTGGTTCGTTTCTACGGCAATGACGGCGCCGCGCTCGCGGTGCGCCTGGCGAACGGAGGCGCGGCCGGATCGCAATTTCAGTATACAATCCCGGCAGGCGGATTCGTGCGGCTGGTAACTGACGGATCGCCGGCAGAGGTAGACGCGGGCTGGGCGCAGCTGACGCCGGATGTGGGCAGCACTACGCCGGTCAGCGCGGCGATCTTCAGTTATGCCCGGGGTACGGTGCTGGTCACCGAGTCGGGCGTAGCGGCGACGACGGCCACGACCCATGCCAGGATTTATTTAGACCTGACCGGCGGCCACGACACCGGTCTGGCGGTGGTGAATCCGGGGAGTGCGCCGCTGCGCATCACTGCCACTGCTTATGAACTGGATGGCGTCACGCCGGCGGGAAACGGCCCGGGTATGGTGGATCTGGCGCCGTTGGGGCATGCCGCGAAGTTCGCCTGGCAGTTTATTGCGGGCCTGCCCGAGGGGTTTACCGGAGTGCTGGACCTGCGGTCCGACGATCCGTTTGCCGCCCTGACGCTGCGCTCGCTGTACAACGAGCGCCGCGATTTCCTCATCACGACATTCCCGGTGGCGGACGCGAACCAGGCGCCGCCGGGCCCGCTGATCTTCCCGCAAATTGCCGATGGCGGCGGCTACCAGACGCAGGTCATTCTGCTTAGCACCAGCGGCGCCGCTTCGACGGTCACGGTCAGCTATCTGGGCAACGACGGCTCCCACATCACCGTCGGCCAACGCAAGTTCCGTTGACAGGCGATAAACAAAGCGAACCGCAAAAACCTCCTTGTGCTGCCTCCCAGGGCCCCCGCCCGCGATGATCCATTGTTGACGAGCGTGGCAAGCAGGCATTACAATGATAAAGTAATGAACATCTGAAAAGTAAGGAGGTGTCAATGACTACCGCTGCGGTAAAAATCACGCGGAAGGGGCAGGTGACCATTCCCAAGAAAATCAGGGATATTCTCAAGGCGAATGCGGTCTACTTCGAGGTGGAAGACGATACCGTCACGGTGAAGCCGGTGCGTGATGCGGGCGGTTCGCTACGGGAATATGCCCGAAAAGCCCAGCCGGGCACCTCGATGAAGCAGGTGAAAGCCAAAGCGTGGGAGGTGGCCGTTGCGGAAAAAACCGGCACGAAATCTTCCTGACACCAATACCATTATCCGATATCTCGTCGCCGACGAGCCCGCTCTGCATGCGAAGGCGAAGGGATTCTTTGACAAGGTGAGGCAGGGTGATATCAAGGCGGTGGTCCTTGAAAGTGTTATTGCGGAATGCATTTATGTTCTGACGAAGATATATAAAGTCCCCCGAAACCGTGCCGCCGTGAGCCTCACGGATGTTTTACGATATAAGGGAGTCGCTAACGACGACCGGCAGGAACTCATCCAGGCGTTGCGCCTGTTCTCGGAACACGGCGTCGATATCGTAGATTGTATCCTATGCGCCAAGGCAGCATCGTCCGGAGACCAACTATTCACGTTCGATGCAGACCTGGAGAAAATGATCCGGGAATATCAGTGATAGTCTACGGGACTGACTGAAAATAGTCGAACCGCAAAGACCTCGAAGACCTCAAAGGAAGTCTTTCTATTTCTTCGAGGTCTTTGTGGTTCGGAAGGGGGGCTCTCATTTCAGGTATTTGTCTAGCCATGCCCTCTCGTTCAGCATGCGGTGTACCTGGTTCCAATGTCCTGCGATGCCGTGCGGCTGGCCCGCGTACTGGATGATCTTCGCCGGGACGCCGTTCTTCTTGAGCGCAAAGTACATCTGTTCGCCTTCCTCGAACGGCACGCGGCGATCGACTTCGCCGTGGATGAAGAGTGTCGCGGCCTTTACGCGGTTGGCGTAGGTGAGCGGTGACTGGCGGATCATGATTTCGCGCGCCTTCGGGTCCCAGGGCGTGCCATAGAACTCCGTCTCCTTGGTGCGGGCGATGTCGGCGAGGCCGTAGTCGCTGATCCAGTTCGAGATGCCGGCGCCCGGGCACGCGGCCGCGAAGCGGTCGGGATACTGCGTGATGAGCCAATTGCTCATGAAACCGCCATAAGAATGCCCGATGGTGGCAACGCGGTTGGCGTAAATATTGAAGTTCATGATGGCGTAATCGATACCAGCCATCACATCCTGCCCGTCCTTTGTGCCCCAGGCCCCCCACGTAGCCCAGAGGAATTTCTCGCCATAGCCGGTGGAGCTCCGGAAGTTTACCTGGAGCACGAAATAGCCGTTGGCCGCGAAATACTGGTTCTTGAAATCGAACCCGTATCCCACGGCACTGTGTGGCCCGCCGTGATTGCTAACGATGAGCGGGTGTTTGAATCCGAGAGGGCGGTGGCCATACGGATAGAGAAGCCACGCTTCAACCGGCGTGCCGTCGGCGCTCCTGAAGTTCAATCGCTCGGCGCTGCTGAGCGCGACTTCGGAACGGAAGGGATCGTGGATGTGCGTGAGCTGCCGCTCTTCCGAGCCGTCGATGTTTGCGATGGAGATTTCAGGCGGCGCCTCGAAGCGGCCGACCGTAAACGCCACCTTCATCATCGCTCGGTCGAAGGAAAGCCCGCCGATGCGCCGCTCGCCTTTGGTGACCTGCTCGACGGCTCCCCCGCCCGGCGCGACACGGAAGAAGTGCGTTGTGCCGCCAATGCCGCCCGTGAAGTAGACATACTTGCCGTCCGGGCCCCACTGTGCGCCCGAGGGGAGGTAGTCCCAGTCCGCGGTTAGGTTCCTCTCCTCTCCGCCGCCTGCCGGGATCACGATAAGATCCACCGGCCCGCCGTGATTCAGTTTTTTCGCTATGACCTGGTCGAGCGCATAATCGCGTGTGGCGAGGATCCAGCGCCCGTCGGGCGAATAGCGCGCGCCCGCGTAGCTGTAATCGGGATTGGAAGTCAAGCGCCGCGAATTGCCGTCGAGCGATACAGTCCAGATATCGCTGCGGCCGTAGGAGCGCTCGTTCCGATACCCGGAGTCGGCTGTAAAGAGGAGCGCGGTGCCGTCTTTGCTCCACTGCACGCCGGCCGGTCGGAGCCCCAGCCGGGTGAGTTGCCGTTCCGCGCTGCCGTCCGCCGCGGTGAGGAAAATCTCCTGCGGCAGCGTTACTTCGGCATCGACGCGGTTGGGGACAGGCCACGACGCACCGTCGCGCTTGTAGTCGAGCCAGTCAATCACAGCTCCCTTGAAGCGCTCTTCATGGCGTTTTGCGAAGTCGGATTCAAAGACGCGCTCGCGTTTGGGCGGCGGGGTATTGCGCACTGTCGCAACCCATTTGCCGTCGGGACTTGGGATGGGTGTGCCGGCGCCGCCACCGCGCCCCCCTGCGCCACGACCCCCGCCTCTTCCTTCGCCCGTGGGTGCAGCAACGGTCTCAATTTTGTCCGGTGCGCCCGGATCGATGGTATACATGCGGCCGCCGGCGGTGAAACGGAGTCGGTTATCATCGGTCCATCGCGCCGCGCTCGCGTCGGCTCCCTCGGCGCTCACCCGGCGCTCAGGCGTCGAGCCGTCGCCGGCCACAAGCCAGACCTCGCTCGTATTCCCATTGGTTTCTTCAACGCGCGTGCCGACGGTGAATGCAACCCAGCGGCCGTCGGGAGAGAGCGCGGGGGAGCCCACAGTCTTGATGCGGTAATAGTCCTCGATCGCGAGCGGGCGGCCGCCGGCCCGCGCAGCGCCGGTCGCCTGTCCTCGAACCGCAGGTTTGGCGGGGGAGATAGCCGACGCGGCGCCCGCCGCGAGCAAGAGCAGCACAACCAGCGAATGACGAATGCGCGTGTCCTGTAATAGACGCCTGTTATCGTACATGATGAGGACTCCCTTCAACGCAATCCCATTTCGGGTCTTTCTAATTTTGTACTCGCAAACCCTCCGCACGAAGCCAAGCGTTTCTACCACCGAAATTAAGAGTAGGGAGGCACGAAGCGTCGGCAGAGAATAGCCCCGCCCGTGAGGGCGGGGTTGAGTGATGCAAAGCATGGAGGTCCGAAGGGCCGGCACGAATGTGTTGTGCCGCACCTTCGGCGCTCATTCCAATTGCCTAAACACCCCGGCCTTACGGCCGGGGCTATTGTCTGCCTCCTCTTCGAGGCTCCTTGGTACCGCAGCCCTGCGGTGAACCTTGGTAGTGGCCCGCCGCCTCTTCGAGGCTCTGCGGTGAACTCTGGTTTTTGTTGTGACTATGCTGCGCCGTGCATTTCGTTGTGCCAACTTTTGGTGTGGCAGTACAGCGCCGTATTCTCTGCCGATTCCTCCCCCGGTACCTCATTCAAACTTCACCGGCACGGCGTTGCCGTAATAGATCCCGTTGAAAAGAAACTTGAAGGTCCCATGCGGATGCGCGCGGAAGGCAATAAGCGTTCCGCAGAGGAACAGCCTGCCTTTTCCGACTTCCGCTTCTGCGACCGGCACGGTTCCCTGGAGGTATTGTTGACCCCAAGCCCAGCCGCTGCGCAGCGGCTTGTCCGAGTCGAACCAGGCCACTCTGCGGACTCCTGGCGCCTCTTTCAGCCGATAGGCAGGATTGTTGTTGTAGAAGATGTCGAGCTTTTCCGGCAGGCCGTAGGCGAGCGGATGTGCGGTGTCCACGCGCACCTGAAGGATTGCGCCCGAGATATA
>CAYGWQ010000056.1:0-22464 GCA_964353465.1 uncultured Acidobacteriota bacterium | reverse complement strand
GACGCCTGAGAAGTAGTTGCTGGGATCTGCGAATCCGATTCATCACCAGATGCTCCAAATCCCCAGAGTTCTGACACCCCTTCTGCCTTAGGTCGGATGTCGGATGTCTGAAGTCGGATGTCGGTCTTCAGCCGATGAGAAAAAAATGCAGATCCATGACGTTGGTCCGGGTAGGTCCGGTCACGATCAGGTCCCCCAGCCGCCTGAAAAACTCGTAGGAGTTGTTGTCGCTCAGGCAGGCGGGGAGAAAGCTCGCCCCATGCTTGAGCGATCGGGCCAAGGTCGAATTGTCGGCGAGCGCTCCGGCGGCATCGGTCGGGCCGTCCGTGCCGTCCGTCGCCAGGCTGGCAGCCACGCAGGGCGCGGGGAGGCGGGCTAGCCCGCGCACGCAATGGAGGGCGAATTCCTGGTTGCGGCCGCCGCTGCCGCTTCCTGTCACCCGGACGGTGGTTTCGCCGCCGCTGATCAAGCAGGCCGGACGGTGTAACGGCCGGTCTTGGGCGGCTATCTCCCGGACGATGCCCAGGTGAAACCCTGCCGCCTCGCAGGTATCGCCTTCGAGGCGGGAGGAGAGCACCTGGGTGTGATACCCGAGACGGCGCGCCATTCGCGCGGCGGCGCTGCAGGCCTGCGCGTTGCTCCCCACGAGAATATGGATCTTTTTGCGGAAGGAGCGATCCCCGGGTTTGGGAGTCTCGGGGATTTTTCCGGAGACGCCGGCTTCCATCCGTTTTTTCACCGCATCAGGGACCAGTGCCTCGATCTGCAGCTTGCGCAGAATTTCCGCGCAGTCCCCGAAGGTTGTCGTGTCCGCAACCATGGGGCCGGAGGCGATGCAGTCCAGCTCGTCGCCGACCACGTCGGAGAGGATCAAAGATATGACCGGGACGGCGGGCAGGCGCCGCGCCAGCGTGCCCCCCTTCACACTCGAGAGGTGTTTCCGGATGGCATTCATCTCCTGGATTGTGGCCCCGCACTTCAGGAGGAGCCGCGTACAGGCAAGCTTATCTTCCAGGGTGATTCCCGGTGCCGGCGCCACGAACAGAGACGAGCCGCCGCCGGACAGGAGCCAGAACACCAGGTCCTGGGAAGTAATTTCGCTCTCCGCCATGCGTATGATGTGTCCGGCTGCGGCAACACTGTTGGCGTCGGGGAGCGGGTGCCCGGCTTCGATCAGCTCCAGTTTCCGCAATGGCAGGCCGTGGCCATATCGGGTGACGACCAGGCCGCCGGTCAACCTGTCGCCCAGGATCCCCTCCAGAGCTCTGGCCATGGGTGCCGCAGCCTTTCCTGCGCCCAGAACCCATACGCGCTTGACGCGGTCCAGATCGAAGTACTGCCGGTCCACAAGGAGTTTGCTGCCTTCCCGTTTGACGAACCTGCGCACAGCCGCTGCCGGGTCCACCGCCCGGAGTGCAGCAGTCCATATGCGGGCGACATCCGAGCGGAGCTGCCGTTGGCTTTTCACGACTTACCTGGGTTGGCGTGCTGAAGGTTGTGGGAAATCTGCTCGAAGAGCTGCGAAAAAATCGCGACCACCTGCGGGTCGAACTGGCTGTCGGCGCAACGCTGCAGCTCGGCAAGAGCCATTTCCGGTGAGATCGCCTTGCGGTAGGGACGGCTCCGGGTCATGGCGTCGAACGCTTCCGCCACCGCTATAATGCGTGCTCCCAGGGGGATGATGTTTCCTTTGAGGCCGTCCGGATACCCGGCGCCGTCATATCTCTCGTGGTGGTGCCGGATGTATTTGAGCACCTCTTCATCGTCCAGGATCGGCTTCAGGACCGTCTCGGCCAGGGCCGAGTGCTCCTGGATCTTTCGGTATTCCTCCGACGTCAGCGAGCTTTGTTTGTGCAGCAGAAGATTTTCCACGGTGATCATACCCACGTCGTGCAGCAGAGCGGCCAGGTATACCTTGCGGATGCCGTCCTTGGTCATCTTCAGCTCGTGCGCGACATGGCGCGCAATCTCCGCGACGTTGACCGAATGCCCGACGTCAAACGGAGTCTTGAGCTCCAGGAGGCGGACCAGGACCTGCGTCATCGAATAAAACATCCGGTTGGTCTGCGCGGTCCGATCCTCAGCCATCTGTTCGAGATAATTCGTAAACTCGCGGTTGGCCTGCTCGGTCCGCCTCTTTTCCATCGCACGGTCCGCTGCGACCAGGACCTGGCTCAGGTTGAAAGGCTTGATGATGTAATCGAAAGCTCCCATCCGGATGGTCTCAATCGCAGTCTCCGCATTGGTCAGCGCCGTGATCATGATCACGACCGTCCCCCGGTAGGAGTGCTGGATTTCCTGCAGCAGGGCGGCTACGGGCTTGCCCGGCATGCGAATATCCGCGAAGGCAAGGTCGAACGGCTGCGCGGCCAGCTCCCCCAATGCCTCATCCACGCTTGCCACCGTCGTGCACTTGTACCCGGCATCTTCCAGGATGGTCCGCAGGATGTCACGGATGTCGGCTTCGTCATCGATAATCAGGACATGAGCTTTGTTCTTAGACATGGTTCCACCGCCCGATCGTAAGGATGGGTTGACACTGCCCGTGCTTCATAGGATCATGTGCGTTGATTGCCTCAAGGAGATTCATGCCACAGCAGTTTACATCATTTAGGGAAGCTTGCGACCACAAGGTTGAGGACAAACAGCTCGAGTGCGGCGACTGCTTATTTTTCATTTCCGAAGATGAATTCATCAGCTCGCACAGCAATTGGGGCACCTGTCCCTACCACTCCCACGCGTTCGTCAAGTTTCGCCGCGCCTGTTACTCTTTTGAAAAGAAGAAATAAATCCCGCTCTAAACCACGAAATACACGAAAGATCCGGATCCGCGCGTACGTGGCAATTGGCATGGTATCTTATCCCTTCGCCTGCAATTTTTCGTGTGTTTCGTGTATCTCGTGGTTGTTTTGGCTGCAGGTGATTGCTACTTGGCCAAATACGTCGCCGCATTAATGAAATGTAGTGCGGAGGGCGCGGCTCCTGCTCAGTTCGGATCGGTGATGGCAGCGGCGACGATGTTCGCGATCAGAGCCCGCAGGCGCGTTACATCCCCCTTCCCGTCCGGGTGCACGCGGTTGGCAAGGATGATGAGGAACGTGTCGGTGGCCGGATGCACCCACAACGATGTCCCGGTAAAGCCAGTATGCCCGAAGCCGCTCATGAAAAGATCGCCCCGCGGCGCGGAATAGGAAGTCTCAATGTCCCACCCGAAGCCGCGCACCGGTGCATTGGCCGGCGACTGGGGGCTGGTCATCGCCCGCACGGTCATGGGTGAAAGCAGAAAATCGCTCCTGGCTCGGCCGCGGTCCAGAAGCATCTGGGCATATATCGCTATGTCCCGGGCGCTCGAGAACAGACCCGCATGGCCCGCGACACCGCCCATGCGCCAGGCGGTAGGATCGTGGACTTCACCGCGCAGCATCTGCGGTGCGGAGGCATCCGCGCCGCCCTTGAGGTACTGCAACGAACGGGCGCGCGACTCGGTGGGCGCGATCCGGCCGATCCAGTCGGCCGGGGGATTGAATGTCGTTTCCGTCATGCCGAGCGGCCGATAGATCTCCTCCTGCGTGAAAACCTCCAGGCTCCGGCCGCTGACCGCCCTGACGATCTCGCCGAGCGCAATAAAGTTGAGATCGCTGTAAAGGAACTCCCTGCCCGGCGGCGTCTGCGTGGATATGCGCCACAGCTCTTCCAGGGCCGCCTCGCGCCCATGCCAGGCCTTGGAAAGATCGAAGTCTGCGGGCAGGCCTGAATAGTGGATCAGCAGCTGCCGGACCGTAATGTCATCCTTGCCCCCGCCGGTAAAAAGGGGCAGGTAGCGTTTCACCCTGTCCGCGATGCGCAGTCGACCGTTCTGCGCCAGAAGCATGATGGCCGGGGCGGTGGCGGTCACTTTCGTGAGCGAAGCCATGTCGAAAATGGTATCCGTGGTCATCAACTCAATCCGGGGCTGGAGCGAGCGGGAGCCGAACGCCTTCCAGTACCCGATCTTGCCGTGGCGGGCGACCAGCACCACAGCGCCCGGAGTCTCTCCTGCCCGGATGGCAGCGGCAACCGCATCATCGATGCGGCGCAACTGCGCGGCGCGCAACCCGATCGTTTCGGGTGCGGCCTGGGGGAGCCCGACCTTTGCCGGCGACTTGCCGGAGCGTTCCTGAGGGAAGCCATGGAAAACCATGCTGCCCAGGACCAGGCATGCGAACAAGGTGCGGTAGCCCACGGTGCCTCCTTCGGGAGTGCGGCAAACTGTCGCCGCCGTGCAAATTCCCGGGCAAACGAGCGCGGCGATTATATCAATTTGCCTACGGAAGGCAATCCGGCACAAAAGCGGGTAGTGGGTTGTTTTGAATTTCGCTCAGTCAAAAGCGCGATGTCCCTGATCTCCATCGGGCTTTCCATCAATCCCGCTTCCATCCCAGGTGTAACCCCCAGCGTCTGGTGCTTCCGCCGTGAGCGTACGTTACGGACCTTACTCATCCTGGAACGTTATGCAGGCTTGCCCGACTTCCGCCAAGAGCTTCAGAACGGCGCCCTTGCTGTGGCTGGTCATGCGGCAGGTTGAGCGGATGGAATTGCCTTCAACCAGAGCTCCGATGATCCGTGTTTTTTCGTCTACGCTTAGCTTATTCATGATGCTATCATGCTTGAGCGCTCAAGCATTGTCAAGATAAAAATGCACGACTATCGTGTTTTTTTTCGAGATCGAGCGTATATTAAGTGAGGCGGGTGTCCGATTCGAACGGACGAACGGTGCTTCACCACCGTTGCCGGGTTTACAGCCCGGAGCTATAGGCCGCTCAGCCAACCCGCCGCTTGTTGGGCCAGCAGTTCAGGTTTCACGCCTTTGGATTGCTGGCCTTTTGCCTTTAAAATCAAACATATGGAGTGTCGCAAAAATGCGACCACATTCCAAGTATTTTCTTATTGAAATGTCGCAATATTGCGATATGATGAATGTGGACTCTAAAGAGTCTTACCGTTTCCAGCTCAGATATTCGGACAGTTGTTGGTGAATGGTTTGACTTTCAAGAAGTTGCGGTTCAGAACGCGTTTCTGATCAGAATGAAGTTTCTTATTAATCTGCCAGGAGATGCTTGGGACAGACCGTATGTGGGACAGTTGCACGGGAGATGCAAGGGTCTTTTTGAGATCGTACTAACGGTCAAAAATGTGCAATACAGACCAATCGGATACTTTTCGGGGAAAGAGGAATTTACCTTCCTCTTTTTTGCCACGGAAAGGGATGATGAACTTGATCCTCCCAATACTTGCGAATTGGCGCAAGAAGCTAAAAGAATCGCAATGAAATATAAGGAGCGCGTTCGTGAAATTACTATCTAATGCAGCTCTGATTGCCAAGCTGATCACAAGCAAGACATTCCGAGATAGCTATACGTATGAGCATGTGAGGAACGGCATTTCTTTTCAAATACGTGCGATGCGCGATGAACGGGGATGGACGCAGGGAAAGCTCGGGGAAATTACAGCAAAGCCGAGAAACGTTATTACACGTCTCGAAGACCCTAATTATGGAAAATTTACGATAAAAACATTACTGGAGATTGCATCTGCTTTTGACGTAGCCCTACTAATTAGATTTATTCCATTTAGCAAATTGCTGCGCGAATATGAGGATACGTCATCCTCAGCATTGGTTGCACGTAGCATCCTAAAGGAGAAACAGCAATTAGCGAAATGGGTGCAGAGCAAAGACAAGGCCAGCAACGCAGATTTGGCGGGTGGATTATATCAGTTGCCATTGCCCTTGGATGATCTGACTAACACTACGGATAGCAAATTTACCCCTAAGGCCAATCTGATCTTTTTTCCTGAATCATATTATTTGGAAGATCACGTTCAGGCCGCCCCAAAGATTCATGGTGACGATGCGGGGACTAACGATCGTGCCTGGGTGGCAGTAGCTGTTCAATAGGGAAGAGCAAACGGAAATGGAAATCAAAAATCAATCCAAACATCAACATGAAATTGCAAGGCCAATTCAGTTTATGATGCCAGAAACGGTTTTGACTCGTTTCTCTAATTTTGCGTTAATACAACGCGATAAAGAGTTTTTCACGATATCCTTTTTTGAGATTCAGAAGCCAGCCATTATTGGCAACCCAGAAGAGAAGAGGGCAATTATAGAAAAATTGGAGTCCGTCCCAGCGGTTTGTGTAGCTCGAATAGTTGCAACTCCATCTCACTTTAAAGACTTAATAGAAGCCATGAAGAATAATTTGGAGGGATTCGAAAGAGACCAAGACATGTCTTAATTCTGCTTTTTATTCCATCTTGAAGTTGCAGCTTTTTTTGCAATCGCTTTCCTCTTCTTTGCCGACAGCTTCTCAGCCCTAGCCTTCCCTCCCTTGAGCCCTCCCAGGCGACCAAGGGCAACTGCGGCTGGATTCTTCTGTGGAGTTGATGCAGGTTCCTGCGTGGCATCCTGGATGATTGCCACGCCCATCTGATTCACGTCTCTTGGGTTGCTTGAGCGCTTTTGCATGATCCCATTATGCGAGACTGGCGGGGAAAGTCAAGAGTCGCGGATTTCAAAATGACCCACTACCCAAAAGCAATGCCGCACCTCCAGGTCTGCCAATGCGCTGCTGCTGCACTGCATCGTTTCTCTCTGCCGAGCGGGATACCTGCAAAGCGGCGATGAACCACAGCACTGGTGCCGCGCAGCCCCGGAGGTGATTTCCACTGTCTGAATCGCAGCTGTCCCCCATATTCCGGCTTCGGTGCTTTTGGTGGTCTGATACAATCTTCGCCTGGGAGGCTGGCTATGCAGGAATATCGCGGAGTGGATTTCTACCAGGCGGACGATCTTCTGTCGGAAGAGGAAAAGATGGTGCGGGCCACGGTGCGGGCCTTCGTCAATGACAAGATTCTGCCGATCATTGATGAGCACTTCGAGAATGGGACCTTCCCCATGCACCTGGCGGAGGAGATGGGCGACCTGGGCCTGCTCGGCGCAAACCTGCCCGAGGAATACGGCTGCGCGGGCATGCGCGATGTCGCATACGGCCTGGTGATGCAGGAACTCGAGCGCGGCGACAGCGGGCTGCGCAGCTTTGCATCCGTTCAGGGCGCGCTGGTCATGTACCCGATCTACACCTTCGGTTCCGAAGGGCAGAGGCGCCGCTGGCTGCCGGAGCTGGCGCGAGGCACCGCCATCGGCTGCTTCGGGCTGACGGAACCGGACCACGGATCGGATCCCGCAGGCATGATCACCCGCGCCGTGAAGGACGGGAAGCGGTGGGTGCTGAACGGCTCGAAATCCTGGATCACCAACGGAACGATCGCCGATGTGGCGGTCATCTGGGCGAAAGTGGACGGTCGGGTGCACGGTTTTCTGGTTGAGAAAGGGACAAAGGGATTCGAGGCGCCCGAAATCAAACACAAAATGTCGCTGAGAGCTTCCGTCACCTCACAGCTGATCTTCGAGGATTGTTCCATTCCGGAGGAAAACCTGCTGCCGGGCGCCGAGGGGCTCAAGGCAGCCTTAATGTGCCTGAATCAGGCCCGCTACGGAATCGCGTGGGGAGCGCTGGGCGCCGCCATGGCCTGTTATCACACGGCTCTCGAATATGCCAAGGAGCGAGTGCAGTTCGGCCGCCCCATCGCAGGCTTCCAGCTTGTGCAGCAGAAGCTGGCGACGATGCTGTCGGAAATCACCAAGGGCCAGTTGTTGGCGCTCCAGCTGGGCCGCTTGAAAGAAGCCGGCAAACTGCATTTCGCCCAGACCTCGCTCGCGAAGCGCAATAACGTCGCCATCGCGCTCGATTGCGCGCGCCTTGCCCGGGATATTCTCGGCGCCAACGGCATCAGTCTGGAGTTTGCCGTTATGCGCCACATGTGCAACCTCGAGACGCTCAAGACCTATGAGGGGACTCACGACATCCATACGCTGATTCTAGGCCAGGTCATCACAGGCCTGGAAGCCTTTGCCTGACCCACGAATTGGAGTGATGAGTCATGAGTGATGAGTGAAAAATCGTTGCTGGTTACTCATTACTCATCACTTTTTATCAAAGAGGATTTCCCGGATCTTGAGTTTCAGCGGTTCCAGGTCAGCCGATTTGATGATGTAAGCATCGGCCGCCCAGGTGAAAAAGTCATCCTGGTAGGATGAATATGCGGTGTTGAGGATGATCGGAATTCTCCCGTGGTCCAGAAGGATCTGCGCCATCGCATCCAGCCCGTCCTTTTCCGGCATGCGGATGTCCATGACGATAACATCGGGCTTCTCCCGTGCCACACATGCGGAGGCTTCGTTGCCGTTTCCAGCAAGGAGAACGCGGTAACCCTCCGATTCAAGCTCGGCTTGGTACAATCTGCACAGGCTCTTGTCATCGTCGACGACCAAAATGGTGTTCATCTGCATTACTCCTTCGGTTGCGCGGCCGCCGCGCTGCGGGGTGTCGCGATCCCGTCCTCGGGATTGATGGCGAGTCTCATGTAGAAAGAGGATCCCTCTCCGGGCGCGCTCTTGAAGCGGAGAGATCCCCTGTGAGTGTCCACGACCTGGGACACGATGGCAAGCCCCAAGCCTGTGCCCGTAGTCTTTGTCGTGAAAAAGGGTTTGAACAACTTGTTCCAGTTCTCCTTCGGGATGCCCGCTCCGGTGTCGGTGACCTCAATCTCCAGAGAGTCGGCATCAGCAGAAGTCGCCATGGTCAGGATGCCGCCGGCAGGCATGGCCTCCAGGGCATTGCCCACCAGGTTCATCAGGGCTTGCCGCACCTGGAGCTCATCGATCCGGGCCATGGGGAGATTGGATCTCAACCGGAGCACCGTCCGCACCGCTCCTCCTTGCAGGTCATCGTGCATGGTGATCAGAACGCTGCGGATCAGGGCATTGACGTCCGTGGGCTGGAATACCGGCCTGGAGATCCTGCGGTACGCCAGCACTTCCCCGATCAGCCTTTCGAGCCGGTTCACCTGCGACAGAATGACCTCCATCTCTTCCCTGCGGGAATCCTCCGCCGGCATGGTGCGCGCCAGCCTGCGGGCAAAGCCGCCGATCGCTGCCAAAGGAGCACGGATTCTGTAGGCCAACAGGGTAGCCAGCCTGCCCATGGTGGAGAGCCTTTCCACCTGCAGCAGATGCTCCTGGCTTGCGCGCAGGGTCAAGTTCCGATCTTCGGAAATCTTGATCTGCTCCATCAGTCTCCGATAGAGCCGCGTGTTCTGGATGGCTGCGCTCGCCTCCTGGGCGTAAATCTCGAGCAGGCCGAGGCTGCTGCCGTCGATCGGGGTGCGCGCGATCGCATTATCCGCGATCAGAAGGCCCAGATCCCTATCCCCGAGAAACAAGGGTGCTACGGCGAACTCATTGGCGCCGAACATCTTGACCAGCTCGCCACCGACGGGGAAACCGTGCGGCACAAACACGCCCCGGAAGGCCCGGCAGGCCTCGTGTGATCGAAGAATCCGGACCAGCGGGTGGGTTTCATCGTCCAAGGGGATCCGGATGCGCGCCACAAGCTCGTTGATCCACTTGTCCTTCTTTATGTCCGCCGCATTTATCGAGTCCAGCAGCTCGCCGAGCGACTCGTGCTTCTCCCTCAGGGCCTGCCAAATCCCGAACGCCTCCTCCGGGGTCTCCGGGCCGATGGCCAGCTGGCCCCGCAGGGAGTTTTCCCCCTCGTCCAGCAGCAGGATGAACGCGCGGTTGAAGCCCAGACCCCATCCGGCCGTCACTCCCACGAGGATGATGTACAAGGCCCTCATCTCATCCACCGTCTTCTGGAGCGCGCGGCTCACATCATGGAGAATGGTGAGTTCCAAGACGCGATTCTCCAGGGATTGGTTTCCCTGGTCAGGTTGGGAAAGGTCCTTCATACGCGCATCTTCAACGCCGGTCCCGCCACGCGTCTTCACGGTTTTGGAGCGCGGCCATGTGTTCTAAACCTTATACACATCTGAGCCCGGTTATCAATGTGTCGCACCTTCGGCGCTTATTATCCAAACATGAGCCTATCCCGGCCTCACGGCCGGGCCTATTCCCTTCCGGCCCTTCGGGCCTCGCCTGGAAAGGCGCGATCTTCGTAGCCACGCGGCAATCTGCAAGCTCGGGCCGCCGATAATGAGGCCCGAAGGGCTGGCAGAGCATAGGCCCGGCCGTGAGGCCGGGAACCAGGCCAACCAAAACATCGAGCGCCGAAGGTGCGGCACTCTGTAGCCCGCCGCCAGCCATCCATTCAGCCGCGCCTCCTCTGATAAATCCGGTCATACAGCTCCATGTACTTGCGCGCCGATTCCTCCCAGGACCAGCGCTGCAACATATCCCTCACCGAAAGCCGCTTCCAGCGCTCAGAGTCCGAGTAAACGACCAGGGCGCGCTCGATCGCCGTCAACATGGCGCCGGAGGAATACTCCTCGAAAACGAACCCGGTGCCGCTGTCCCGCTGTATGTCGTAGTCCGTGATCGTATCGGCAAGTCCGCCGGTTGCACGCACGATCGGGACCGTCCCATAGCGCAGGCTGTAGAGCTGATTTAATCCGCAGGGCTCGTATTTGGAGGGCATGAGAAACATGTCGGCCCCCGCCTCGATCTGGTGCGCCAGCCGGTTGTCGAAACCGAGTTTGATCGCGATCTTATCGGGGTAGCGGGCGGCTATGCCTTGGAAAAGCTCGTGGTACTTCAGTTGGCCTGTGCCCAGCACCACCATCTGCAGATCCTGTTCCGCGATCCGTTCGATCGCCTCCCCGATCAGATCGAAGCCCTTCTGGTCGGCCAGGCGGGATATGATGCCCATCAGCGGGACTCTGCCTTTTCTCCGCGGCAGCTCCATGGTCTGCAGCAATATCGCCTTGCACAACGCCTTGCCCGAAAGATTCCTCGAGGAAAAATGCGCAGGAATCATGGAATCGGTTTCCGGGTTCCAGTCGTCATAGTCGATGCCGTTGACGATACCGAACAGGTCGCCCGCCCTGTTCTGCAGGACGCCCTCCAGGCCGTAGCCGAATTCGGGCCCCGACTGGATTTCCCGGGCATAGGTCTCGCTCACCGTATTCACCAGGTCGGCGAGCTCGATGCCGATTTTCATAAAGTTCACTTTGCCCCAATACTCAAAAGGGGACATTGGACTGAAGTACGCTTCGTCGATTCCGGTCCAGGCCATAGTTTCCGCTTCGAAAAGGCCTTGGTAAGCCAGATTGTGGATCGTAAACAGGCACCCGGAACCCGCGAAGAACGGATCATCCTGGTACGTGGTGCGCAGGAGTCCGGGGATGAGCGCGGTCTGGGAGTCGTGGCAGTGAATCACATCCGCCGGCCGTCCCAGCCTGCGCAGCAATTCGAGGCCCGCCTTGGCGTAGAAGGTGAAGCGCTGCATGTTGTCGGCATATGCATCCTTGGTGACCGGATCGTCATACACGCCGTCGCGCGCAAAGTAACCACCTCCGCCCAGGAAGAACACCTCCACTCCGGTCCCCGGCGCCGTTGTTCGGCTAACCTCCACGCGCACCGCTTCCGGCCCCATCGGTATCTCAAAAGGCCGGGCCGAGGCGCTCGGACGAATGCCGAACTTCTCGTGCGGGATAACCCGGTAGTCGGGCAGAACGATGGTTACCTGCGCACCCAACCTTTCGAGCGTCTTGGGCAGCGCTCCGACCACGTCTGCCAGCCCTCCGACCTTGACGAACGGCGCTGCTTCTGCGGAAAACATCACGATGTGCTTACGGTCCTGTTCTGTCATGGCACCTCTTTGGCATTGAGGGAGTCCTGGTCAGTATTGCTCGACATGTTCCTACACCTGGTAAGACCATTATGGCGTATATAACGAGAATGGTGTTCTCGTCAGAAGCCAGGAGTCAGGAGTCAGGAGACAGAATTTACGATCCGCTAATTAAATCTTTTGTGGAGTATCGGGGAGACATACTGATGAATCCTTCGCTCGATCTTCTGGCTTCTGGCTCCTGACTTCTGGCTCCCGGCTTCTGTCTTCCCCGGAGCATTCCGCCAATAAATATTATAGCTCTACTTCCCGGAGGTATTTGGCTGCTTCTTCCGGCGCCGTGGGATTTATGTAAAAGCCGGTCCCCCATTCGAAGCCGGCGATGCGGGTAAGGCGGGGCATAATTTCGATGTGCCAGTGGAAGTCAACGGAGATGGTGTCCCAATAGGCCGCGCGCCTAGGCCTCACACCGACGTTGGGGGTGGTGTGGATCAGAAAGTTGAAGGGGGGGTCGTTCAGGCACTTCTTGATCCTCAACAGCACTTCCTTGAGTGCAACCGCTAACTCGTGGATCATGCCGTCGCTAATTTCAGCGAAACTGTAGCCGTGATGCCGGGGCGCCAGGAAGAGCTCGAACGGGAAGCGCGAGGCATAGGGGGCAATAGCGACCATGTGGTTGTTCGCGAGGACAATCCGTTCCCCCGATTCCATCTCCTGCTCGATCACATCGCAGAATAGGCAGCGCTCCTTGTAGTGGTAATGATCTTTTGCGGAGGACAATTCCTGTGCCAGCGCCAGAGGAGTTACGGGTGTCGCGATGATCTGGGTGTGCGGGTGGGAGAGCGAAGCTCCAGCAGCGGCGCCGTAATTCTTGAAAATCAGGACGTATTTGAAGCGGGCATCGCGCAGCAGGTCACTCAGGCGCTCGCGGTACATCCAGATCACCCTCTCGAGGTCCGCGACCGGCATGTCGGCCATGCCTAAATCATGTTCGGGTGTCTCGATGATGACCTCGTGCGCGCCTACGCCGTTCATCCGGTCGTGGATGCCGATCCCTTTGCGCTCCAGCTCGCCTTCGATGCGCAGCGCCGGGAACTTGTTCGGCACGACGCGCACCTGCCAGCCGGGCGAGTTCGGCCCGTGCCCACTGTGACGGATGGCCGTGATTTCCGGCGGGGTCTTGGCTTCATTCCCCTCGCAGAAGGGACAGAAGCCGGCCGGCATGCTCTGTTCGAGCTTCGGGAAATCGTCGGGCCGGCGGCCTCGTTCGGACGCGATGATAACCCAGCGTTTTTGGATGGGGTCGTGTCGTAGTTCAGGCATAACTCTATAGCCTGTCGGTAGATCGTCAGGCCGGGATTAAGGGTTTCCGCTGCATCGCAGCTTCCTCAGACCTCCGAAACGAGCGGGAAGTCCAGCACAAGCGCAATACAATACCACTCTCCACCCCCCAATTCAACGCCGCAGGCCCGGGAACCATAACCACGAAATACACGAAACCCACGAAAGGGCGCAGGCAACGAGCCGCCCGCCGGGCTTTGCATTCAGAGGGCGATTCCATTCTAATCCCTATTGATGCCCCGATTCAGACATTTCGCAGTACTTCGTGGTTTGAAAAACTGCCCGGATAATTCCCTTCAAACCGTCAGGGCAGTTTCTGCAGCCGCGCACGTTCCTCGCTGCTGGTCGCCGCCTTTTTGTCTCCGATGGGGATACCGTACTTCCAGTCGCTGGAGGATCTGCCCCCCGGCCGCTGGTGGGTACACCCGAAAATCGGTGATCTCGCCAATCGCTCCATGCAGGCAGATCTCACGAAAAGGGGACATTCTGCTTTTCCGGTTTGCTCCAGCCATTTGAGCGCCATGCGGGGGAAAGCGGAATGTCCCCTTTTCGCGTCGCCAGGAAGCTCGTAAAATCCACGGGCGTTCTTGTATAATCCGGGCAATGGACCAGCTGCAGGCCACACCATTCCTATCCGTTGTCATCCCGGTGTTCAATGAATCATCTTCACTGGAGAGCGTGATTCTCAGGCTGCGCAATGAGCTTCCAGCCATTGCGGGCAGCTTCGAGATCATCCTCTCCGAGAATGGCAGCACCGATGGGTCAAGGGAGATGGCAGATGCAATCGCCTCCGGCTGGCCGCAAGTAAGAGTGCTTCACTCCAAGGTTGCAGACTACGGGCTGGCGTTGAAACGAGGCCTGGAGACAGCGTGCGGCCGTTATGTTTTTCACTGTGCCGTCGATCTTGTGGACCTCGGGTTTCTGCAGGCGGCGCTCGAGCGCATCGGGACGCATGACGCAGTGCTGGGTTCCAAATACATCGAACCCGATACCGACACCAGATCCTGGTTGCGGCGCGCGGGCGGCCGGATGTATGCCGGGATGCTGCGCACTCTGTTTCGCCTGCCGGTAGTCGACACCCACGGCATCAAGCTCTTCCAGCGGGATACGATCGCTCCCCACATTGCCGCGTGCCGGTTCGGGGGGGCGATGTTCGACACCGAGCTGATCCTCGGCATTTCGGAAGCCGGGCTGCGGCTGATCGAGATTCCCCTCGCTTCCAGCGACATCAGGCCGAGTCGCAAAAGCACCCTGACTGTTGCATTCAAGTCCCTGCTGGACCTGACCCGCCTGACCGCGTCGCGCCTTTGGAGTGCGGCGACACGCCGCCGCTCCCGTGGCGGGCCGCGGCCCGGCGCGGCAAAGCGGCGCTGAAGCGCGCGATTTTCCAGAGACCAGGGCGTGAAATCCAGAGATCTCCCTTGGCAGGAAGATAATTTCCTGTCGAGCCCGTGCGCACCCTGGATGCGATTCATCTTTCGACCGCTCTGGTCTTCTTGCACGCATTTCCCAGACTGAGCCTGCTGAGCTACGACCGGAGAATTCTTGAGAATGCCCGCGCTCTCGGAATCAACTGCGCGGTCAAGTACATGAATCCATAGTTATGGTGACGTGAGGCGAAACGGGGACATTCCGCTTTTGCCGGCTTGGCACTCAAATGGCTATAGCAAACTGGAAAAGCGGAATGTCCTCTTTTCGCCTCCGCTTCAGAAGAGGGGCCGGTCGAGGGCTTCTCCGATCATGGAGCGGAGGCGGCGGGTGTCTGCCAGCATTGACAGCGAGGCACCGGTCCCGCGCTCGAACCGTGGAGGCTTGCCCAGGCGCTCGCCCAATTCCAGGGCTGCCTGCTCAAGAGTGACGGCTCGGGTGCCGGCTATATTCAAGACGGGGGCTGCGGGCTCCTGACCCTCCAGAAGAAGCCTAAGAAGTTCCACCAGCGCCCCGCCCGGGCATGGATTCATCCAGAACGCGGACGGTTCCAGCCGGATCGGACAGTCATTCAGAATGTCGCGGGCCAGGCGCGCAAACAGCCGGGCGCAGTCTCCTGCCGCCACCGCCCGGGGCAGCGCCGCGGTCGAAGGTGTTGGGAAGTGGAGGCGCAGGTGGGTGGCGCGCCTGTCCGCCGCCTCATCGGTGAAAAACGAATCGAGGATGTTTTCCGCCGACTTCTTCGACTTGCCGTAATCCGTGACCGGTGCAGTTGCGTCCTCCTCCGAACGGTACGCCGGCCAGCTCAACCCGTAAACGGCGGCGGAGGACGCGTGTATCAAACGGCGCGCCCCGCAGAGGAGCGCAATGGATGCGGCATTCATGGCAATGCGGTCAGCTTCCGCAAGTGGGAACTTGCTTTCCGGCTTGGGCGTGGGCGCGGCAAAGTGAAGGAAAAACCTGCTGCACAATGATCGCAGGTTTTTGCACTCCCCTGCATCGGGCGCCGCCAGATCTATGCACTCGAACCTGACCGCGCGGCCGGGAGGCGTGCGCCCAAGGAAACACAGGCGAAACCGGGCACACAGGGGCTCCCCCAGCAGGTACTTCCACAGGAATCCGGATCCTCCGGTCACCAGTGCATCAAACTCTTCCATATCGGGATGCAATCATTAACAAAAACCACGAAATACACGAAACTTGTTTCGTGTATTTCGTGGTTTGCATAATACGACAATGACAGCCAGGGCAAGGATGCAGAGCACAATTCCGGTCCGTAACGATGCCGGGCGATAGACAAACCGCAGCTGGTGCTGCCCCGGAGACAGTTCGACAGCACGAAACAGGTAGTTCCCCTGATAGATCGTCGCGGGGACACCGTCGATAAAGGCCTCCCAGCCGGGATAATAGAGATCGGAAAGCACCAGCCACCCGCCTTCCGGAGCTTCCGCGCTGATACGGACCTGTCCGGGGGCGTAGGAATCAATGCGTGCGGGCAGCAAATCGCGCTGTCCGGCGCGGACCTGCTGAGAGGGGAGCGAACGCCCCTGAAGATTGATCACCGCCGCTTTTCCTGCCTCGAACCCGGGAGCCGAGATTGTAGCGAGGGCTTCAGCCTCGCTGACGACGAATTCCGGCCTCGTGCTGACGAATGCCCTCGGCAAAGCCGCCGGATTCTCCCAGACGTCGGCGTCCGAGGAATGCACCAGGGGGAAGCCGGCGACTGCCGGCGCCGCCGCACCTTTCGGCCCGACGATATATCTGACTCCGAGCACGGATAATAACCCCGGATTCTCGATGCGTGTGACGTCGTAACTCCAATAATCGAGCTGCCGCAGTGCAGAGCGAATCTCGGGATCCGTGGTATTCAGGTGATGTTCGATAGACCGGAAAAACAGTGTGCCCGGAGCCCACGTGCCTGGCCTGGGAGCGCCGGCCTGCAAACGCGCCAGCAGATCATGCACGGCCGGATCGATCCGGCCGAGGATCTCGTAGAATCGGAATGGGGTCATACCGTCGATGCCGCGCGCATCCTGGAGACGATAGAGGATCGAGATCTCCGGCGGGACCCATCCCGCCAATCCGAGGAACCTGCCCTCTCCGCTGTTCTGCTGCAAAAATTCGACGGCGGTGGAACGCGGCAGCGAGCGCTCTATCTGCGGAGAGGGATAGTAGTACAGCGAAAGACGAAACAGATCGCCGGCGGTGAGCGCGAGAAGAATCCAGGCGGCCGCAGCCGCGCGCAATCGGCGGATTCGACATAACCAGAAGGTGGCGGTCACGGAGAGCAGCGCGCCCAGCTGGAACCACAATTCCCCGGTCAGAAAACGTTGCAGCCCGAGTTCGCGGATGGCATCGCGAAAGAAAAAGGCTGCGCCGGCCGCCAGGGCCGTCCAGAGCAGAGCGGTGATGTGCCAGACCAGGGCGGGGCGACCGCGCCCGCCTGCCGCCTCACGCAGCAAATAATCGAGGCCCGCCACGGCAAAGGAGACGACTCCGAAGACTACCAGGGCCGGAAGCTTGTTGTTGTCGAGATGGGAAAGGAAAGGGAGCCGCTTCAGGAACTCCTGCGCGGGTGCTGCATACAATCCCAGAATTCCGAAGCCCGCGACCGCCAGGATGCTCCAGTAGAAGCGATTCTTCTGCGCGAACACGAGCCCGACGGCTGCGAGCAGCAGCGGCGCAATCCCGATATATGCCGCCTCACCCAGATAACTCGAAAATCCCCAGAAGTTCCCCGCGCGCGGGTCGCCGAAAAAGCGCGGCATCACCCATGACTGCAGCGTAAACCAGGGATACAGTTTCCAGCCGAAGCCGCCCCGGAAGTGCGATGCGGCCCCTTCCCTCAGGTATTCGAGAAATGGCAGCAACTGGGGTGCAGCCAGACAGAAGCCGAGCAGCGCCGCCACCCCCAGGGCCGGATAGAGCTTCACGCGCGGCGCCGCCAGGGCGAAGTAGAGCGCGCTTGCCAGCGACAGCAGGAAGGCAGTCTGCAGCCCGCCCCCCAAAAAGAGCAATCCATAGCCCACGGCCATCCAGGCGATGTGCCGGCGGTCCCCGCTCGAGAGATAGTTCTGCAATGCCCAGAAGAGGAAGGGCATCGTGACGAGCGTGAAAGACGCCGGATATCCGAGCCAGACCACGGTCAGGGTGCCGAACATCAAAGCGAGGGCGCCGAGGAGGCAGGCCTGTCGTTGAAAATCGAGTTTGCGATAGAACAGGAATGCAAAAATGCCGCAAAAGGAGAGCTTCGCTACAGCGATGACGATGAGGGCTGCTCCCAGGGGCAGGATGCGATAGATCCAGCTCAGCGGATATAGCAGGCCGGTCTGGCCGTTGGCCAGCAGCGGCGAGCCGCAAAAGGAATAGGGATTCCACAAAGGGAACGGAGCCCCTGACCGGCGGAACTCCTCGATCCACGGGTAGATCATCACGGCCAGGTCCCAGAGGAGCGGATTATGAACCGGGGCCGATTCCTTGGGAGCGGATGCCGAGAAGGGCGCGAGGTTTTGGAGAATATCCATCGGGAGCATCAGCCCGCCTTGCACGATGTTCGGGGAGAAGAACAGGATGGCCAGGGCGATGATGATGAGGATATGGGGTGTATTCTTCATGGTCATCAGCAAAACTGAAACCACGAAATGCACGAAAGCGATTTGGTGTATTTCGTGGTTTTCTCAGTAGCGCGCCTGGTACCACTCCCAGGTCTCAGCGAGCCCCTGCTCCAAAGAACTCAAGGAGACCTCGCCCAGGACCTGCTGCAGGACACTCACGTCTGCGCAGTGACGAAGCACGTCCCCCGGCCTCGGTGGAGCGGTCCGCACCTCGCCCGCGTAGCGGCTGATGCGGCAGATTTTTTCGACGAGATCCCGGATGGCAACTTCCTTGCCGGACCCCAGGTTCACAACGGCGCCGTGCAGCTCGTCATGCTTGCCGAGCTCTACTGCCAGAAGGGCCGTATCGCGCACGAAGGTGAAGTCCCGGGTCTGGGCGCCGCTGCCGGAGATCACGGGCGGCTCCCCGCGGAGAATCCGGTTCATGGTCAGAGGAACCACCCCGGCATAAACGCCCTCATTCTGCCTCGGCCCGAAATTGTTGAACGGCCGCAAGGTCAGCACCCGAATTCCAAAACTTTCCTGGTAAGCCCGGATCATGAGATCGGCCGCTGCTTTTCCCGCCGCATACGCAGTGTTTGGCCGCAGAGGGTGCGATTCGTCCATGGGAGTCCGGAGTGCCGTACCGTAAGCTTCGGAGGACGAAAAGTGCACGAGACCGGCGATCTCACCGGAACGCAGCGATTCCAGCAGGTGGCCGGCGATTACGACGTTGACATGGAAGGCGTCGAGTGGGTCCGCAAACGAATGGCCCAGAGCCTTGGTGGCGAGATTGAAGACAATCTCGATACGGTGGCGACGTATGAGAGCGCGCAACGCGGGCCCATCCGTGGCGTCCAGGCGATGAAACGCAAGTTCCGGAAAGCCGCCGCGCGCATCCTCCAGGTTCTCCTCGCGGCCCAGAAACAGGTTGTCCACCACGCAAATGCCTGCGGGCTGTTCCCGCACCAGGGCGTCGACGAGATGGCTGCCGATGAAACCGGCTCCTCCGGTGACCAGGACCTGTTTCCCTGAATACTGGATCATATGATGCGGTTCAGTTCATGGAGACGCTCGGGAAGATCACTGAACCGGGCCGGGCTGCCGATTGCGAGCGACCAGGCCGGCACGTCTTTGGTGATCAGGGCGCCGGCTGCGACAAAGCACCCTTCTCCGAGCCGGATTCCCGGGAGGATCGTGGCGTTGCCTCCGATGGTGACGCCGCGTTCCAGAACCGGCGGGGCAAGCCGCGAACCCTCGCGGATCGGGTAGGGATCGTTCAGGATCACACTGTTGGGGCCGAGGAAGACATAATCACCGATTTCGGTTCCGGTCGGAATATAGACGCTCGACTGGATGCTGACATGGCTCCCGATCCGGCAATTGTTGTCGATCACCACGTTGGAGCCGATCATGACATGATCGCCGATCTGGCAGTTTTCACGCACCATGGCGCGGTGCCCGGTACGCACGTGATGCCCGACGGTCACGTTGCGGTAGAAGATGGAGTGGGAGCGTATTACGGCGTTGTTCGCGATTAGCGTCCCCGAGTAATCCAGGTATTCCGCCGCGATCCGCCGCGCGCTGATGTCCAGCAATATGTCCGTGGTCGGGTAGCCCAGGATTACGTCCTCGAGCACGATCCCGTCATCTCCGACCCGGTTTTTTCCATAAGCGCGCACGGACTGGTGGATATAGACATTGATCCCTTGTTCTATAGGCATAATCGGCTCTGCCGGAATGAAATGGTTGCCCCTGAGTCCCCCGCCGGACCTACCTGCTGACGGACGCGGCCGGGAGAAACGGCTGCCAATCTTGGCGCAGAAACGAGGTGATGTCAATCAGTGCGGCGACATGTCGCCGCACTATACAATCCACTCCTGTGGGTCCAGGCCGATGGGATCCACCGGCACGAGCAGGAAACCGGTGGCAGGAAATCTCTCCAATTCCCGCTCGCCCTCCACAAGCTTGATGAAAAACCTGACTTCGTCCGGCTCCTCGAGGTTGAGTGCCTTGAGCGGAACTCCGACCTCGAGGATCTTGCCGCCGGCGGCTGTCGGGGTCTGGCCGGGGACCCGGGAAGTGAAGGAGCTGCACCCCCACTGGCCGCCGGAGCGATCCATCGTCAGCAGGCATTCCTTGGGCGAGAAGAATTGCAGCTGCACCGACACCTGCGGCGGCAGCTTTTTGAGCCCGCCTGCAAAGTCCAGACGCAGGAAGAATTGGCCGGTGTCATACCCGAAGTAGACCTTTTCCAGGTATCGCACCGCCTGGTGCATTGCCCCGCCTCCGGAGGGGATGGCGAAACCCGCTGCCAGCCATTCGAAATAGTCGGTCACTTTGCCGTCGACGCGCGGCGAGATGGTATGAAGCGGACTCCGGAACTGGGTTCGGATGTCCGCCTTTTTGATGGGGATGTCCAGCTCGAGCGGGTAAGCTTGTCCGATCCGTCGATAGACGTTTTTGAGGTGGCTTCTGAAAAGGGTATCGAACTCGACGGCGTTTTCGGTCTGGTGGTCATCGCCGTACCACCAGAACCAATCGCTCCCTTCCGCGATCATTAATTCCCGAAAGGCTTGTTCCTGCTGCCGGTCGTCGGCGAACGCGTGCTCGGAGCGCGCGAATGCAAGGCGTGCGGCGGAGAGCGCGTCCCACGCGGCGTTTTTTTCCGGATGCCCGATCCAGGTGGTGAGAGTGCTATATATCCAACTTCCGGCGGCAATCGTCTGGAGGGATTCCCGGCGCGGTTCCATGTCCAGGAATTCCGAGAGGGATACCGTGCGCACAAAACCGGCTTCCGCGAGCCTGCGGTACAGCAAGCCGAGGAACTCCGCGCCGTTCTGCGGATAGTGCTCCCAGGCGTTCTCGCCATCCAGGATTACCGGCACGACATAATTCCTCCCGTTGTCAGGCAAGCCCTCGTGGATGCGGCGCAGCCGGTGCAAGAAGTCGGCCGCCGCATCCTCCGCACTCCAGCGACCGTAAGTGAAACCGATCAGGTCCGACAGCCCCCGATCGCGGAAGAACAGGGCCGGCCCTTCCGCGCGCCGCCAGACGCTGCATTTCTGCTCGAGCGAGAGAGCGCCACCGGCCTGTCCCGATTTCCGCAGAGAGTTCAACAGCACGCCCTCATCCGACGCGAGCCAGCGCAGCCCCAGCTCATAGGCCAAACTGGATGCGGCATCGCTGATGGATCCCTCGGAAGGCCACATGCCTTGCGGTGCCCGGCCAAAAACCTCCTCGTAGCGTTTCCGGGCGCGCACTATGTGTTCCCGCGCATCTCCGGGATAGGAGAACGGGCCGGCCGGCAGGGCTATGCCCGGGGTGGATTCGCGCCCTGAGCGGTTGTCGCACAACAGCGGCAGGATCGGATGGTAATAGGGGGAAACGGATATCTCGATTCCGCCCTCTTCGCGGAGTTCCCGATACAGGGGGAGGATGCGGCCGATGAAGGCGGCCTGGAGCTCCAGCAGGTGCGCCTTGTCTTTCTCGCTGAAGCTCCGGCCTTGGCGAAACATCTCCGAGATTGCCGGTTCGCGGCGCAGTTCGTTGCCGCACCAGCTCAGGTTGTACCACATCTGCAGGTCTCGGTAATCCTGGATTGCATAGCGCTTCAGGGCGGGGATGTATTCCCCTTGAGCATCAGACACGCCGCGCCGGTCGAGAAGCTCCTTGTAGCGCGGATAAGGGAGAATCATCTGCTTCCATGGAAGCTGGAAGAAGCAACGGAGCAGGAAGAGCTTCTCCCGTTCGTCGAGGTCGCTCGCGTTGCGCAGCGTGAGTGCTGCGTAAGTCTCCCGCGCTGTGCCCCGGGCATATGCCTGCAGCTGATCGATCAGAGAAGGGACAAGATTAATGGTGAGGTGCAGGCCGGGCACCTGCCCCGCCAGCGCTCCCATGTCGTAGTAGTCCTTGACGGCATGAAAACGGGTCCACGGGAGATAGATCTCGCCGGTCTCCTCGTTGCCGTAATCCGGCTGGTGCATGTGCCACAGAATGGCGACGCCTAACGGTTTTTTGGCCATCTCTCCCCGCCGATTCGAGCCCGGACAGAATCGCTGTATCCAAAGGCGCCTTACTCTAGCAACATCGGCCGCAAGATTACAACACAGTACTGAGAAAAGGAGTGATGAGCGATGAGCCATGAGTGATGAGTACTGAGTGAGGAGCGGTTTCTCGGTTGACGGGCACCTGGCATATTGCCGGCGATGACTCGAACCGCGCCACGCCCCCCCCGCACTTCATGCCCATCACCAACCTCTCATCACTCATCACTCACGACTCATCACTCGATTTTCGCTTGACTGCCCTGCGGCGCAATGCAATAGTGCCATCATTCAGAATCCACCGGCAGTGACCTCACCAAAGGAGGATAAGTCCTTGAAGAAAGGAGAGTTGGTAGCCAAGATCGCAAA
>CAYGWQ010000055.1:0-22469 GCA_964353465.1 uncultured Acidobacteriota bacterium | reverse complement strand
GGCGGATCGTACCGCGCTTCTCCAGGCGGTGCAGTGCGATGCGGACCGCCTCGGGACTGCCAAGGTCGAGAAACGCCTTGGGTGTGAAACACTTGCCTCTTGCTTTGCCCTGTATCCGAGTGACTATCCCATTTTCGATCGATTGCATGCTGTTCCGCCTCGATATGTAACGAAAAGTAGCCGCTTTTCGTTACAAAATCAAGCGTTTCTTTCGCGTTGCGCCCGGATTTCATACAGAATTGCATGCCCGAACTAATCTCTTGCCTATACAGTCGCGTCAATATGAGACTCACGAAGTCTTTTCGGGTGCTTTGTGGTATTTATCCTTCCTGAGGAGCGGACGCGGGCATTGGCGTCCAGGCGCCGCGGTTACTGCTGCTCTTCACACACGTTTCGATGAAGGCGATGCCCGTCCAGCCGTCCTCGACAGTGGCGTACTTTGCTCCGTCGCAGGAAAACTTCTGGCCGGCCTGCCATCGGCGCACGTCGGCTTCGAAGCAGCGATGCAGCTGGGCGAACGCGTCGTGAAATCCCTCCGGATGGCCCGACGGAATGGTCGGCTCGGCCATGAGGTCGGCGGGCATGTCCAGGGGTAAGAAGCCATCACCAGGCGTTACAGCGCCCCGCCAGTAAGTGCGGTCGGGCTGGCCGGCAAGGCAGATGGTGATGCTCTCTGGATCTTCCTGCCGCCAGCGCAATGAGCCCTGGGTTCCGGCAATGACGATGCCAAGGTCGTTCTTGAAGCCGATGCAGATCTGCGAGGCGCGGACGAGGGCTCTGCCGCCGTTGTTCAGCCTGCAGTATGCGGTGAAGTGATCATCCAGCCTGCGCCCGGTGACGAAAGTTTCGAGCTGTGCGGAGACTTCGGCAACCTCCAATCCGGTCACATAGCGCAATTGCATCAGCGCATGCGTGCCGATGTCACCGCCGCAACCGGAGCCGCCGGCACGCTTGGGATCGACACGCCAGGAAGCCTGCTGCTGGCCGGTGTCTTCAAGCTTGGTTGCCAGCCATCCCTGGATGTAATAGGAATCGACCCAGCGGATTGCCCCAAGCAGGCCGCTGCGAACGATGTAGCGGCAGAGACGGCTGGTCCAGTGGCCTATATAGGTGTGGGCAACGCCGAACGGGATTTTGAGTTCGCGAACCGTCTTGACGAGAGCATTCGCCTCTTCGAGATTGAGGCATAGCGGTTTTTCGCAGAAGACCGGGATGCCTGCCCGGATCGCCTTCATTGCCGGGTCGTAATGCACCGAGTTCGGCGTGACAATGAGTATGTAATCGAGCTTCTGGTCTGCAGGAAGGGTTTTCTGGTCCCGGATCATGTCGTCGTAGGAGCCGTAGCCTCGGATCGGAAAGGGCCAGTTTGCGGCTTCTTCGAGGGCTATGGTGGGTTCGGGATACAGAGCCCCGGCAGTCACGCGGCGCGTGCCGTCGAGGTGGATCGCTTTCTGATGGGGGTGCACAATAAATGCGCCCTTGCCGCCCCCCACTAATCCGACATTGAGAGGTCTGTTTGCCATGCTCTTCCCCTTAAAAATAGGAAACCTTCAATCGTCAACGCATAAGGTGAAAAAACTCAGCCGAGCCGCAAACGGCTGCAAAGGCGTGCCTTGCCTCGGATGCTCCCAATGCCGGATGCGACGCTTGACAGGGTGCCAACGATCCTGGATGCTGCAGATCTTAACCGAGCATCCGGAGGAACATGAAGTCGCAGTTTCAGCCATGGCAGCTGCCGCTCCTGATCCTCGCAGGCTGGATCAATCGCCAATAACAAGACGCCATTGAGTATCTCATAACGGAGAATCGGATCCTCCGAGAAAAACTCGGGAAAAAACGAATCCTGCTCAGCGACGACCAGAGGAGGCGCCTGGCCGGCAAAGGCAGGATCCTCGTCACCAACCGAAGGGTCAGACATCGTACCGAGCTGAAGGACGGGCCTTGAGTTGCACTCCCTCGACGTCGACTGAAACTGCGGCTCATTCCTGTATCAACCGATCAAGCGCCGCAGAGTTACGAGACGTCCGAATGAATTCACCACGGGGTCAAAGACACATGAACGCGGAATCACCTACGACAATCGGATTGAGCATTTTCCAGACCGGATCCCTGTTTTCCGAACGGCTTCAGCCGATGCGCGGCAGTTGGGGCAGGCTGTCAAAATGCCGATCGCGCGAATAGAGGAGAAGATCGTGCTGCATTACCAATGCCGCGATCCACATGTCGTTTGTCGGGATTGGCGTGCCCTGGGAACGAAGCTGAATGAAGATGCGGGCGTAGTGGTGAGTGGTTTGCTCATCGGCAAATAGGAGATGAATCCGCGGCCGGCTCAGAAAACGCAGGAGAATCGCCTCGTTCTTGCGAGATAGACTTCCGCATAGAAACCCGGCCCGAAGCTCAGCTACGGTAACGAAGGGAATGCCGATTGCACTGACAACGGCGAGCTGCTCGACGACTTCGGGCACGCCGGCGCAAAAATCACGATAGCGATTCGTGTCGAGAGCGATTTTCATTTCCATAGCTCCGGGTCGACACGGTCCATTTCCTGGATTGCCCGATCGAACTCGGGATCATCCACCCAGGTCCCGGCGAGATCATCCAAATCTGCATACCTTTCGCCACTGCCGGTAATGCCAAGCCCCGCCTTTAACACCTCCAACACGGTTTCGTTCAGTGATTTCCCTTCTCGAGCGGCACGCTCGCGGATACGAGTGTCAACGCGTTCGGCAATTCCACGGATGGTATATTGAATATTTGACATGCATGCATTATAGGCATGATGTGCATGCAGGTCAAATTTTTTAGGTTTATTCTGGGATCCGCATATGGTGAAGAAATAGGGTACAGGTCTATTTCCCCTATCGGCAGTTAGGCGGAAGGTCACTGAATCTGGTCGTCCGGAGCGCAACCGATCCTTCGAGCGTGGTCGCGGCCGTCCGCCAGGCGGTGCGGGAGATCGATCCTGATCAACCCATCGCGCGAATACGGACGTTGGAGGATCTGGTATCCGCCTTAATCGGTGACCGGCGGCTGACGATGCGGCTGCTGTTCCTTTTAGCCGGTCTGGCGGTATTGTTGTCGTGCATCGGCATCTACGGTGTCCTGTCTCAAATGGTGGGAGAACGCACTTGGGAAATCGGGGTGCGCATGGCATTCGGCGCCAGCGGCGGATCGATTGTTCAAATGCTGATACGATACGGGCTTAAGCTGGCAGTTGCGGGTACGGCGCTCGGATTGATCGGCGTTTTGGGATTGGCACGATTTATGAGGAGTCAGCTGTACGGCGTCACCCCGACCGATCCCTTTACTCTGGCATCCTCCGCCTTGCTGCTCGTCGCCGTTGGTTTCCTGGCCATATTGCTGCCTGCAATCCGGGCTGCGCGCCTTGACCCAAGTATCTGCCTGCGCGTCGAAGACCGGTAGCCTGCTCGCGTTGCGGAAGAGGTTCACCCGAAACCACGAAATACAGGGCGCGGCGGCGATCACTTTACAATTCTATTGGTGGTGGCCTCCGGCCGCGCCGTGTATTTCGTGGTTTCAAAGGCCTTCGAAGCTCAAGAGGATTCAGGCTGATTTCCCGTGCAAGCAGTGGTATTTTACCCTTATCAGGAATAGCAAATTGCCATCTATATCCTCTCTGCATGGAGGAGATCCGCTTGGCTTCTCGAGCCATGTCATCATGGCGGAAATTTCGCTGGCTCGTCAGAATCCTGCTTGTGGTGATTCTGATTGGGATTGTTCTGGGCGGAACCTACTACTTCCGTCCTGTCATGTTGGGCATGGCTTTGCAGCAGGTCGGCATGTGGATCCAGGGAATCCACCGCAACGATGTGCAATTAGGGCCATACCGCATACATTACCTGGTTGCGGGGGAAGGGCGACCGCTGGTTTTGATACACGGTCTGGGCGCGCGTTCGGAGATCTGGCTGCCGTTGATCCCACAGTTCACGGCCAAGGGATTTCGGGTGTACGCGCCCGATCTGCTCGGCTATGGCCGCTCGGACAGGCCGGACGTTGATTATGCCATCTCCTTACAGGCGGATATTGTGCGCCAGTTTCTGGACAGCCAGGGCTTGCGGCAAACGGACCTTGCCGGGTGGTCCATGGGCGGCTGGATAAGTCTCAAGTTGGCGGCAGATTCTCCCCAGCGAGTCCGCCGGCTGATCCTGCTGGATAGCGCCGGCATACGATATGATGCCGTCAATCGCTCGGCCTTGCGTCCCAAGACTCCGGAGCAGCTTGCGCACCTGATGGAAGTTCTCACTCTCAATCCGCGCGCCATCCCCGAATTTGTGGCACGCGACATCCTGCGCGTCATGAACGAGCAGGACTGGGTCGTCGGCCGCTCCCTCGACTCGATGATCGCCGGCAAAGATCTCATGGATGGAAAGCTCGAGGGCGTGACCATGCCGGTTTTGATCCTATGGGGCAGGCAGGATGTTCTGACGCCGCTTGCGATTGCAGAACAGATGCACCGTGAGATGCCTCAGTCTGTCCTGTTTGTTGCAGAAGGGTGCGGTCATTTGGCGCCCATCGAGTGCCGGGATCAGATCGGTCCGGAAATGCAGAAGTTTCTCGCCAAACAATAAGGCGTGATGAAGCGGTACTCTGAGGGAGCGCCGCACCTTTGCCCTGACAACCCTGCGCCCGCTACCGGATCACAACCACGGGCAAAGCTGCAAAGACGTCCGCCAGCGGATTATCGTAGCGCAGCGCGACGGCCACAACTGGCGTAGGGGATGAGATCTCCAGGGTGCCCTCGAAGCCCTCCTGGATCAAGGGGAACCACTCCGTGAAGAACTTTGCCACCTGCCCAAATCCGGGCAAAACCACGTTTCTGGCTCCGACTACTTGGCCGGCCGTGTCGCGCAGTCGCAGGTTTAAAGTCACGGCTGCCAGCTCGGGATTGCAGATTGCCACGCCGGACCTCGCGAAGCCACGACCATCCAGATAGCTCAAAGACCTCTTCGCCAGGAGTGAGGCGGCAGCACCGGCTTCCGAGATTACCTGCGACCCGGTGCGAGTCTGTATAACCGTCGAGCCGCCGATCGGGTCAGTGCCGGTGACTCTGGCCCAACCCACGCTGATCACGCCGCCGGTCCCGTCCGTGAAGAGCGAGGCGGAGCCTCTCGGATTGAGGACAAGGTTCAGACTCGTGCGGAAGGACCCGCCTACCGGGACACTTAAAGGGGAACCATCCGCAGAGAAAAACTCCACGAGAGCGGTGACAACGCGATCACCAGGATTCAGCAAAATCAGGTTCGTTCGATAGCCCGCGCCGTCCGCGACCTGCGGGAAGTAGAGAAGCGGAGCCAAGCCGTTTCCCAGCACCGGCATGGTGCAGAAGGCATCCATGGTTTCATTATCGTAGCGCAGTGCGACGGCATGCAGTGGCTCGTCGCTGAGAAACTCGATCGTCCCTTCGAATCCGTCTGCGGCGGCCGGGAAGCGCTGCGCGGCAAACTCCGCCAGGTGTCCTCCGGCTGCGAGCTGCAAGGCTGCCGATGTCACCGGAAATCCGTTTTGATCGCGCACGGTCAGTTGAAGATTTGCACGACGATCTCCCGGGTTCGCCAGCGCGTACCCGGACCTTGCGCCGCGGCCATTGTCCACATAAATGGTGAAGCGTCCGGTCGGCTGGGCCGGACCGACTCCCGCTTCGCTCGTGATGCGGTCTCCGTGTATCACCTGGTAGAGTGCGGCTCCTCCGACAGGGAGGCTACCCATTGTCTTTGCATAGCCCGAAATGGCGTCACCCGCCGCCCCCGCTTCCAGGCGCACCATGCCCAGCGGCGGGATGGAAACTGCAGGCCGGCCGCCGGATGCCGCCAGATCGACTCCGGTAAGCAGTCTGCCGTCGAAACCATATAAATCCCAACGGATCTGTGCGTCCTGCGCTCCCGGATTCACGGCAATCAGCGAGGTGCGATACCCGCCGCCCACGGCCACTTGAGGATAAAGGGAACTCGAGGCCAGCACATCCAAAAGGAGAAACTCGTAAGCTCCCATATCGGGAGCGGCGGTGCCATCACGATCGCCATCCAGGCTTCGGGTGAGTCCGGCGGCATCTGAGCCAGGCAAGTCGACCGCGGCGGTGTCCCCCCGGTCAATCGCAGGAGAGGATGAATCAAGGCGAAAATCGCCGGCGAAGCGATCGGCGAATTTTGGATCTCCATCAAGGTTTCCGTCGGAACCCGCCGTATTGCCCGATTCGATCAAGGAATACTGAACGATCAGGCTGGCTGCGGTGCCGTCCTGCAAGAGATCGCCCGTCGCATTCGCGCCAATGATGGAATTGACGATGCGTGCCGAGGCGCCGCGGAATACGCCCACTCCGAGCCCCCGATTACCCGCAACCGTGCAATGGATCAGGGCGGCGCTTGCGGAGGGATCTTCGATGCGAATGCCGTCAGCTTGCCGGCTCATGACCGAGGTCTGATATACGACGGTGTTGACGAGGGTTGCGGTTCCCCCGGAAACTCTGACTCCCGGCGCTCCATTGCGAACCCGGATCCCTTCGATGCGGACATTCTCGGCATTCAGCTCCAGTGCCGGTCGTGTAGGATCTGCACTGCCGTCCACGACGGGACTTTGGCCGCGTGCGGCCCTCAAGGTCAGGTTCTTTCCGGTGATGATGATATTTTCACGGTAGATGCCGCTGTCCTGGACCTCGATTGTCTCTCCGGAGGAGGCGGCGGCCACGGCGACGGCAATCGTCTTGAATGGAGCGGCATCCTTCGCCACGCGCAAAGGCTCCTTGGTGAGGATGCGCAAGTCATACGAGCCGTACCTGGCCAGGTTGGTTGCCCCGTCAAAACGCCGGGAACGGATGTAGTATCGGCCACCCGCGAGAGCCGTCCAACGCAGGCTGCCGTCTCTGGAACTATTCGGCTGGTCGGCAGTGGATTTCAGCACCGTGATGCCGTCGGCGGCGAGTATTTCCAGAACCGTATGGGCACCGTTAGCCAGGTTGAAGGTCTCCGTTAGGTATACAGCGCCGGCCTGCGCGGTGAACGCTGCGAGATCGAAATCCATCGCGGGGTAGTAGGTGTAGTGCAGCACGTTCCCACCCAGGTTGAAGGTGCCGAGGGAAGGACTCTGTTCGGACCAATCATCGGCCGTATCCGTGTCGCCTGAGGCAAAGCTCCGGCACAGGTCCTTGCCGGTTGAGGGGGAAACCGCGTTGGGCCCGTGGAAGCCTGTGCCTGGCGGCGGAGGCATTGTGGAATCTCCCCAGCGCACGAAGTCCCGGCCGACGCCGTAGTTGTCACGGAGCGCACAAGCGCCGTCGGTGCCGTTAGCCCAAGAGATGTTTCTGTTGAAATAGAGTGTGGCGTTCGTGTTGGATCCCGCCGCCTCGGAGAGCAGGACAAATGCCCCCGGGGCCAGCTGAAAGGGAGGGATAACAAGAACCACGGTCGGAAATGTGCGTGCGGTAGCGGTTATGGTCCATCCGGTGAGGTCAGCCTCTCGGTTGCCGGCATTATAGAGTTCCACCGAATCTACCCCGCCGACATTCACTTCATTAATCAGCACTCTCCCGCCGCTCAGAAGCGGCGCAACATAGCCGGCGCCGATCTCGGGCGCTTCCGCGACGGTGTTGTCGGCTTCCAGCGGGTCGGGCACGAATTCGATGCCGTTGATCTCCGCGAAAACTGTCTGCAGATCAATCAGGGATCCGCCATTGCGCACGGCAAACCAGCCGTCCCAGAAATCCTCGACGTTCAGATCGTGGCTCGTCACGGTGGGCATGTACTGCGTCAGATCTCTCCAGATCTCGGCGAATGGCCTCTCGAGCGGATCATCGTCCGCACCGGCCGTGGCGTCGCCGGTTTGCTGTCCATCGGTGATGTCCCACAGGGCGGCGCTTACCGCCGTTTCGTTGGTGCTCCCGGTCGTGCTGGCCATAACGGAGTCACCGGTGAGCGACTCGAGTTCGTAGGAGAACGAGAGATTCGTACCGTCGGTGCTTACGTAGATGTCGGGCCGCGGATATCCCTTGAATTTCCGGATGCTGGATCCGAGAAACGTCGCCAGACCCTCAGCCCAGGAAAGGCGGATGTCCTGCGTGTCATCGCCGAGGTAGTGCGGCCCACCCGGACTATCCGACTTGGAATACAGCGCGTCGATGAAATGACCGAACTCATGAGCGATGACGGTGTCGTTCCAGGGTGCAATCGAGCCCACGTAGATATATTTGTTGCGGGCGCCTTGAAAGAAAGATGAGTTCCGGCTGTGGGTTTCGCGCCATATCGCTGTCAGGCTCTCACTCGGCAAGCTGCCCTGGACCTGGGACGAGTTCACGAACTCGAGGCCGTCGATAAGGACGTCCCAGATATTGAAAGCCTTGCCGATATCGGTGTCCGCCCTGGCAATGATGGTCCCCATTGTGACAAGGCCTGAAGGCCCCGGGGTAGAATAGGTTTCTGAGCTGACCGCGTAGTAGTCTCCGAAGCTGTAATCGTTGTTGGCGACGCGCACATTCAGCTCCATGGGAGTGGACTGTGCGGATGACGTGATGCACAAGGCGCTGAGCGACGGAACGACCAGGTTCGGCACGCTGATCAGGAACTCGCCGCTGGCGCCCGTCGTTCCTTTGGCAACCGTGCTGCCGTTGGCAAGGATGCGCACATCGGCGAAGCGGATCGGCCGCCGTTTGATGACGCCGGTAAAGCCCTCCAGATCAAACTCACGGTCTTCGTAGACGAATTTGCCCGTCACCGTGTAGGCGGCAAATAGGGAAGGCGCGCGGAAGAGCGTCAGCAACAGCAGGAGGAAGGTTCGTGCTCCCCGAGGGGCCAGGATGCTCATCTTTGCCCCTCGATCGTTTCTCCGCGGTACACGCGGATGCCGGTGCCGTCGGGATCGACCACGCGGCCGATCATTCCTTCCGGACGATCGTCGTCGGAGATGCCTACCCAGTGCGCGGCGGTTTGCGATATGGTTTTGCCGTTGGCGAGGCGCACGACCAGCCGCGCGCGAATGGGATAGCGGGCCTGGTCGGGAAGAATAACTCCCAGTTCGAGGTTGGTTCTGCCGGCTCTGTGCAATACTTGAGGTGCGGCGCCGGCTTGAGCCGTCATGCGGACCCGTGCCGGAATCTCATACAGCAGCTGCATGTCTTGAATCAGGTCCGGATCGAGATTCGAGATCACGGTGATACCGAATCGCGTCGGCCGCCCCACGGCCGGCTGATTCAGCGGCGCTATCTCGATGCTCACGGGCAGGGAAGGTTCGCAACGGATCGCACCCGGCGGCAGACCCTCTTCCTGAGCCCGGACTGCGCCTGAAGATGGGGCGAGAGCGCACCCCATGAATAACAGGCCTGCAATTTGAGCCAGTCGCGATATTTTCATCCTCGACCTCCAGGAGGCTGTTTCATCCAATAAGCATCGCCGCGATGAAGCATATCCTCCAGCGAATGCTGAAGAATCCGCTGGGATTGGTCGAGGTCCGCTTCGTCGGCATTCTCCTTCACGTAGATCGGGGCTCCCATGAGCACAAGAACCCGGGAGAACGGCTTGGGAATGTGGAAATGGTCCCAGCTGTCGATCACCCATTTCTTTTCGGGCGACATGTGAAACGGAAAGATTGCCGCACCGGTTTTGGAGGCTACCCAGACGGCGCCCGGTTTGGCGATATAGCGGGGCCCTCTCGGCCCATCGATGCTGAACGCGACGTCTTTGTTTCTGCGTATTTCGTGAAGCATCGTAACCACAGCGCGCTTCGCGCCCCTCGTGGAGGATCCGCGCGCAATGCCGTAGCCGAACCTTTCGATCACCCGGGCCATCGTTCTGGCGTCCTTGTTATAACCGGACATCACCACGATGCCGCGGTTGCGGAAGAAATAAGTGCCGAGGAAAATGCGCCCGTGCCAGAACGTGTAGATGACGTTCTTCTTTGCAGTATAGATGGATTGCAGATATTCCTCCCCTTCGACCTGCCAGCGCAGCGTGCAGCCGATAAGACGGATGGCCCAGTAGCCCAACAGGGATACCAGCTTGATCTTAAGCCGCGTGACCGGCCCGAAGCCGGTAGCTTCGGGAGATCTGGATTTTGGAGAAGTGGAAGCCATGGCGGATGTCATGATGCCTGGGCGCGTTTTTCCGCCTCGGCAAGCCAGCCCCGGCGCAACTTCTCTTCCGGGATGCTCGATGTGTAGGGTTTAATATCCAGGACCGGGGTCCCATCCAGCATGTCGACGCCCCGCAGATGGAGGGAGCCGCCTTCCCTGCGCAATAGCTCCACGGTTGTCAATCCGATCGAGTTCGGTCGCCGCGGAGAACGGGTTGAAAAAACCCCGTGCGGTTTGCCGTCGGCAGGCGTGGCACCGACCAGCTCGTATGCTTCGGACCGGTGGAACACCCATACGATCACCAGGTGAGAGAACCCCTCGATGTCCTGCAGTCCCGCTTCAAATTCAGGAAGCAGCCGGAGTATTCCCTCTGCTTCATGTTTGGCCCCCAGTCCCTTTGGAACTTGCGCGCTCTCTCGGTAAGGGCTGTGGATGTACCCGATCGGCCACATGCGAAACTCTTCCATAAAGCTCCTTCGGGACTTCCTGTGCCCGGCACCGGAGTCCGCGCGTGTGTGTTTGCGCACCGTATCAGACCGGGACGGTGATGATTTCTTCCGGAAATATGGTCAGCTTCTCGAAACCCGATTCGGTCACCCGATAGGTGTTTTCAATCCCTACGCCGCCGCGTTCAGGGAAGATGATCTTCGGTTCGATCGCGATTGTCATCCCGGGTTCCAGCGGGATGTCGAACCCCCCCGCCAGCACCGGCAGCTCGTCCAGCTCCAACCCGACACCATGGCCTACAAAACGGACCTGGCTGTCCGCGGCGCCCATAAATCCTGAAGCGTAGGGGCTGTCCTTCACGCGCTCGAGAGCGCGCTGATAGATACTCGAACACAGGATTCCCGGCCTGAGCATCGATTCGATTTCCCGGTTCAGGTCCAGCACAAAACGTTGGGCGTCGGCCATGTCGCGTCCAGGCTCGCCCAAGACGAAGATGCGGGTCTTGTCCGCGATATACCCGCCATATCCGCCCACGATATCCGCCATGATCGGTTCTCCGACTGCAAACCTGCGCTCGCTACCGCCATTGGGCACTGCAGCGTAAAGGCCGACGAATCCCACCGGGCCCGGGAAGGATGTCGGGTAGGCGGCGCTGGCGCCGCTGGACAGCGTGCCGTAGCTGATGCGGTGGTTGAACGCACGCATGCGTGTGATGCCCTGGTGCCCCTGGCTCCTCAGGTACCCCTCAATTCGGGCCATGAGCTCCAGTTCGGTCATGCCGGGCTGGATCCAGGAGGCGATCTGCTCAAAGGCAGCGCGGAGCATCCCTGCGGCTTGCCGGATTTGTTCTATCTCATAGGCGGATTTGATCATCCGGATGCAGCGGATGGCCTCGGATGCATCGACGAAATCCGCCTGCGGGAAGGATTCGCGCAGACGCAGGTAATAATTCGTCGGGAGCACATCGATCTCAATGCCGATCCTGCGGAGATTTCCCAATCCTTCGTCCGCCAGCCACTCAGGCAGCTTTTTAAATCCCGGGAAAGGGATAAGTCGCTCCCACGGCGATTCGATACGGGCGCGGCTGACACTCTTCTGAACCAGGTATAGTGGCTCTCCCTGCGATGGAACGCAGAGCATGCCGGCCTGTACGGTTCCCGCAAAGTAGAAAAGGTCAGCGTCCTGGAAGACAAAAACCGCGTCTGCAGAATGATCCTGCATCCAGCACTGTAGGCGGACTAACCTCGCGACCACTTCAGACTTTGGCAACAAATCCATAGCACAATCGTACCTGCAAGCGCTCCGGGAGTGCAAATAGGAATCTCCCGGCCGCGATAGCAGGCCCCGGCTTGTCTGGTGTACAATGCTGTCAACCATGACATGCACCAAGGCGTACAAAGGGCTGTGACAGGATTCAGGCCAGGATCTATCGGAGTCTGGATGCAATGGTAATTCCACAATCCGATGCGGAACTGGTCGCGAGAATTCTTGGCGGGGATGAAGATGCCTTCTCCCAACTGTACGACACGTATCATCCCAGGATCTATGCCACTGCGTACCGGATCGTTCAGGACATGGCGGAAGCGCAAGACGCAACGCAAGAGATTTTCATCAAGCTTTATCGATCGTTGTCGGATTGGGATTCCCGCAAAGCCAAATTTTCCACCTGGTTATATCGATTGGCTGTCAATCATGCCATTGACTGCTGGCGCACCCGCCAGCGACGCCCCCAATCTCATCAGGGCCAGACCTCCGATCGGGATGCTTTGCCGGAGCGCGCACTCGGAGAGGCCATACTTACGCCTTTCAGCGCGCTGGAGAAGAAAGAAAGCATTGATCATATCCGGCAGTGCGTGAATGAGCTGCCGGAATTGCAGAAGAAGGTGTTCGTACTTCGCTATTTTCAGGAGATGAAGCTCGAAGAGATCGCTGAAATGGAAGATTGCAGCCTCGGCACCGTCAAGACCTCCCTGTTTCGCGCCACACACGCCGTGCGGCGCTCGGTGCGCAGAGCCGGAGGATCTCGATGAAACGGCACGATTCCCGCCACTACACCGAAGAAGAGCTGCTCATGCATTTTCTTCAGGAGGAAACCGTCGATGTCCGCCGGGAAATATCCGGCCATCTTGAGGATTGCGGGGAGTGTGGTGCAATCTTTCGGGAGTACGGTGATCTCGTGGGGCAAATACAAGCCTGGCCCGTCCCGGAAATTCCCGAACAAGCTCAACAGTCCCGGAAGGCGTTGCTTTTGGCCCGGTATCGGCAGGATATTGCATCCGGCAGGGGCAAAGGCATTATTCCCTTCCTGCACAACATTTTCCTGGCAGCATGGAATCATGCCTTGGAGCATCCGCTGCCCACTTTGGGCTACATCGCAGTAGCCGTTGCATTCGCGCTGGAGAGAACCATCAGCACATTCCGGTTGGATCGGATTCTCCCCGGGGCGAGCGAGGTTTTCCAGATTCTGAGGCAAGTATTCTAGGAGCTGGGCGAAAATGGGTAATGGAGAGAAATTGAGCTTTCCTGAGTTTCTGAGCGATATCCGACTCGTCGTTACCTCACCCGCCCGCCGCTTCGCCCTGATCAAGGAACGTGGGGCCGGCTGGGGATCCCTGGTCCTTCTCATAGTTCCCATCTACTTCGGATTTCACTACATGGGCGGCATCTACTTTGACCGGGATCCGTTTCCGGGCTATTCCTTGATTCCGCCGCTTGTTGCCGCAGCCGCAGCCGTCTTCCTGAAGTTGTTTTTCATTCATGTTATTGCCCGGATGTTTCGACCCAGAGGATCTGCAGAACAAGGACAAGGGGCCTTTTCCGGGCTTGTCGTCGTTTTCGGCTACACCGGCGTTCCCGGGCTTCTGGTGCTCTTGCTCGCGTTGATCATTTTCCTGGTCGTACCGCAGGAGATAGGGTATCTCATGCGGAATTTCAAGGCTGTTACCCTGAGCATCATGGTGTCGTTAGGGATCGTGTTCTTTGTTTGGAATTTGATACTGGTTGTCTTGGCTCTCCGCACCGTATACCCCATTCGTGATTTCAAGATCGTGATTTCTTTCCTGCTTGGATCCGTCCTGATGACGGTGCCCGCTTTCGCCACCTTCTGGATTGTGGCGCCGGCCCGAATCGATCTTCAGTACGTGCAACCGATACTCGCTCAAAAAATCCTGCGCCTCATCGCATCGGACCCGACATCCACTCTGTCTCCGAATAAGGATTATGAGATTCACGTCGACCGATTGGCATATCAACTCCGGTTCCCGAAACGTTTCGAGCTCGTAACCTTCTCGCCCAGGCTGCCGCAGAGCCAGCCGGGTCGACGTCGTGGCAGCATCATTTTTGGATCCAACTCGATCTTTTCCTGGGATGCAGAGGGTTGCCTTGTGGGGCGCATCGTGGGCCTTCCGGGAGATGCGGTCGAGATCATCGGAGGAGGGCTGAGGATCAATGGGCAAGGCTGGGATGAGCCCTACATCGCTCCCGAATACCGCGCGAGCACTTCGCTGCCTTTGAAGACACTAGGGCCTTCCGAGTATCTCATCCTGCCTGAGAACCGCCAGCTTATCGCCGGGATGAAAGATGAATTGATAGTGCCAAGCGATAGGATTTTGGGGCGGCAGATTATCAACCGCTGGCCGCTTGGGTGGTGGGGCCTGAATCCGGCTGTATTCCTCCAGGCGCGGCCACAGGTAAAGCCATAACCACCGAATGCACGAAACACACGAAATGTCCTGATTCAGACATTTGGTGTATTTCGTGTATTTCGTGGTTTATAAAAACGGCTCGAGCGATGACCGGCATTTTGGACAAAATTGTCTTATGAAAACTGCAAAATCCATGGCAAATTTGAAATGCACAAAAAAGGAGGATTTTCTTTATGCCGGGTACTTACAAGGTAATCGAGGTGGTCGGTACATCGCCGGTCAGTTTTGCCGAGGCGGCTAAGGCGGCGGTAGCCGAGGTTGCGAAGACTGTCAAGCATCTTGGCTGGTTCCAGGTAGTCGAAGAGCGCGGCCACATCAAAGATGGCAAGGTCGACGAGTTTCAAGTCATGCTCAAGGTGGGCTTTAAAGTGGAGCATGAGTAGTCAGCAACCCGCGGCCAGACCACTAATAGTAAAAAGGCCTCAAAGAACCTAAAGTGAATTCTTTGAGGCCTTTTCGTTTTGTGTGGCGATGTCGCTTGGCCCGCCCCGGAATATTCAGGGCGCAGCATAGCTGCAAATCCACTCCTTCGTGCAAAGGAGTTGCGTGGCAATAGCCTATACGGCTGCTTTCGCGGCAGGTCTCTCGGCCCGTGCGGACTGGAGCATCCTAGTGGCGGTGTAAACGACCACAAGCACCACGAGCCATCGGATGTACTCCAGCGGCAGCGACTTCACAAGGTAAAATGCCAGGAGGACCCCGGGAATGCCTCCCAGGGTCAAGCCGAGAGCGGCGCGCAGGCTGTAGCGGTTATTGCGAATGAACTGCAGGCTGCCGACCGGCATCAAAAATGCGCAACTGCCCATCATGATGGGGAATGCGGCCAGCGGCTCCATACCCAGGAGGTACACCAACACCATGCAGGGCGCATACAAGCCGATCCCGATGGTCATCAGCGCGCCCAGGGCGAAATTGCCCAAGGCTCCGGCCCACAGTTTCAGGCCTGCCAACTCCAGGCTCGAGCCCCCGATCGGGAAAAGGCTGAATTGCGCCATCAACATGATTCCGGCTGCGACCAGCAGCGCCAGGCCCATCGAGATCTGGATGGTGCGCCGAGGCAAGCGAGCCACAATTCCTGCGCCAATCCAGGCGCCCAGGACCGACGCCGCAATCATGATCAGGAGAGTGGGGATGCCGACCTGGACCATGGTGATGTAGAGAAACGCTTCTGTGATCGTCGGCAGTGCATGGCCGACATTCAGCGTGCCGGGCACATTCTCGTCGGGGACCATGCGCGACAGCTTGAAAAAGGATGTCGTGGTGGCGAAAGATCCGATCCCCAAGGTGTCGAGGAAATTGGCGAAGAAACCGATGAAGGCCTGAAGGAGCGTCGGTTTGGCAGTGCCGTCCTGGCCCCGGCCCGATTGCTGGTTTTTACGTGCGATCAGAAACCATCCCACAATATAGAGAACTACAATGACTGACAGTGCGGCGAGGAATAAGGTCTTGAACATTGGTTCTGGCATTCCTTCCGGTAAGTTGAATTATGGGTGATGGGTGCCACAGGTTGCATTTGAGGCCTGATTTATAAGATATTCCCCCCCTTGGAACAAGAACAAACTTGTGCTCCAGGTAGGTCAGGCCCCGGATGTTTCCCGCCCGGAATCGCTATAAGGAGAAATCGGTGCACCCGGCAGCGCGAGGCAGGGTGATACTCGTTGACATGTCGCAGCGATTCAGCTTATTAGTGTTTTTTACCGCTCGAATCCGTGGCAGGCTCTATCGATGAAACGCTTTAAGGCGAAGATGTATTCTCTCTGGTGTTGGACCGGCTGTGGCCTGAGCACGGCATTCTGGGCCACGGTTTCGCTTCTGGGGAGTTTGATGTCGAGCCGCGGCCGGCTCCAGCACTTCTGCATGCGCCGGTGGTCGCTCGACAACCTGTGGCTGAGCCGTGTCCGAGTGGAGATCGAGGGCTTGCAGCATATCAACAACACCCGCCCGCAGCTGCTGGTCGCCAACCACAGCGGCCTGCACGATATCCTCTCTCTCTCGGCGCATCTTCCGATCCAGTTCCGATGGGTGGCAAAAAAATCGCTCTTCCGCGTTCCCTTCATGGGCTGGCACATGCGCCGCTCCGGATATATTCCCATCGATCGCGAGCATCCCCGGGAAGCCGTTCGCAGCATCATGGCGGCCGCCAAGATCATTCAGGGGGGAATCGACGCCATCGCCTTCCCGGAAGGGACGCGCAGCCGCAACGGCGATCTCGGCAATTTTCACAGCGGCGCCTTCGCGCTGGCACTAAGAACCGGGGTGCCGCTGGTGCCGGTGACGCTGGAGGGGAGTTACCGTGTCATCGTGCCCAAAACCCTGCAGGTTAATCCGGGTGTGATTATTCGCATCAAGATCGACCGGCCCATTGATGTGACGCTTTATTCTCATGGGGAAAAACACCGGCTCATGGATGAAGTGTTCCAAATCATGAGCAGGAACCTGGAAGAGCTGCGCGGGCGCCGGAAGCAGGACGAGGAGCGCCAGGATGCAGTGTTCCGATGGATTTACGGTGCCACCGCCCGACCTGAAGACACCACCCTTTAGCTGGTTTCTGCGCTGAAACTCGGTTGCCGCATGTGCCGGCAGAGCCCTGGAGGGGCGGAAAGATAATAGCCGGGGGCGCAAGCCCCCGGATACGATGTTGCATTGAATGAGCCCCGGCTGGGGCGAAAGATCTTTATCCGCAAGCATTTTCTGTCGCCCCTCCAGGGCTCCGCGTCGATTCCTGGGCTAACCCCGGGCTCGCGCCCGGGGCTATTATCTTTCCGCCCCTCTGGGGCTTGCCTGCGGGCCGAATGAGTTTCGCGACAGAGGCTAGCTTGTTTCTATCGCTTGATTCGTTGCGGCCAGGAGGTGTTCTACCTGCTGCTGCCAGGCCTGCGGGGAGGTGTGGATGACGCGGCCGAGGAAGGAGGAGCGCAGCTGCCGCAGAGACGGAATCTTCCGGCATGCGATGGCATAACGCCGGTAGCGCGGCTGCATTTGCAGAGCATCATCGGAAAGATATATGGGTTCACGCCGGAAATTGAGGAGGAGGAGGCTGCGGTTCAGACGCCCGACCGCTTCGTCGATGGCAGCTGCATGCTTCGCGGGATCCCCCGATGCGGGGACCTCTCCCTGTGGGATCAGCCGGAAAAGATAGGTTGCACGGCCTGAGCGGGAAGTCGCCTCCCAGGCCGCGACCTGCGGCATGTCGGCGGCGCCCTGCGTACGCAGCGGGAAGATGAACCAGTGGAGCACCTCCGCTTCGCTTTCTCCACTATCCTCCTCGCCGGGGGGAATAACCACGCTGTCCGGGAGGACTGCCTCGGATGCCGGCCCTGATGTTTCCGCCTCCGCGAAAATCTCCTCCTCCCCTGCGGAATCCGGCCCGGCGTCTTTGCGGATGAGCTTGAAGCCGGCATAAGGCCCGCAGGAGGCGGCACGTGAAGTCAGGAATTCATAATAAGGCTTCAGTCTGGCGCTGACTATTTTCTCGGCCAGTGCCCGGTCGGTCCCGGCATGGATCGACGCGAGCTTAGCGGTGGCTGCCACATGCCCGTCTTTCATGAGTTCGGCCACGCGCTGAAATTGTTCCGGTGTCAGGAAAGGGAAGACCGACCGCACCGTGAGGGCGCTCCGGCCGGCTACATCAGCCATCGCAGCCTGGATCCGGTCGTAGAGCTCCCGTGTGCGCTTGGCGAGGCGTGTCAGTGAGAGAACCTCGTCGCTTGAACGGAGCACGATGGCATAACTGGAATCATCGAAGCTCAAGGTTTCGATATCAGCAAGCCGCCATTGAAAGCCGGTGTGCGATTGCGGCAACACGGCCAGGTTGCTTTGATAGAGCCGGATTTCAGCCGGCGCGGAGAAGCCGCCGGCCGCTGACTCAAGCCGGGCGTTGCCCTCATAACGAGCGATTTCTTCCAGATCTTCGAGGAGCAGGCACCGGACGAGACGCTCGCGATAGGCTTCCTGCAGCTCACGGAGCAGGTCCTGGTAGGATTTGCCGAGACGGGCCAGGGTGTACTTCTCTCCTGTGTAGAGCTTCAAGTGCAGCTCATAATCGGCCGGAGAAAGCTCGTCGATGTCGCCCAGGTCAAGAGACAGCGGCGGGCCCGCTTCGGGGATCAGAGTCAGGCCTTCGTCGTTGAACTCCAGCCGGCACGGGCATGCCGCTGCAGAATCGCCTTTCCCAAGGATTCCTAGGACCGTACCGGAATAGCCAGGCATTGGATCAGCCCATCCTGTTGCCGCATTCCGGGCAGAACTTGGTGCCGGCTTCCGCCTTGGTCCCGCAGCGTGCGCACTCATTCTTGGGGCGCAGCGGCTTGCCGCACTCTGGGCAGAATTTGGCGCCTTGCGTGCGCGCGCCGCAACTGGGACAAAGAGCGACTGCCTGACTGGTGACATCGATATCCTTCGTCAGGTCCTGCTGCCGGACTTTTTCCCGCAGCTGCTCGACTGTAGTCTGCGCCTGTGCTGCAGACAGCTCCGTTTCCACGTTCGGCGCGCACTCGTAGCAGAGCCCGCGCTTGTCGTTCCAGCACGTGGCAAGGCATACCCAACCTGCGCACTTGGGACACTGCCGGAAGTTCGGCTTGGCCTCCTGGACAGCGTCACGGAAAGCATTGTCGTGCCCGGGGCCGCGCACCACGCGTTCAATTTCATAGGTGCCGTGGCTTGCCCTGCCGAAAATGCCGCCGAAGATGTCTCCCGCAGCCCTGAGAGCGCCTGTGGCAAGCCCCGCCATCGAGGATTTGAACTCGCTCATGAATCCATTGCCGCAACGGTCACAGAAAAACTCGAACTGGTAGCCCTTGTCTGTGGAGTGATCGGAGTGGTTCTTGGTGAATTGGATCAGGGCCATAGCATCTCCCGGATAAATTCGGATTTTGCCGGCAGCTTACGACGCACCCGGCGGTCGGAAGCCTCCTGGCGTAAGACCCGATTTTACCGCCTGCGCTCCAGGCTATCAAGGCGGCAAGCGCAAGGTCAGCTATTTCGGAGCTCTGCGATAAAGGACGCACTTGAATCCTGCGAGTAAGGCCGTTTTCGATTGAACCGCAAAGACCACGAAGGCCTCAAAGGGAGCCAATTATCAGGGGCGTTACCCTTTTTATCTAAAATGGAGTTCAAGCCGGGCCGCAGGCAAGACCGATTGGCCGGCCAAGGAAGGGCAAGCCTGAACAGTGTAGCGTCGCCATTTTCCATCCGTGGCTGCATTCGGGATTTGACATGCCCGGCAGCAGGGTGATATACCGCCGGAATTGTATGCAGAACACCCTTGTTGCCGTCCATTCCGGGTCCACTGTGGGCTACAACCATCCTTGGTATAGGAGCGCTTCATGATCCTGCGACGTGAATTCCTGAAAATCGGCGGACTTGCCTGCACAGTTCCGGCCTGGGCACACCGCCTTTTCGCCCAGAGCGCAACCGCGGCAGCAAAGCTCGAAAACATGACGGCCGGCGTCAAACCTCTCGGTGCGGAGGACTATGCCGATCGCCAGGAGCGGGCCAGGCGCCTGATGGCGGAGAATAAACTCGACGCGGTATTCCTGCCCGGCGGCGTCAATCTCTCCTACTTCACGACGGTCAGCTGGGGGGCGAGCGAACGAACGTTCGGAGCGGTTTTCAACCGCAAGGGGCTGCCGATCTGGGCATGTCCGGCTTTTGAACTGGAACGGGCGCAGGAGTCCATTCCCGCAGGGCAGGAAATCCGGACCTGGGAGGAACATGAGAGCCCCTATCGCCTCATCGCGGGAATCATGAAGGATCTCGGCGCCCGCCGCCTCGGGGTAGCACCGAACATGAGTGGCTTCCAGATCTTCGGCTTGCGGCAGGATGCGGCAGGTATAGAGATCGCCGACGGTTCCGCCGTGACGGAGGGCTGTCGCGGCACGAAGACCCCGAAAGAAATCGCCTATATGGACCTGGCCGCTAGAATTACCAAGATCGCCTATCGGGAGGCCTTTGCCCAGCTCCGCGCCGGCATGACGCCGCGCGATCTGGCTTCCGCCATCAGTGCCCTGCACGCCAAGCTGGGCGCCAGCGGTAGCGGCGGCCCGCAATTCGGTGCTAACACCGCCTTTCCCCACGGTTCCCGCGTACCGCAGACTCTCGCCGAAGGGATGGTCATCATGGTTGATGGCGGGTGCGGCGTCGAAGGATTCCGTTCCGATGTGACGCGTACGATTGTATTCGGCAAGCCGACAGACAGGATGATGAAGGTCTGGGATGTGGTCAAGAAGGCTCAGACTGCCGCGCTCACAGCGTGCCGGCCCGGCGCCGCCTGCGAGGATGCGGATGCCGCTGCCCGCAAGGTGATTGAAGACGCGGGCTATGGACCGGGTTATAAGTATTTTGCCCACCGTCTGGGCCACGGCATCGGCATGGAGGGACACGAGTACCCCTATCTAGTCAGAGGCAATAAGCTCAAGCTCGTGCCGGGGATGACATTCAGCAATGAGCCGGGAATCTATATTTACGGAGAATTCGGCATGCGCCACGAGGATTGCATGGTCGTTACCGAGGATGGGGCGCGCTATCTCGGCGGCATGGAAGCCCTGGCCATCGACCGCCCCTTCGCCGATCGCTGAAACCGGTGCCGCATGGGGTGAGCTGTGCTTTGGAGAGTGCGCAGATAACCGCGGACGCAATCCTATTTAACCGATCTGGAATCCGAGCAGGGCCGCAGGCTGTAGGCAATACTGATGGGCCGGCCAGGGAAGGGCAGGCCTAAACAGTTTCTGTCGCGAAACTCGTTATTCGACCTATAGCTCCGGCAGGATTAAAGTCATATGTGGCGGCGGGCTTTAGCCCGCGCATTAAAGAAAGATAGCAGCCACGATAGGGTTGATTTCATAAGCGTAATTCATTTGTTTATAAGTCGATGTGTGCATTGAGGCATCGATCTCTCATTCATGTAAACCGGGCACGGGCTAAAGCCCGCCCGCACATGTTCGCTCTGGTTGAGGAACGAGTCCGCCGTAAAAGGGAGTTACGCGACAGAAACTAAATAGGATTGCGTCCCGCTTTTCTCCTCTTTTCTCCAATCCGATCCGGATCGACTGGAAGCCCTTGACTCGCGGCTGGAGTGCAGGGATTCTCCGGCCCACGCATGTCGGTTCTGTCCGATGTGATCTGTGCTATACTCGCGCGCCAGCAGGACCTTCTAGGACGTGGTGTGCCCGTTATGACTTGGAATTGGAATGCAAGGGTTCGCCGAGTATGCCGGTATATGCTGTTGCTGATGTCCCTGTCAATTCCCACCCTGGCAGGATACAAGGTCCGCCCCTGGACCCCGCGGGCGGTTGACTCTTATCCTGCAAGATTCGCAAGTGAAGGAGTCACCATCGCCGTAGATCCGCTCCTGACCGATGCGCTTGCCGCGCAGGTTTTCGATGACCGGACCATTGTTTCTCGTGCCGTCATGCCCCTGGCGGTTATCGTCTTCAATGACAACGATTATCCGGTCGAGGTTGATCCCGCCTCCATCGAGGTCCTCGCGCATGGGGCGCGCATGCTGCCCTTGAAGCCCGAAGAAGCAGTGCATCGGCTGACGACCCAAACGCGGCGCAAAATCGGAGGAATCGGGCTGCCCGGAGGAATCCGGATCAAGTTTGATACTGCCGAGACGGCCCTGCTTCAGGATTTTCAGCGGAAATGGCTGGGATTCAAGAAGGTAGAGCCCCATACCACCGGCGGTGGATTCGTGTACGTGCCTGTAACGGCCGGCAAGGATTTAAAGGCCATGCTGGCCGAAGGCCGGGTATACATCCCGAAGGTCTTCCGCCCTGACACCGGCGCCAGCCTCCTTTTTTTCGAGATCGAACTCAAGTCCGCCGTCGATGGCATGAAGAATTCTGACCGACGCTGATCACCATTATTAGACGTGTCAGGTCTCCAGAAAGTGGGAGGGGACAGCCGCCAGTGTCCCGCTCAAGATGAGGACACTGGTGACTGTCCCGAATGGCACTAAGATAAGGAATCTGATCAGTAATTCTCACGAACCTCCATGCTCATCTATTCTGGACCTGGTCCTGGACTTAGACTTCGACGTGGACTTGGACAATCCTGTCAGAGCCAGACTTTTGCGAATGTGATATTCAGCAGATCGTTCCATCCCATGCCGCGTCCAGATCCAGGTCGAGGACTACGTCCAAGTCCACGTCCAGGTCCAGGTCCGAGGTTGTGGCAGAAACATCTCTTGTCTTAGGCGGCGTAAATAAATAACATTTACAAGTAGTCTAATATGCTGTATATTT